>NZ_CP083646.1:1673360-2008032 GCF_020099275.1 Corynebacterium falsenii | reverse complement strand
CGCACCAGCCGACTGCGCCCGCGTAAAACTCCCGTGGCTGTTCGACCTGTTCGATGATGCCGATGGCGTCGTCGGTCGGAGTACCACCAATGGCAGGAGTGGGGTGCAACATCAGCGCCAAATCCAAAGCGGAGAACCCATCGTCCTTGAGGGTGCCCTCCACGCGGGTGCCCAAGTGGATCATCTCGTTCGTCTCGTGGATCTCCGGATACGGCGGGATCGAGAGCCTAGAGCACAGCGGCTCGAGCGTGCGTCGGTAGTGGTCCACCACGAACTGATGCTCGACCTGGTCCTTCATGCTGCTCAGCAGGCTGCGCCCAGTCGCTTGATCGCGCTCCAAGTTGCCCGTCCGCGCCGCCGACCCAGCCAGCGGGAACGCGCTGACCTCGCGGCCCTTCTTACGGATCAGCATCTCCGGCGAGCTGCCCACGAACATCGAATGCGCGTGCTCCTCCCGGCCCGTGGCGCTCAGATCCACCGCGAAACCATCCCGGTGCGCGGACAAGTCAATCAGCCGGGCGGCGATGAGAAGCGGGTCCACCTCGTCGGCGAATTCCACATCCACGGCCCTGGCCAGCACGACCTTGTCCAACCGGGTCTGCTGAATCGTGGACACCGCCGCCGCCACCGTGGCGCGGTGCTCCGCCAGTGTCGTCACCGCCTCCACGGCCTCCACTTGCAGGGATTCCGCAGCCTTGGTGCCGCGGAAGTACGCCGGCGGTTCCAGCGGCCCCTCGGTTCGCACAACCTTCTCCGGCACCATCAGTGCAGCGCGGTGGGACGTATCGAAAGGAATGGCGCCAACAATCAGCTCGGCTTCCTGGCTCCGCAGCGCCGTGGAGGCTTCGAAAGGATCCGGGTACGTGGTCACGCGACCCTGCGTGCGGATGCTCCGGTCAGGGCGGGATAGCAGGAAGTCCGGGGCGGTTACCGGTCGCTGCTCGTGGGTCATGCGGGCAAGTCTACTTGGGTACCCCGCCCTGACCTCAACTGCTCCCGCCTAACCCCGCCCCAGGTACGGCATCCCCGCGGCGGTGATCGTCAACTGATCCACGCTCACCTCCGGCGGCATGTTCGCCACGGTCACCACCGCCTGGGCCGCATGATCGGCGTCGAACATCGGCTCCGTTCCCGTGAAGTTTGCCAGCAGCTCCGTGCGCGCATTTCCGATATCCAACTCCGTGGCGGTGATGTTGTACTCCCGCCCGTCCAAGGCGATCGACGTGGTCAGGCTCGCCATCGCCGCCTTCGACGCCGCATATGCCGCAGCATGCGGCCGCGGCGCGTGGCCAGCGATCGAACCGTTATTGATGATCCGACCGCCCCCGTGCGCGGCCATCCACCCAAACGCCGCCTGGGAGCACACGAAGGCCCCGCGGAAGTTGGTCGCCATGGTGGCGTCGAATGCGGAGAGATCCACCTGATGCAGCGGAGCCTTCGGCCCCGGGATGCCCGCGTTGTTGATGAGCACGTCGAGTCTCCCCAGCTCGCCGGTGATGCGGTCGAATGCGTCGCGCACCTGCGCTTCGTCGGTGATGTCGCAGGTCACGCTCACGTGTCCACTGCCGTCGCAGAGCTCCAGTGTCTCGGTGAGCGTAGCCTCGGTGCGCCCCAGCACCGCCACGGTCCAGCCATCGGTGGCCAGAGCCCGTGCGAATGCCCGCCCCAGGCCCGCCCCAGCTCCCGTGATCACGGCCACTTTGCTGTGCGGTGTTGGCTCCATCGTTGGCTCCATCGCTGGCTCTGTCGCTGCGTCTGTCGCTGCATTCATGGTTGCGTCCATGGTTGTGTAGTGTAGCCGCGCCGTCCCCGCGACCTCGTACAATTGGCTCCCATGACCGCCGAATCATCGCCCGCGCTCACCGCCCTCAACTGCTCCATCGGCTATCCCTCCTGGCAGGCCGGACTCGCCGACGCCAGCTCCCGCGGGTGGCGCCGCGTGGAACTCTGGTGGCCCTTCGCGACCCCGGAACCGTCCGCCGCCGAGATCGCCGACCTCACCGGCACCCTGCACAGCCACGGCCAGCAGCTCGTCGCGATGAACCTCTGGGCTGGCGATATGCCCGCCGGCGAGCGCGGCATTCTGCATCGTGAACCCCTGTCCACGGCTCATCTCTCCGCGGTTGCCTCTATATCCGACGCCACCAGCCTGCCCCGCTGCAACCTCGTCGTGGGCCGCAGTGGCCCCCGCCTTACGGACGCGCAGGTGGAGCGCTTCGCCGAAGCCAGCGCATGGCTGGCCGAGCGGTGCGACGTGACGGTCATGGCGGAGCCGCTGTCTGGCATGAAGGATTATCCCGTCCGCAGCATCGGCGATGCCCGAGCACTATTCGACGCGGCGCCGCAGGCTGGGCTGTTGTTGGACATCTATCATCTCGCCGCAAACCACGCCACAAACCACGCCGCACACCACTCACAATCCCGAGCAGCGGGCGCACTGGCCACTCCAGAAGAGCAGGAGGAATTTTGGAAGCTGGTGGCGTCGGATATGGACGAGCTCGGTGAAGGGCCAGAGCACGTGCAGGTGGCGGATCTGCCCGGCCGCGGCGCACCCGGAACTGGCACCCTGCCGCTGGGGCGGTGGGTCGAAGACCTGCGCCGCCGGGGATACCGCGGCGACATCGTGGGCGAGTACCTGCCCGAAAGCCAATGAGAAGCACGGGTAAACTACACAACCATGAGTGAAGTTCGCGTACGTTTCTGCCCATCACCCACCGGAACCCCCCACGTTGGAATGGTGCGCACAGCGCTGTTCAACTGGGCCTACGCCCGCCACACCGGCGGCAAGCTGGTCTTCCGCATCGAAGACACCGATGCGAAGCGAGACAGCGAGGAAAGCTACCAGGCCATCATCGACTCCCTGCGCTGGCTCAACCTCGACTGGGACGAAGGCGTGGACGTGGGCGGCCCGCACGAGCCCTACCGGCAGTCCTGGCGCATGGACATCTACGCGGACGTCCTAGACAAGCTGAAGGAAGCTGGCGAAGTCTACCCGGCCTACTCCACCCCGGCCGAGGTCGAGGAGCGCCACAAGGCCGCGGGACGCGACCCCAAGCTCGGCTACGACAACTACGACCGCGACCTCACCGACGAGCAGATCGCCGCGTTCGAGGCCGAGGGGCGCCAGCCCGTGTGGCGCCTGCGCATGCCTGAAGGCCGCACGTACGAGTGGGAGGACCTCGTGCGCGGCCACATGAGCGTGGACGGCAAGACGGTGCCGGACTTCGTGGTGGCGCGCTCCAACGGCCAGCCGCTCTACACGCTGGTCAACCCGGTGGACGACGCCCTCATGGAGATCACCCACGTGCTGCGCGGTGAGGACCTGCTGCCCTCCACGCCGCGACAGATCGCACTCTATGAAGCGCTGGTGCGCATCGGCGTGGCCAAGCAGGTCCCCGAGTTCGGCCACCTGCCGTTCGTGATGGGGGAGGGCAACAAGAAGCTCTCCAAGCGCGACCCGGAATCCAACCTGTTCAACCACCGCGACGCCGGCATCATCCCCGAGGGCATGCTGAACTACCTGTCGCTGCTGGGCTGGTCGCTGTCCGCAGATGAGGACATCTTCACGATGCAGCAGTTGATCGACAACTTCGACGTGGCGGACGTGAAGCCCAACCCGGCTCGGTTCGACCAGAAGAAGCTGGAGGCGATCAACGCCGATCACATCCGTCTGCTGGAGCTGGACGACTTCACGGCACGGCTGCGTGCGTACCTGGAGGAGTACAAGGACTTCCCGAACGACTACCCGGCAGATAAGTTCGCCTTCGCTGCGGAACTGGTGCAGACGCGCATCAAGATGCTGGGCGACGCCGATGGCCTGCTGCGGTTCCTGGTGACCTCCGACGAGGACTTGGTGCTGGACGAGAAGTCTGCGAAGAAGAACCTTAAGGAAGACGCGGTTGAGGTGCTGCAGGTTTCGATTGAGAAGCTCGAGGCGCTGGGGGAGGAAGAGTTCGTGACGGAAAAGATCGAATCGGTACTGCAGTCCACACTGATCGAACAGATGGAGCTGAAGCCGCGCAAGGCCTATGGTGCGCTGCGTGTGGCCATTTCGGGCGCTGCGGTCTCCCCGCCGCTGTTCGAGTCCATGGAGCTGCTGGGGAAGGCATCGACGGTGGCGCGGCTGAAGAAGGCGCTGGAGCAGACGCCGTACCAGGCGCAGGCTTAAGGTGCTGCGGGGGTCTGCGAGGTTCTGCGGGGTTTGCGGGGCCTGACCTGCTGATTTGCTTGTAATTCCCGAATCTGGTTATATTAACCCTCGTTGCGAGCGAGGCTCAACCGGAAACGGGAAGGCCGAGCTTAACGCGAACGATGGCCTATGGTGTAATTGGCAACACTACGGTTTCTGGTACCGTCATTCTAGGTTCGAGTCCTGGTAGGCCAGCGCCCCGTTCGTCTAGCGGCCTAGGACGTCGGCCTCTCACGCCGGTAACACGGGTTCAAATCCCGTACGGGGTACATTTGAGCAGCACGGTCTGCCTGAGGATCACAATGATCCATCGGGCAGACCGTGCTGCTTTTTGCGTATTGCTTGTGTGTTTGGCGGGGTGGGGGATTCGATTGGGGTTCTGTGTGGGGTCAGGGGTCATTTTTCGTTCTGTAGTCCCCGAGTCCACTGGGTTTCCGTACTTCACCGGGTTTTCGTTCTTCACATGGGTCTTCGCATGGGTTTCGAAATTTTGTAGGGGCTTCGCGCATAGGAGGAATCTCACCGAAGTTGTTGACAGTTCGTTCTGGAATAAATATTCTGAAACTATGGGACGGCCACGGGAGTTTGACGAGAAGACGGTACTAGACGGAGCCATCAGGCTCTTCGGGGCACGAGGCTTCGACTCGGTTCCAGTGGACACCGCCCTTAAGGAAATCGGCCTCAACCGAGCGAGCTTCTACAAGATCTTCGGATCAAAGCACGGGCTGTGCAGGTCGGCTTTGGAGATGGTCGTCGAGGGAACCACCCAGGCGGTGTCGGAAGAGGAGATGCGGGACTTCCTGCTCGTCGTTCTCGTTGAATTGGCACCGACGGATCAGCGGCTCTACGACCTCTCTCTCAGAGCTGCAGGGCGACTCTTTGGCGATGATTCAGAATCTCTCGGCGATCACGTGCTGTCCCGGGCACGTCGACTATTGGACACCCACTGACACCCCGGCGGCAACACAAACAAACGCAAGCGACTGGAGATGATCATGAATGACAACGCGATTCGATTGACCGAGCGATCTCTCATCGTGGAACCCCTCGGACTGAACAAGCTCTGGTCCTTCACCAGGCAGATCCAAGTTCCATGGGAGCACGTCCGTGGGGCAACGCATGACTCTGGCGTCAAATATGAAGGAAAAGGATGGCGAGGGCCTGGCTTGCGGATGGGGCAGAAGCTGGCGGGGACCTTCCACGCGGATGGGGAACGGCAGTTCTGGAATGTCAACGGCTACGAGAACGCCGTGGTGATTGAACTGGCGAGCGAGCGATTCTCGCGGCTCATCGTTTCCGTTGATGACCCGGCGGAGTGTGCTCATCGGATCAGCAGTCGGGCGCGGGCCGAATAAGGCGCGTATCGATTAGCCTGCAGACCTACAGCACCATCCGATAACCCACACCCAGTTCCGTCACCAGGTACTGCGGGTGCCCCGGGTCCTCCTCCAGCTTCTGACGCAGCTGAGACATGTACACCCGCAGGTAATTGGTCTCCTTGGAGTAGGCCTGCCCCCACACCGCCTGGAGCAGATCGGTCTTGTTCACCAGCTGTCCACGGTGGCGCAGCAAATATTCGATGATTCCCCATTCGCGCGGGGTGAGGTGCACGTCCTGGCCTTCCACCGTCACGGTGGAGTTCTGCAAGTTGAACACCACGCGCTTGTCCGAAGTCGTGATGATCGGCTTTTCCTCTTCCTTCTCGGCAGGCGCGCGGCGCAACACCGCGCGCACTCGGGCGAGCAGCTCACCGACCGAGAACGGCTTGGTGATGTAGTCGTCGGCGCCTTCATCGAGGGCATTGATCTTCCCCGGCTCGTCGTGCCGCGCGGAGACCACGATGATAGGCAGCTCGCTCCACTTGCGCACCGAGCGCAGCACCTCCAGGCCGCTGAGGTCCGGCAGGCCCAGATCCAACAAGATAACGCTGGGCTGCCACGAGCCGACGATCTTCAGCGCCTGACTGGCCGTGGTGGCGACCTTGATGTCGTAGCCCCTAGCTTTAAAGTTCACCATGACGGCGTTGGCCAATGGGACATCGTCCTCGACCAGCAGCACCCGGTCGGCCTCTTTGCCCTGGGGCGGTTTGACCTGGGCCGGTTTGCCCTGGCCCGCTATACCCTGACCCGGTTTCTCGTGTCCCTTCACAACATCTCCTTCACAGCATCTCCTTCACGAAAGGCTCCTACGAATGCCTCTTGTGAAAGCCTCGTCATCACGAACCTATTCAGTGCCATCAGCGGCGGGCAGGGTGAGCACCAGGGTAGCGCCGCCACCAGGGGTGTGCTCTGCCCGCACGCTTCCGTCCATTGCTTCCGCAAAGCCCTGGGCCACCGCCAGGCCCAATCCGAGTCCCACGGAGTTCGCATTCTGGTCGCCCAACCGTTGGAAGGGCATGAAGATCTCTTGGATCTTATCGTCCGGGATTCCCGGCCCGTGGTCGATGACCGAAATCTCCACGGTGTCACCCACGGCCTGCTCCTTAATAAGCAGGTCAGAATCCGGCGCGTACTTCCGAGCGTTGATCACAACATTCGACAGTATCCGCTGCACCAAGCCCGCGTCGCCGCGCACCGGCCGCGCATCGTCTGGCAGCTCCACTGTGATGTGGCTGGCTGCTTCGGGGAGCTCGGCGCACACGGCCTCGATGACCTCGGCCACGTCCACCGCGCGGTTGCGGATCGTCACCGTGTTCGAGTTCAGCCGGCTCATGTCCAGCAGGTTGCCGATCACCGTTTCCAGCCGATCCGTCGAGCTCTCAATCGTCTCGATGAGCAGCTGCCGCGATTCGTCGTCGAGCTCGATGTCATCCATCGTCAGGCCCGACACGGCAGCCTTGATCCCGGCGAGGGGAGTGCGCAGGTCATGTGACACGGCCGTGAGCAGCGCCTTGCCCACCCGGTTGCCAGCCTCCAATGCAGCGGTTGCGCGCCGCATGGCGTCGATCTCCTGGCGGTCGATGATTGCCGTGATGCGGGCACCGTGGGCCTCAATCATCGAGAACTGCTGCGGGCTCAGCTCACCACCGCCCACGAGCAGCCGCAGCCCGTCGCCCACACCCACGTGTGTGCTTTCGCCAGCCCACGGGGTGCTGATGCCATTCGGGTCGGTCGTTTCCAGCGTCACCCACATCTTGCGTTCGGTGCTGTAGCGCTGCAGATCCACTCGGCGCAGCCGGAACGTCTGGCACAGGCGGTTGAGCAGCTGGGGAATGTCATCGCCGTCGTGCACCACGCCGCGCGCCAAGTCGGAGAGCACCATGGCTTGCCCCAGGCGCTGCGTTGCCAGGGCACGCCGCCGCTCGGACAGCTCCACCACCCACGCCACCGCGGCGGCGATGATGAAGAAGAAGATAATCTGCGTGAGGCTTTCCGGTTCCGTCACCGTAAACGTGTGCGTCGGTGTGGTGAAGAACCAGTTCGCCAGCAGCGAGCCGATCACCACCGCCGCCAACGCGGGCAGCATGCCTCCCGCTAGGGCGGCGAACACCACAATGGTAAGGAACCCCAGCAGCAGCGCACCCAGATACGATTGCTCCAGATTCAGGGGAATCGCCGCCGCCGTGAGCAGGAACGGTCCGGCCAGCGCGATGATCCAACCGGTCACCAGTCGCATCACGCTGAACCGCCCGGTGGTTTGCAGGCGTTTCTTCTCGGTCTTCTTTTCCTGCTCCAGCGTGGACACGATGTGCACGTCGATGGGCCCGGATCCGTCGATGATCCGGCCGCTCAGGCCACCGCCGAAGATGCGGCTGATGCGCCCGCCGAGGCCGATGACCAGCTGCGATGCATTCACCGCCCGCGCGAACTCGAGCAGCGAGTCTGCCACGTCGTCACCAACGACCACGCGCCATTGTCCGCCGAGGGAGTCGGTCAGTTCTTGCAGCCGCCTCAGCCGCTTCGGGGTGTCGGTGGCGAGCGCGTCGTCCTCACCGGCCACGTGCACCACGATCATTTCGCGTCCGGCCACGCGACCGGTCACGCGCGCGCCGCGTCGAATGATGGCCTCCGACCCGGAGTCGCCTTGCACGGCCACGACCACGCGCTCACGCGTTGGCCAGTGTTTTTGCTCGTTGTTGGTCTTGCGGTAGGTCTCGAGGACCTCCTCGACCTTGTCGGCAAGCCACAGCAGCGCGAGTTCGCGCAGCGCCGTGAGGTTGCCGACTTTGAAGTAGTTATTCAGCGCTGTTTCGGCTTGCTGTTGGCGGTAGACCTCGCCGCGCGCCAGGCGGATGCGCAGCGCGTCGGGGGTGAGGTCTACGAGCTCGATTTCGTCGGCGTCGCGCAGCACCTGGTCGGGCACGGTTTCGCGCTGGCGGGTGCCGGTCACGGCGGCCACCACGTCGTTCAGCGACTCGAGGTGCTGGATGTTCATGGTGGAGATGACGTTGATCCCCGCGTCGAGCAGGGTGTATACGTCGTGCCACCGCTTCTTTTCTGGCTCCGCCAGTTGATCCGACGCCACACCACGCCCCTCCGCCTGGTCGCCCTCGGTGCTCGCGGCGGAGCTGTCCGATGACGCAGCTGCGGCGTCTGGGCTCACCACGGTATGCGCCAACTCGTCGACGAGAATGGTGTTGGGGTGCGCGGCCAGGGCGGCGTCGACGTCTAAATCCGTATAGGTGCCCCCGCGGTAACTGAATTCTTTGCGCGGCAGCACGGGAAGGCCGTCGATGAGCGACTTGGTCCGTTCGCGACCGTGGTCTTCGACGAGACCCACGAGGACGTCGATGCCGCGGGATTGCAGGTCGTGGGCTTCGTTGAGCATGGCACAGGTCTTACCTACGCCGGGGGCGAAGCCTAGGTACACCTTGAGCGTGCCACGCTTTGTCATTGTTGAGAAGACTCCTTATCTCCTGCGCAGTGTTCTGCGTGTTCTGCGTTGCGTCCGGCGCCGTGTCCGGCCGCGTGCCCGAGTGCGCACCACCTATCCTGTGATGCGCACCGTGAGAGTACGTGCCGCTGTTACTTAGCGGCGCCTGCACCCCGGGCGTTTCTAATATCTAGGTTGAGAGTAACCACATTCACCGGGGTACCGCGATCGGATCCGTTGAACGAGGTCTGCTCGTTGTCCTTCACCAGCTTTTCTACCGTGGCGCGGTCCAGTCCGCTCTCGCGGGCCACACGGTTGACCTGAATGTCAGCGTAGGCCCGGGAGATCTGCGGATCCAGACCGGAACCGCTGGCAGTCACGGCATCCTCCGGAACCTGATCCTCCTTGACGTTTTCGCGCTGGGCGATTTCCGCGCGGCGCTCCTTCACCATTGCCTGGTACTCGGGATCGTAGGGGGACAGGTTAGATGCGGAAGAGGACATGGCGTCGTAGCCATCGTCGCCGGCGGCCGAGGGGCGCGGCATGAAGTAGCCGGGCTCGGTCACGGCCTGGGCGATGAGCGAGGAGCCCACGACCTTGCCGGAGGAATCGGTGACGAAGGAGCCGTCTGTCTTGTCCGACACGACGCGCCCGACACCGAAGATCACGAGCGGATAGATGACGCCCAAGAGGACTGTGAGCAGCAGGAATGCTCGCACTGTCGTGGAGAGCAGTCGAGTTGAAGTTTTCATGATGAACCTTTCTGTGCTGTTCGTGTCTCTAGAGCCCGAACACGCCGGACAGCAGCAGGTCGATGATCTTGATGCCCACGAAGGGAACGATCACACCGCCCAGGCCGAAGATGGTCAGGTTTCGAGAAAGCAGCGAGGCCGCCGAACCAGCGCGGTACTTCACGCCCTTCAGCGCCAGCGGGATCAGTGCGATGATCACGAGGGCGTTGAAGATCACGGCGGACAAGATGGCGCTCTCGGGGGAGTGCAGACGCATGATGTTCAGCTTGTCGAGGCCAGGGAAGGCCACCACGAACATGGCGGGGATGATGGCGAAGTACTTGGCGATATCGTTGGCGATACTGAACGTGGTCAGGGCACCGCGGGTGATGAGCAACTGCTTGCCGATTCCCACGATGTCGATGAGCTTCGTCGGGTCCGAATCCAGATCCACCATGTTGCCGGCTTCCTTCGCTGCCGTGGTGCCGGTGTTCATCGCGACGCCCACATCGGCCTGGGCCAGTGCGGGAGCATCGTTGGTACCGTCACCGGTCATGGCCACGAGGCGGCCCTTGGCCTGCTCCTTGCGGATCAGAGCCAGCTTGTCCTCCGGGGTGGCCTCAGCGAGCACGTCGTCCACGCCGGCTTCCTTGGCGATGGCGTGCGCGGTCAGGGCGTTATCGCCGGTGATCATCACCGTGCGGATGCCCATCTTGCGCAGCTGCTGGAAGCGCTCGGTCATACCGGGCTTGACCACGTCCTTGAGGTGGATGACACCCAGCACACGGCTCGACTCCGGATCGGACTTGTGGTTCGCGCCGCACACCTCGGCGACAACCAGTGCGGTGCCACCGTTGTTGGAGATGTCGTTGACGATCTCGTTGGTGCCCTCCGGGATGGTGCCGCCGGCCTTCTCCACCATGCCGCACACCTCGGAGGCTGCGCCCTTGAGCACCTTGCGGTCCTGGTCGGGCAGCTCGATGCCACTCATACGGGTCTGGGCGCTGAACGGGATGAACGTTGCCTGGGCGTAGTCGGACTCGGGGATGGCGGAAGTCGTCTTTTGAGACAGTGCCACGATGGAGCGGCCCTCTGGGGTTTCATCGGCCAGGGATGCGAGCTGGCAGTCATAAGCCAGCTGCTCTGGGTCGGTCTTTCCAGCGGGGACGAACTCGGAGGCCTGGCGATCACCGATGGTGATGGTACCGGTCTTGTCCAGCAGAAGGGTGGCGACGTCACCGGCGGCCTCAACCGCGCGACCAGACATTGCCAGCACGTTGTGCTGCACGAGGCGGTCCATACCAGCGATACCAATGGCGGACAGCAGCGCGCCAATGGTCGTCGGAATCAGACACACAAGCAGTGCCACGAGCACCACGGGGGACTGCTCGGCGCCGTTGAAGGCCGCCATCGGGGCCAGGGCGATGACCACGATAAGGAAGATCAGAGTCAGCACGTGCAGCAGGGTGCCCAGGGCCAACTCGTTCGGCGTCTTCTTGCGCTGGGCGCCTTCGACCAGGCCGATCATGCGATCCATGAAGGACTCGCCGGGGCGGCTGGTGACCTTCACGGCCACGCCATCGGACAGCACGCGGGTACCACCGGTGACAGCGCTGCGGTCACCGCCGGATTCGCGGATAACAGGGGCGGATTCGCCGGTAACGGCGGACTCGTCCACGGTGGCTGCACCGAAGATCACGTCACCATCGGCGGGGATGATTTCACCCGCGGTTACCAGAACGATATCGCCCGGGGTGAGGGCATCGCCTGCGATGTCTTCCGTGTGGCCGTTGCGCCCTTCCGGTCCTTCCAGTGCTTTTTGCAGGTTGCCCGGGGCGGCGTCGCCAGTGAACTTCACAGCCGTGGTCTCGGTACGAGACGCACGCAGGGAATCGGCCTGGGCCTTGCCGCGACCTTCCGCGACGGCCTCGGCGAGGGTGGCGAACAGAACAGTCAGCCACAGCCACACCGTGATCGACCACGTAAACAGCGACGGGTGAGCGATGGCCAGGATAAAGGTGAACGCCGCGCCCACTTCCACCAAAAACATCACGGGGACGTTGATGAGGGACTTGGGGTTCATCTTCTTGATTGCCAGAGGGAGAGCCTGACCCAGCTGGCTGGGGGAGAAGGTGTTTGTCATGACAGGGCCTCCGTGAATGGACCAAGAACAAGCGTGGGCAGGAAGGTGAGGGCACCGATGATGATGGCCACACCGACGATCACGCCGACGAACTGAGGACGGTAGGTGGGCAGGGTGCCGGCCGTCTCTGGAGCGGGCTTCTGCTTAGCGAAGTCGCCGGCCAGGGCCAGTACCATGACGATGGGCACGAAGCGGCCGAGCAGCATCGCGAAGCCCAGGGACATGTTGAACCACCACGTATCAGCGCCGAATCCGGCGAAGGCGGAACCGTTGTTGTTGGAGGCACTGGTGAAGGCGTAAACGATGTCGCTGAAGCCGTGCGGTCCACTGACGGACACGGAGTCCAGGGTGCTCGGGAGCATCGTGGAGATGCCGACGCCGAACAGAACCAGCGTGGGCATGACCAGGATGTACAGGCACACCTTGGTGATTTCCTTGACGCCGATACGCTTGCCCAGGTACTCAGGCGTGCGACCGACCATCAGGCCGGCGATGAACACGCTGAGGATCGCGATCATGAGCATGCCGTAGAGGCCGGATCCCACGCCGCCGGGGCTGATCTCACTGAGCATCATGTTGAGGATGAGCATGCCGCCGGCCAGTGGGGCGTAGCTGGAGTGGAAGCTGTCCACAGCACCGGTGGAGGTCATGGTCGTGGAGTTGGCGAAGAAGTTGGAGGGCAGCACGCCGAAACGTACTTCCTTGCCTTCCATGCCGCCGCCCTGAACGAAGGTGAGGGCGTGCTCGCTGGAAGCGATGACGGCGAAGGATGCCACGAAGAGGATGGCCATGGCGGCCAGGATGGCCCAGCCCTGTCGCTTGTCCTTCACCATGATTCCGAAGGTGCGGGTCAGGCTGACCGGGATGAGGAGGATGAGGAAGATCTCCAGCATGTTGGTCCACATGTTGGGGTTCTCGTAGGGGTGAGCGGAGTTGGCGTTGAAGTAGCCACCGCCGTTGGTTCCAAGTTCCTTGATGACCTCCTGGGAGGCGACGGCGCCGCCGGGGATGGTCTGCTGGCCACCGGTGATGGTGGTGAAGGTCTCGGGTGCGTTGAAGTTTTGGATCACGCCGTTAGCGAGCAGGATGATAGCACCCAGGGTTGCCACGGGCAGCAGGATGCGCAGCACGGTGCGGGTGAGGTCCACCCAGAAGTTGCCGATGGCGCCGTCGCCGGCGCGGTTGGCGAGGCCACGCACGAGCGCGATGGCCACGGAGATGCCCACAGCGGCGGAGACGAAGTTCTGCACGCCCAGGCCGGCCATCTGGGTCAGCTGGGTCATGGCTTCCTCACCGGAGTAGGACTGCCAGTTGGTGTTGGTCGTGAAGGACACGGCGGTGTTCCAGGCCTGATCGGGATCCACGGCGGACATGCCGTGGTTCAGGGGCAGGAACTGCTGCGTGCGCTGCAGGAGGTACAGGAAGACGACTGACACGGCGGAAAAGGCCATGACGGATGCGCTGTACTTGACCCAGTGCTGTTTGCCGTCGGCCTTGACGCCAATGAGTCGGTAGAAGCCACTCTCGATGCGGGTGTCTTTCGGGTTGTTCAGGGCCCAGGCCATGTACTTGCCCATTGGCAGGTAGAGGGCGGCGAGGGCGATGATGACAACTGCTACAGGGATCCACCCTGTCCATGCGCCGCTCATGAGAAACGCTCCGGGTTAATCAGAGCGACCAACAAGTAAATGATCGCGAGAATTCCGAGGATGGCACCGATGATCAGTTCCCAGCTCATAGGTTATCCACCGCCTTAGCGATGGCCTGGACGACGATAAATGCCAGGCACGTCACCACAATCAAGATGATGTCAGTAAGCATGAGGGACACTAAACCAGCGCGTGGCTCGATCATTTGATGGCGTTAACGCTTTCTTAACAACCCCCTGGCAAAGTGCTGGGGAAATGCTCGAATGTTGGGGTGCTGGGTAGGTGCGAATAGAGGGTCTGAACAGCGGATTAGGCGGGATAGTGGTGCCCGTGTATTGTTCTTCTGGCATGCCCCGTTCGTCTAGCGGCCTAGGACGTCGGCCTCTCACGCCGGTAACACGGGTTCAAATCCCGTACGGGGTACAGGGTATGTATGGCACGGTGCGCCTGGATTTCACTTCTGATTTCTAGGCGGGCCGTGTTCTTTTTTGTCTGGTTGTCTCGTTTTCTCTTGAGACGCTTTCGCTCGACCTGTTCTCTCTTGCGATGTTCACTTGCATTGTTGGCGTCTGCGTCCGGATTCCGGATCGGCTCGGATCGGCTTGGTTCGGGTTTGGGGTGGGGTGATGCCCGGTGCCGGGTTGCTGGGTGCTGGTGGTTGGTCATGATGCTCGATCACTGTGGCGTGTTGGGGGTTGTGGTGGGTCGAATAGTGCTTGAACCTCCTCACTTCCCCAAGCTTGGTCCGGCACTTTGGCGCCGGGGGCTTGGCTGGCGGTGGTGGACGTATTGACCACCACCGTGTCATTCAACCGAGGGTGCGGGCGCGGACGTGCGCGCGGGCTAGACCCTGAGGGATCGATGGACGGTGATGGATCGGTCGGTGGTGGGGTTGTTGGTGGTGGTGCCCCGGGCAGGTCCGGTAAGCCCTCGTGGTGGTGGCGGGCTTCGCGCCAGCCGACGCGTCCGGATTCCGGATCAACCTCGGCATGGCCCATGCCCACACCACCATCATGCTGATCACGGTTCATCCGGTGATGCGTCCGGCACAGCAGGGTCAGGTTGTCGATAGTTGTGCGTCCTCCATGGGACCAAGCTTTGATGTGGTGAACATCGCAGTCCACCGCTGCCCGGTTACACCCCGGGTAGGCACAACACAGTTGCTCAGCAATGAGCATGAGCTTGTGTTCCACCGTGGCGTGCCGCTTCATCCGCGCGGCAGTGAGGGCGCGTCCGGAATCCGGATCGAGTACCACCCCGAGGTCATGTTCAGCCAAACCCAGTCGGAGAATGTCGATCGGGTGCAGCCGGGCGTTGGTGTTGGTGGGAAACCACACACCCGGTGCATTCAGCGATTCGGCAGTGTGAGGTGCCAAAGGTGCCGAGTCAACGGCTCCGCTCGAGCTGCTGCCGGTAGTGCCGATGGTGGTGGCACCGGCACCGGCGTCATCATTGGTGGTGGGTAGTGTGGTGAGGTCTTTCGCGGACATCGCCACCACTAGGGAGGCCAACCCCCGTGTGCGTGGGGCGGTGGCGGCGTCAGCATCCTCGGCCCAGGTTTCCAACATGGACATGAACACATCCGCCCGGCGTTGAGCCATGGTCCTACGATCCTCGTCTATGTTCACCCCACGACTGCGATCGAAGGCCGCCAATCGTGCCGGGGACATCAGGGTTTCCAACAATGCATGCCCAGTCCTAGGTAGCACGGCGGTCACACGCACATTGCCATGGGTGTCGGCGGGTGACCAGAGGAGTTTACGTGCCCGGTAGTCAGCGGTTGGATCCACCACGCTGCTATTCAACGTGCGAACTTGGGTGCGCAGGTGGAGTTTCAGGTCGTCGACGGTGGTGGTTGTTGCCATGGCGGTGGCGTTGTCGAACAAGATGTGGTGATGCTCGTGGTGCAGGCTGGGGTGGAGGTATTCGAGTTCGCGGTTGATCTCCGCCAGTTTCGCATCGCTAAGCTTCCGGGCTTGTTTGCGTGCCTGTGTCTGGGCGGCCAGGTGTGCTTGGTGGGCTTCGTGTGCCCGGCGGCGTTCGGCGAGTTGGTCGGCACGACTCTGGGCATCGTCGGTGTCATCGTCGTCATTGTTGGCTGCGTCATCCTCAGGGGTGGTGGTGGTCTTATCTGCGGGTGGTTCGGGTGGTTTGTACAGGCTTATCCCAAGGTTGATCCACTGGCGGGCTTGGTACTCGGAAGTGTCCAACAACCTGGCGAGGTAGGTCGATGTGCGTGTCGTACCTGCCGCGCGGGAGACCTGCGCCTCATGGGCAGCGTAAGCGAATGCGGCATACAACGTGTCGGTGTGGCTGATGGTTTTCAGCAGTCGGATGATGTCGGTGCGGTGGGTGTGGAACAGCTCGGCGGTGGGGGTGGTGAGGATGTCGGTGACCGCTGTCATGGATGCTTCGATGACATCAACATGAGTTGATAAGTCACTAGCGGTATCGTTTGTGTGTTCGTCTGCACTGATCGACTTATCGGTGTGTGGTGTGGTGGTCATGGTGACCTTCCCCCTGGATGATTCCCCTACAAAGTTCCTACTGTACCCGTGGCACCACTTGGGCTATAACCCGACATAGCTGGCATTTATCCAGCAAATCCGAGCTGGGCTTGGTGTTTCCCGTGGTGTGGTGTCCCCGTGTTGTGTTGTTGCCCTCCATAGTACAGGTGTGTGCGACATCGAACAAGAGGTTTCGGAAACAATTTCGAAAAATATCTTGCTTCTCTACGCAAGCCGTTGGGGAGCTGTGGGCCTAATCCTGTCCGGGCCCGGAACGGCATTGGGAACGCGGCACGGGCCGAACGAAGGATGCAGGGCGGTGCAAGGTCATTTAAGACGACGCGAGGCGGAGTGATCTGAAAACGTGCGAAGCAGCGCCCCTCCGACCGATAAAGTGATCGCATGAACGTCAGCAACTCGAACGCATCGCAGAGGAAGAAAATCAACCAGGTCAACCAGATCAATCACGTCAACCAGATCAACCAAATCAACCAGATCAATCTGAGGTTTCCGACCGAAGCGGACGAGGTAACGGTAAACGCCCTCGACGCCGTCTTCGCGAAGGAGAACTTCGATTTTTCCTTGCGGCATCGTGTGGCCGGGGCGGCTGGTGGCGTCGAACCATGGGGCGAGTATTTGCAGCGCCTACGGGACGAAGCTCGCGGCACGAATCTTCCCGAGGGGCGGGTGCCCGCGGAGTTTCTTCTCGCTGAGGTGGATGGCGAGATCGTCGGCCGGGTGAGCATCAGGTTTGCGCTCAACGATTATCTCTATCGGTTCGGAGGGCATATTGGGTATGGTGTCGCTCCTCGTTTTCGACGCCAAGGTCATGCCACAGAGATCCTGCGGCAGGCAATCGGCCGTGTACGCGCGCGCTGGCAGCAGGGGGATATTCCGGGTGCAACCGGGGATGGAAAGATTCTCGTGACCTGCGATGACGAGAATGTGGGATCCTTCAAGACCATCGAGGCATGCGGCGGAGTATTGGAGAACCGCGTGGACAATGACGGTGCTCTGGTGCGGCGCTACTGGATCTAGGAATTGAATCCCGATACATAAGCCAAGGAGGCTTATCTGTAGTGGTAACGGCAGGACGCGATACGGATCTCGCTCTCCGTTGCCTTGTACACTAGGTGATGCTCATCGGTAATTCGTCGCGACCAGTAGCCAGACAAGCCATGTTTCAGCGGTTCTGGTTTCCCGATGCCCTCGTTGCCATTGCGGTCGACGTCTTTGATGAGTTGATTAGTGCGTTTTAGCGTTGTGCGATCCTGGGCTTGCTACCAGAGGTAGTCCCCCCCAAAGCGTTCTCATCCCAGACCAAGAGCATGCCAATCCTCGATGAGCGAGTGCTCGCTGCCTTGGTTTGCCTCGAGTCTGTTTATCGAGTCGAAAAGTCGACGGGCATTGCCGGGGATCGAAGCAGGTAGGCGGTCTCTTTGAGGGACTCGTATTCTTCTAAGGACACGATAACGACCGATTCGTGGCCCGCGCGGGTGATGATCGTTTCCTCGCGGTCATTCACCACGTCATCGAGCACTTTGGCGTGGTTGGCCCGTGACTCGGTGTAGTTCATCGTTTTCATTGCAGCCTCCTGTGCAGGAAAATGTACGGAATGGCTGGGGCTATAGCAAGGGGGTCAAGAACCGGAGGCGTCGTCCAGCTTGCGGTTGATTCGTGCCTCATCTTTGTCGTGCTGCCGTCGCTTGATGTACGGCGCAAGGAGTAGAGCTGCCATCGCACCAGCAATCGCGGGAAGCCATACGGACGCGCCGTCGTGCTCGCGGATGCCGAGAATCAGGATCCAGATGACGCAGAGAGCGAGGAACAAAGCGTTTGAAGCCCTCAACCCGGGGGAGAAGGGTGAAAGAGTCTTCTCCTGGGGAACGTCAGAGCGCAACTTGTGAGCATAAGTCCACTGGGCTGCGCCGAAAGCGATGAAGGGGATAAACGACAACCAGGGATTGGTCAGTAGGAGAGCGAGAACGATGCACGTTCCGATGGTGAGGAACTTGTTGAGATGAAAGGCGTAGGTGCTTGCTTCGAGGAACTTGCGGACGTAGAACTCGTCACCGAATGCACGTTCCGTGACGTCAATGCTGCGCTGGATCATGGGTTGTCACCTTCGAGGGGAAAGAGGGAATCGACAGGAGTGTGGAGGGTCCGGGCGATTCGAAGTGCGAGATATACCGACGGGGCGTAGCTTCCCCGTTCGATGTTTGCGATGGTCTGGCGCGAAACCCCAGCAGCCTCTGCAAGGGCTGCCTGGCTCAGACCAGCTGCCCGCCGGTGAGCCTTCACGAGGTTACTGAGGTCGTCCATGCCCCGAAGTGTAAAGAGAAGTTGACAAAGTGTCAAGGATAGTTGTCATGTGAAGTTGGTGATCGGCGATAGGGAGGTCGCTATTCACCGAAGGAAGAGGAGTCTGCTTCCCTAGGACGCCTGGGGTGTGGGGCGGCTGGTGGCGTCGGAGGAAAGAGAGGAACGACGGGTAACAGCATGGGAGCGTGCGGACGCTGGGAGAATCGGGATGAGAGCCAGCGCGGTGCCGGTGCCGATGAGCGTGCCCGCGAGAATGTCACTGAACCAGTGAACTCCGAGGTATAGTCGCGACGCCGCCACGGTGGCGATGGTGAGGGCAGCGATCGCGAGAACGAGGAGTTCGAGGCGTCGGTGGTAGCCGCGGTAGCTCAAGAACAATACGATGCTGACCGCGAGAGCCGCGACGGCGGTGGCGTGGCCGGAGGGGAAGCTGAAGTCGGTCTCAACCAGGATCTGGTCGAGGCGCGGCGGGCGAGTGCGCTCGAAAATGCGCTTGAGTACCTGGGTTATGGCGCCGGATACCGCGACGGCGGCGACGATGTACAGTCCGTTCTTCCACTGCTTCGTCCACCACCAGGCGACCGCGCCGGCAAGGAGAGAGAAGACAATCGCCGACACGGGATTGAAGAGTGTCGTGGCAGCCTTCATGATGACGGTCGCCCACGAGGAACGGTGTTCGATGAATTCGGCGAGGACGTCGTTATCGCCGTCCACGACAAACCACCAACGGGTGAGCATGCCAATAAGAAGGGCAATGGCAATGAAAGTGATGCCGACTGCCACAGACCAGGTGCGACCGAACCTCAACACGGTGGAAACCACACTCGCTAACGTGAACTAGGGGATGGGGAGAGGAGATGGGTTGAGGTTAGCGGTCGAAGATGGGGGCGGGCTGGGAGTTAGCTCTTTTGTCGCTCGGAATTTTCCTCCACTCGGCGAAGGAATAGATTGATTCCCTTGGCGTTGAGCGAGAATGTCACGATGCTGTGACCAGGTGAAGATGTAACTTTGAAGCCATCCAGCGTATTTGCCATGTCCACGAGCGTGCTTAGTAGGGGCGCGAAAGGCGACATTCGGAGGGTAGTCTCTGTGTGGGAGGAGATTTTCACAATTCCGGGAGATGACAGTGCGACTGTGACCGGTACGGGGCCCGCTTCAAGAAACTTGCAGTACTGGCGGAACTGTGCGTACCAGCTCTTCGGCTCGGCGCAATCGGGCATGCCATCTTCGGGAGCGATGGTGTCCGCGTGGGGTATCTTTCGAATGTCGTGAACGACGCGGGTGATAGGGGATTCGTTGATCAATAGCGTACCCGGTGCTTGGACGTCGCCGTCCTTGAGGAAATACTCATTGAGCAGGAATTCGCGGAGAATGGGGTAAGTGTCACTCATTGGTGCACCCTTTCGATGAAACGAGCTTCCTTCTGGGCTTGTGCAACAGAAGGCCGATCTTCCCTTGGGGGCACCGTGTTCGTCACGCGGTTGCCAGCCAACCAGCCAAGGGGCTTGTGGTTGAACTTCTTGATCGCGAGACGAACTATACCGCTCTGTCTACTTTTGCGCAAGTTTGCTCGTCTTCGTGGTGTTTGAACTGCGGTGTTCGAATGTTGCTTCGAGGAAGCGCACCGGTGTCTTATCCCTGTTGTAGAGTCGGATTCATCACTTTTTCGGTGCTAATTTTTCTCGACGGGAGATGCGCGTGAGCAGCGACGATGTACAGGTTTATAGCGATGGCGATGGCATCGCGGTGTTTGGTGAGGAGTCGCAGGTAGACGCCTTTTTGGAACGCTGGAAAGGGGATCTTTTACAGAAATTTCCCGAAAAGAAGCTAGACCAAGCTATTAGGGGAATATCTCTCAGTATGAACGTGCTCGGCGAAGCAACGGCTGCTTCCGGCAAGTGGGTGAAATTGACTGCCGACTCGGCAGCCGATTTCGATAAGTATGGCCCCTCATTGAGCAAGCAAAACGGGTTAATGTACGGGGTAGTTCGAAACCCTAAAGGTCAGATTGTCAAGCACCTCCAATTTGAAGATCCAGCCAAACTGGCCCTCAATCCTGCTCAGATGCTGAATGTAGGAGGGATGCTAACTCAAATTTCGCTCTATCAGCAGATGAGAGACATCTCCAAACATCTCGAATCCATTGAAGATAAATTGGATTACGTCCTCAAAGACCTCAAGGGTTCACTGTTCGCCGAGCTCGAAGGTGCAACCGCAAGCATCGATAAGGCTATGGTGCTCCGCGAGGAAACTGGTCGTGTCAACGAAGTGACTTGGTCGCAGGTTCAGGGAGTGCAGAGCTCCATTTACCTTATCCAGTCCAAAGCTCTTCGCCGTCTAATGAATTTGGCGGACACCCTTGAGGCCGACGCAAGCGTTGCCGACAGGCTAACTGCCATCGGCGGGGTCGAGGGCGAACTTACCGACCTATTGGCTGCATTGTCGGAGACGTTCCGGCTACAGGATGCTTTCTACATCGTCGAGCTTGACCGCGTGATGGAAACGGACTCCGACGATCTGGAAAGTCATCGTGAAGCTGTCCAACGCTCGCGAAAAGAAAGAGTTGAGAAGGTTACTGAGGTGACAACTCAACTGCTGGAACGAATCTATGCCTCAGGCAAGGTTTCGCGGACAGAGCGGCTAAGGATGCTCAAGAAGCCTGAACTACTCATCGAAAAGTGCAACTCTGCAGCTGATGAAGTTGTTCAAACCCAAGTCTTACTGGGTGCCGACACAACGCACGAGGAGCTTGAAAGCCAAACCTGGACGGATGCACTTCGTGAAGTACGAGATGGTGCTCTGAATACCACACGCAAATGGGGTGAATCTGCGGCTGATGGCATCAACGAGGCGAAGGACGACTTTAACGTCATGCGCGCGAAGAGAATCAGAAAAAAGCTCGAGAAGATCGAGGGCAAGACCAATCGTGACGCAGACGCAGATGAGCAAGCAGAGGCGGCTGAGCCGGAACCCGTAGAAACTACAAAGCCTAAGAAGCTGGGCTGGAAATCCAAAAAGGAGAACCAGCCTGAGAAAGAACAGCCCGGAGACTCCTAGCCCGCAAATCAGCTCATGAATTCAACCCTCAGGGCTAGGGTTGAAGGCATGAACGATACGCCAAACGACAAAACTCACGCGCAGTCCCACTCGAAGGCCGACTCCGCCACGGCCACTGATACGGCCGCTAACTCAGCCACCGACACGGCCGCCGCGAAGGCCGATCTCTACGAAGCCGGCATCCAGGTGCGGCGCGAGGTCATGGGCAATGACTTCGTCGACGCTGCTCTCCAGCGCAACGCTGGATCCGACGGGGAAGAACTGCAGAAGCACATCACCGCCACAGTGTGGGGATCGGTGTGGACCCGCGAAGGACTTTCCCGACGCGACCGCAGCCTGCTTAACAGGCTCTTCACGATTTAGAGTGCGTTGATCCGGTTGTGTATCTGGCCGGAGTGGATCAGTGACCGCAAGATGTAGTGGTTGAGATTCCTGAACCCCAGAGCAATCCCGCGTAGATGCTCGAGCCGTCCGTTGATCGCCTCGACCGGACCGTTGGACGCCCCGATATCGAAGTACGCCAGGACATCCTCACGCCGACGCCACAATGTCCGACCCAGTTGCGCGAGCTCTTCCAGCCCCTTCGGTAGGCCCTTACGAATGCTGTTGATCACCCTGCTCATGAGCTTCTTGCCCTCCGACTTCTGCGGATGCCCGTAAGCCGCAATCATGTCCTGATAGAACATCCAGGTCACCTCCAGGGCCACGTATTCGTCATCGGTGGCCCACAGCATGTCCAGGCGCTGCTTCTGCCGCTCGGTGAGGTAGTCCGTCCTGGTCAGTAGCGTGCGACGGTGCTTGTACAGCGGATCGTCCTTGCGGCCCCGGTGTCCGGTGGTCTCTCGTTGGAGCCGTTGCCGGCATCCGGTGAGTTTGTCGGCTGCCAGATGCACCACGTGGAAGGGGTCCATGACCTTGGTGGCATCCGGGAGCATCTGATCGACGGCTGAGGCGTAACCGGTGAAGCCGTCCATGGTCACCACCTGCACATTTTCCCGGAAAGCAGGATCGCGTTCCTGCAGCCAGGTGCGCAGCACCTGTGCACTGCGGCCGGGGCGCATGTCCAGCAGTCGGGCAGGGCCACGGCCGTCGACCAGGGGCGTGAGGTCGACGAGGATGGTCACCAGACTGGATGGCTGACCTGACTTTCGGGTGTGTTTCCATACGTGCTCATCCACCCCGAGGATGCGCACCCCGTCCAGATGCGGAGAGTCGTCGTAGACAAGCTTGCGGCAGGCCTCGAGGGCGACCTGATTGACCAGCTCCCAACCCACGCCGAGTGCCTTGGCGGTGGCAGACACGCTCATCCGGTCGACCGCGAGGCGCTGGAGGATCCAGCGGGTCACCCGGTGGGTGAGTTTCGCTCCGTCATCGGCGCAGCTCAGTGTGGCCTGGAAGATCTTCCTGCCACAGGAGGCATTCGTACAGGTGAAGCGGGGCACGCGGACGTGCAGACGGGTCGGGAACCCGACCACCGGCAGATCGACGAGACGGCGAAGGACGTGGTCGCGAAGCTTCCCGGATTGTGCGCAGTCAGGGCAGGTGTTGCTCGCGGACACGGGTGTGGCGTCGATGATGGTGATGTTTCCGGCGTCGGCGGCACCGGTGATCGTCAGGCCGATCTCGGCGGTGCGGCAGATGGTGTCGGCGACGAGGTTGCCAGTAGTAGGCTGCACAGTAGGGTCCTGGTTCGGTTGGATGGAAGCGTCGTAACTCTCATCTTGTACCGGCCAGGACCCCTATATGTTGTGCCACCCCGAACCCCACCCCGCGGTCAACTACGCACTCCGAAACGTGAAGAGCCGCTTAACATCGGCATGCTCGTAGCCCTGCGTGCCACCGAGGAACTACGCGGACACGTCAAGGGCGGCCTCGCCAACGGCCTGACCCGCGAGGAAATCACCGAAGCCGTCATCCACACCTCCGGCTACTGCGGAGCTCCGGCAGCGCTATCGGCCATGAAGGTGGTTCAGGACGTGCTCGTATCCGAGCTCGGACCCAAAGATTCCGAAGAATCCTCCGAATCCCCCGATTCCCCCGCGGGCTCCGCCGAATAGCCACGACGGAACGCCCGCGCCTTCTCCCGGAGCTGATCGTCAATCTCATTATTGACGTCCGCGCCCACGGACGACCGCGGTGGAACCTGGATGATATCTTCCGATGCCAGTCCGGCGGCGAGCTCCCGGGAGCGGGTCATTTCGGCGTCGAGTTTAAGACCGAAAAGCAAAATTGTATTGGAAATGACTAGGCCGAAAAACCCACCAATGAGGCCGCCGAGCGCCCCGTACATGCCGATGTGAAGGAAATTGTTCACATACGTGCGCACCACCAGACCCACGATGGTGATACCCACGAGCGCGAAGGCCGAACCCGTTGTCAGCCAGCGCATCCGCCCATACTTCACATTCGGGGCAATCGTGAACAGAACCGCGATCAATACAATCGACAAACCGAAAATCACCGGCCAGCGAAGATAAGCCCACACCGGCAGCAGACTATCCAATACAAACGACGTGAAGCCTTCCCAATGCAGCGGCTGAGAAATAGCGTTGAGGACCGGCGTGAGAAAATCAGCCTGCAGGAAGAATGCCGCAGCAATAATCACCAATCCCACCACCAGCGCGATGGTCAAACCCCACATCACCAACCATGTGCGGATGAGACTCCGGCCCTCTTGGCGCCCATACAACGCATTCGCACTGCGGGAGAACGCCCGGACATACGCCGAGGAAGAAAACAGGGCAATAGCCACCGAGATGACCAGCGTGATCACTGATTGCTGCGTGGACCCTAGGATTGAATCAATGATCTTCCGGGCCTCCTCGGCATACATTCCCGGGATGTTCTGGTTAATGAAATCCTCAGTAATGCCGCGGACCTTGTCCCGATTCTGCGCCAGCACCAGCGACGCAATCGAATAGAAAGCCAGCAGGGTAGGGATGGCGGTCAGCAGGGTGTAGAAACTCAAAATAGCCCCGCGATCCATTAACCCGCGGTAGAAAACCTCCACGTAGAGGCGCCGACCAATCAGTCGCCACGCGCGAGCGGGCACGAAGCGGTGTGGGCGGGTGACGGTGTCGTAGTACTCCGCAATCGGCATGGCACGCACGCTCGCGGCACCGTTGATCGGGACGATGTGCGGCTCGGCGACCTTCTGGCCGTCCTTCTGGCCGTCCTTCGTCACGGGCGCAGCGGTGCGGGAATCGGGAGTTTTCTTCGGAAGCATCCCGTCTAACCTACCTCTCAGAGTTTTCCCAGCTCGGCAGCGAAGCGCCCACAGCGCCCACAACGCTCGTATTTCTCACCAATATCGACAAAAACGGGTGACTGGCTTCACCAATGCCCAATGGATGTGATGGAATTAGCCAATGACCTCTCAATCACATCCGGAGGATTCCCCCGCACCTAACGGGCCCTCCACATCCGACTCGGACACAACCGCCGGCCCAAACTCCGGCGCAACCGCCGACACAACCCCTAGCGCAACCGCCCACGCAGCCAGCGCATCCGCCACTCACAATGAGCAGACCTTCTTCGGCCACCCCTGGGGCCTAGCCAACCTCTCCGGTGTGGAGATGTGGGAGCGCTTCAGCTTCTACGGCCTGCAGGCCCTCCTTGTGTACTACCTGTACTACTCCGTTACCGAGGGCGGCCTCGGCATGAACGAGGCCACCGCCGTTTCCATCGTCGGTGCCTACGGCGGTCTCGTGTACCTGACAAGCGTGGCCGGCGCCTGGGTCGCCGACCGCATCCTCTCTGCTGAACGCACCCTGTTCTACTCCGCCGTGCTGGTGATGCTCGGCCACATCAGCTTGGCCATTCTGCCTGGCTTCATTGGCGTGATCTTCGGCCTGGTGTTCATCGCCGTGGGCTCCGGCGCGCTGAAGACCACCTCTCAGGTGGTGCTGGGCGATCTCTACGATCGCGATGACCGCCGCCGTGACGGTGGCTTTTCCATCTACTACATGGGCGTGAACATCGGTGCCTTGGTGGGCCCGCTGATCACCAACGCACTGTGGGGTTGGAAGGGCTTTCACTGGGGCTTCGGTGCCGCTGCTGTGATGATGGCCATTGGCTTGGTTCAGTACACGGCCATGCGCAAGCAGACCATCAAGGATGCCGGCCACGAGGTTGCCAACCCGCTGCCACGCAAGAAGTACCTCCCCGTGTTCCTCGGCGCTGCCGCTGCAATTGCTGCCTTTGTGTTGCTATTCACTACGGGTGTGCTGCACGTCCAGCAGCTCTCCAACATCACCGCCCTCATCGCCGTGATCGTCGCTGCAATCCTGTGGGTTCAGATGTACCGTTCCGATCTCACCACCGCCGTAGAGCGTTCCCGCCTCATCGGCTTCATCCCCATGTTCGTGGCGTCGGTGGCGTTCTGGTCGCTGTTCCAACAGCAGTTCACCGTGATTGCCCTGTACTCCGATCAGCGCCTGGACCGTAACGTCTTCGGCGTTGAGCTTCCCCCGGGCGTGGTGCAGTCCATCAACCCGCTGTTCATCATCCTGTTCGCCGCCGTATTCGGTGCGCTGTGGACGAAGCTGGGCGATAAGCAGCCTTCTTACGTCACCAAGTTCGCCATGGCCCTCGGCGTGATCGGCGTGGCCATGTTGCTGTTCATCCCGTTTGCTGGTGGCGGCGCGAACTCCACCCCGTTCTGGGTCATGGTGCTGATTCTGTTCCTGTTCACGATGGGCGAGCTCATGCTCAGCCCCGTGGGTAACTCCATGACCACATTGTTGGCTCCCCAGGCATTCCCCACCCGCATGTTCGCCCTGTGGCTGCTGTCCATCAGCTTGGGCACGGCTCTCTCCGGCAGCTTGGCGGGCTTCTACCATCCGAACGTCGCTTCCGAAGAGCGCACGTACTTCATTGTGATGTTCGCGGTCACCGTGGGCCTCGGAGCGCTGATGCTCCTGGCCCGCAAGTGGATCCTCAAGAAGTTCGTGGACGTCCACTAAACCTCGTTGTCAGATCCTTCACCCCACGCGCACAAGCTCGTGGGGTGTTGTGTTGATGGGCTCTACCTTATCCGACGCCACCAGCACGATATCTTCAATGCGTGCACCCCACTGGCCGGGGATGTAGATGCCCGGCTCGATGGAGAAGGCCATGCCCTCGTCAATGACGAAGTCATTGCCGGCGATGATGAATGGTTCTTCGTGGCACGACAGGCCGATACCGTGGCCCGTGCGGTGAATGAAGTACTCGCCGTAGCCGGCCTCGGTGATGATGTCGCGGACGACCTTGTCTACGTCTCCGGCCGTCACGCCGGGCTTGGCGAAGTCCAGCCCTGCCTGCTGGGCGCGCTGCAGCACGTCGTAGATCTTCTGCTGCTCATCCGTGGGCTCGCCGACCACGTAGGTGCGCGTGCAATCGGAGTGGTACCCGCTGGCCAGGGTGC
This sequence comes from Corynebacterium falsenii, assembly GCF_020099275.1. Lineage (NCBI taxonomy): Bacteria > Bacillati > Actinomycetota > Actinomycetes > Mycobacteriales > Corynebacteriaceae > Corynebacterium > Corynebacterium falsenii. The sequence continues at coordinate 1,981,215 of NZ_CP083646.1, read as the reverse complement.
CTCCGATATCGACGACCACCACGTCGCCCTCCTCAATGACGCGATCGGAGTGGTCGTGGTGCGGGTCGGCGCCGTGGGGACCGGAGCCGACGATGACGAAATCGACCACCTCGTGCTTCACAAGGATGAGCCGTTCCAGTTCCTTGGCCACATCGTTTTCGGTCACACCTGCGCGCAGCAAGGATGGGACTTGGCGGTGAACCTCGTCGATGGCTGCGCTGGCGCGGCGCAGCTCGGCCAGCTCCTCGTCGTCCTTGCGGACGAAGGCCTGCGCCAGCACCTGGGTGGCGTTGACGGTGGAGATTCCGCGGGACTGCAGCTCCAGCAGGTGGTCGGCGGTCATGGCCGCGCTCACCGCGTAGGAACCTTCGGCGATGTAGCCGTAGGGGTCGTCGCCGTCGTTCCAGCCGATGATCTCCATGCCGAGCTTGCCGGCCACGGACTTCTTCAGATCCGCAGCATCCACGCCGGGCACGATGATGCGTGCGGCGTCGGCGGTAAGAACCAGTGCGGTGAACCGCTCGTGGGTGTGGATGGCGGATGAGATCAGGTACTCCATGTCCGGACCGGGGGTGATGATCACGCCATCGAGGCCAGCCTGTGCGGCGGCCTCGCGAACGGTGGACAGACGCTTGTTAAACGTATCGATGGGGAAAAATTCACTCATGGATCCCAGCGTACGCGCCGGGGTGGTGGCGCCCGTCGGGTTAGTGGGTGCTCACTGCGCAGGTACCAACTACGGTGTGGTGAAATGACGCCATGACCTCCGCACACCATACGGACACGCCGCCGAGTTCGGCACGGTCCGGTTCAGCACCTGCCAGCCAAGCACAGTCCCGTTCGTTCTTCGGCCACCCATGGGGGCTCGCCAACCTCTCCGGCATCGAGATGTGGGAGCGCTTCAGCTACTACGGTCTGCAGGCGCTGCTGCTGTTCTACTTGTACTACTCGGTCAATGAAGGCGGGCTGGGGCTCGACAAGCCCACGGCCGTGTCCATCGTTGGGGCCTACGGCGGTTTGATGTACCTCACCAGCGTGGCCGGTGCGTGGGTCGCTGACCGTATCCTGTCTGCGGAGCGGACGATGTACTTCTCCGCCATCTTGGTGATGATCGGCCACCTCAGCCTGGCATTTATTCCAGGATTCACCGGTCTGACCATCGGCCTGGTGAGTGTGTCCTGCGGCGCCGGTGCTCTCAAGACCACCTCGCAGGTGGTGCTCGGCAACCTCTACGACCGGGACGATCCGCGCCGCGATGGTGGATTCTCCATTTACTTCATGGGCATTTACATCGGCGCGTTGCTCGGACCACTCATCACCAATGCGCTGTGGGGCTGGAAGGGCTTCCACTGGGGCTTCGCCGCAGCCGCCGTGCTCATGGCCATTGGTCTGATTCAGTACACAATCATGCGTAAGGGCACGATTGCCGCCGCTGGTCAGGACGTTGCGGATCCGCTGTCGCCCCGCCGGTACGTCCTCATCATCCTCGCCACCGCGGCTGTGGTGGCGGTGTTTGTCTCGCTGTTCGCCTCCGGTGTGCTGAAGCTCTCCCAGCTTTCCGACATCGCTGCCATGATCGCGATCCTCGTGGCCGTTGTCCTGTGGTTGGAGATGTACCGCTCGCCGCGCACCACCGCTAAGGAGCGTTCCCGCCTCATCGGCTTCATCCCGATGTTCGCCGCCTCGGTGGCGTTCTGGTCGGTGTTCCTGCAGCAGTTCACGGTCATTGCCCTGTACTCGGACGAACGCCTCGACCGAAACCTGTTCGGCATTGAGTTGCCCCCGGGTGTGGTGCAGTCCATCAACCCGCTGTTCATCATCCTGCTCGGCGCCGTGTTCAGCACGGTGTGGACAAAGCTGGGGGACAAGCAGCCTTCGTATGCCACGAAGTTTGCGCTCGCGCTGGGCATCATCGGCGCTGCCGTGCTCATCTTCATCCCGTTCGCCGGGGGAGGGGCGAACTCCACACCGATGTGGGCGCTCGTGATCATCCTTGCCCTGTTCACCATCGGCGAGCTGCTTATCGGCCCCGTGGGCAACTCCATGGTCACTCGCCTGGCTCCGGAGGCGTTCCCCACGCGCATGTTCGCACTGTGGCTCATTTCGGTGAGTGCGGGGTCGTCGCTCTCCGGTACTTTCGCCGGCTTCTACCACCCGGAGGACGGCGCGGCGGAGCGCACGTACTTCCTCATACTCTCGGTTGTCATGATCGCCCTGTGCGGGCTCATGTTGCTGGCCCGTCGCTGGGTCGTGCGGAAGTTCGTGGACGTGCGCTAGGCCGCAAGGCTGTGCCTACTCGAGCTTGCCCACTCGAGCTTGCCCACTCGAGTTAGGCCAAGAACCCCTCGAGGCGACGAGCGGATTCCTTCAAATCAGCGCCGAACTTCGCGGCCGGCGAGCTGCCCATCCGGTCCACCGGGCCGGAAATGCTCAGGGCGGCGATGAGCTGGCCGTTGGCGTCGAAAATAGGAACAGACGCAGAACCCAGGGAGGGGTCGCGTTCGGCGGACGACTCGGAGATGCCGGTGCGGGCGATCTCCTCGAGCTCGCGGGCGGTATAGGCGGCGGTGGGGAGCACCTGTTCGCGCAGCGAGGGCGGGCCGAACGCGACGAGAGCCTTGGCCGCGGACCCTGCGGCGAGCGTCATGCGGTGACCGACGGGTACGGTATCGCGGAGGCCGCTGACCGGCTCCGCGTTGGCCACGCACACGCGCTCGAGGCCGGAGAGGCGGTAGAGCTGCACCGACTCGCCGGTGCGGCGCATGAGCTCGGGGAGGATGTAACCGGCGGCGTCCTCGAGGCGGGAGTCTTGGCTCGGGGCCATCTCGGCCAGCGCGGGGCCGGTGGTCCAGTTGCCGGAGGAGTCGCGCTCGATGAGGCGGTGCTTTTCCAGCGCAACGGCGATGCGGTGCGCGGTGGCGCGGGGCAGACCCGTTATCGTGCAGAGATCGGAGAGGCTGCGCGGCTCGGCGGCGATCACGTTGAGGATGTAGACCGCGCGGTCGAGCACCTGGATTCCGCTAATGGCGGGTATGTCTGTGAACTGTCCCATGATTTGATACTATACATTCCATTCAGTGGAACGGTACTAGAGGAGAGATTGTGACAGACAAGCCTTTAACCCTGGCAGAAAAGGTCTGGCGAGACCACGTCGTCAAAGCCGGTGACAACGGCGGACCCGACTTGCTCTACATTGACCTGCACCTCGTGCACGAGGTTACCTCTCCGCAGGCCTTCGATGGCCTCCGCCAGGCCGGCCGCCCGGTGCGCCGCCCAGACCTCACCATCGCTACCGAGGACCACAACGTGCCCACCGTGGGCGTGAAGACCGGCGACCTGCTCGAGATCCAGGAGCCCACCAGCCGCCTGCAGGTCTCCACCCTGCGCGACAACGCCGAAGAATTCGGCATCCGCCTGCACTCCATGGGTGACATCGAACAGGGCATTGTGCACACCGTCGGCCCGCAGCTCGGCCTGACGCAACCGGGCATGACCGTGGTGTGCGGCGACTCTCACACCTCCACCCACGGCGCATTCGGATCCATCGCCATGGGCATCGGCACCTCCGAGGTCGAGCACGTGCTGGCCACCCAGACGCTGCCGCTTAAGCCCTTCAAGACCATGGCGATCGAGGTCTCCGGGGAACTGCAGCCCGGCGTGACCTCCAAGGACCTCATCCTCGCCATCATCGCGAAGATCGGCACCGGCGGCGGCCAGGGCCACATCATCGAATACCGCGGCGAAGCCATCGAGAAGCTGTCGATGGAAGCGCGCATGACGATGTGCAACATGTCCATCGAGGCCGGTGCTCGTGCCGGTATGATCGCGCCCGACGCCACCACGTTCGACTACCTGAAGGGCCGCCCGCATGCCCCACAGGGCGAGGACTGGGACAAGGCAGTGAAGTACTGGACCTCGCTGCGCACGGACGATGACGCGGAATTCGACACCGTCGTCCACATCGACGGCTCGGCGCTGACCCCCTTCGTCACCTGGGGCACCAACCCCGGCCAGGGCCTGCCGCTCGGCGAATCCATCCCGCAGCTGGAGGACTTCACTAACGACTCCGACCGCGCTGCCGCCGAGCGCGCCATGGAGTACATGGACCTTGCACCCGGTACTCCGCTGCGCGAGGTCAGAATCGACACGGTGTTCCTTGGCTCCTGCACCAACGCCCGCATCGAGGACCTGCGCGCCGCCGCGGAGGTCATTAAGGGCCACAAGGTCGCCGATGGCGTGCGCATGCTCGTGGTGCCCTCGTCCGCACGCGTGAAGGCGCAGGCCGAGGATGAGGGCTTGGACGCCATCTTCACCGAGGCCGGTGCGGAATGGCGCACCGCAGGCTGCTCCATGTGCCTAGGCATGAACCCGGACCAGCTCGACCCCGGCGAGCGCTCTGCATCCACCTCGAACCGCAACTTCGAGGGCCGCCAGGGCAAGGGCGGCCGTACCCACCTGGTCTCCCCGCCCGTGGCAGCGGCAACCGCAGTGGTCGGCAAGCTGGCCTCACCCGCAGATCTGTGACGCGACCCAGACCGATAAGTTTCCTGCCCAACAGGGCTCACTAGATATCCAAGGAATCACCAACATGGAGAAATTCACCACCCACACCGGCGTGGCCGCCCCGCTGACCAGGTCCAACGTGGACACCGACCAGATCATCCCCGCCGTGTACCTCAAGCGCGTGACGCGCACCGGGTTTGAAGACGGCCTGTTTGCCGCCTGGCGCAAGGACCCCGAGTTCGTGCTGAATCAGCCGCAGTACGAGGGCGCGTCGATCCTCGTCGCTGGCCCGGACTTCGGCACCGGCTCTTCCCGCGAGCACGCCGTGTGGGCGCTCATGGACTACGGCTTCCGCGTTGTGCTGTCCAGCCGCTTCGCCGACATTTTCCGCGGCAACTCCGGCAAGGCCGGGCTGCTCGCCGCGCAGCTGGAGCAGTCAGACATTGAGCTGATCTGGAAGCTGCTTGAACAAAACCCCGGCGCCGAGATGACCGTGAACCTCGAGGATCGCACCGTCAGCCTGGATACCTACACCTTCAACTTCGAGGTGGATGACTACACGCGCTGGCGCCTCATGGAGGGCCTCGATGACATCGGCCTGACCCTGCGCGACGAGGACGCCATCGAGGCGTTCGAGCAGAAGCGCCCCAGCTTCAAGCCGACCACGCTGCCGGCCCGGTAGCCGGGACGGTCGCTACTTGGAGAATGCTGGTCGCTACTTAATAGCCAGCGGGCTGGCCAGGTAGTCCACGCCCAGCAGTTCGTCCCCCTTGTAGTGCAGCACCCAGGTGCTGGACTTCTTCACCCGCATATCCTCGATCTCCAAGCCGTTCTTGCCTGCCACGCGAGCGAGAACGCCGGGGATAACGCTGCCCTGAGCCACGACTACGGACACCGGCGTGCCGCGGGTGGCCTTGGCGAACGCATCCACGGCAATATCCGGGCTCAGGCTCCAGCCCGCATCGCCCAAGTTCTTCTCCACGGTAATGGGAAGATCCAACTCCTGGGCCAGCGGGGTAGCAGTGTGCACACAGCGGTCCGGGGCGGCGGACGAAATCGCCTGCGGGCGGTAGCCGGACAGCTCGCTGACCAGCAGTTCCGACTGGCGGCGCCCCTTCTTGGTCAGTGGGCGCAGGTCGTCATCGCCAGCCCAGCCCTGACGATTGTGGGCTTTAGCATGGCGCACGTACAGCACCCGACGATCGCACCCGAGCTTGATCATCTTCAGAGCGGCGTCGAGAACATCCTTATCAATGTCATACGAGCACAACTCCTTGGCCTCGTCCGGGGAGACCCAGCGCAATTCGTCGGCCTCGTCGTTGGCTTCGAACTCTCCGTCGGTGACCTCGGCGGTCCAGTAGTAGACCACCTTGGTGCGGTTGCCCACGGGGTAGTGAACGTAGCCCAGCAGCCAGCCGAGTGTCACCGTGAGGCCGGTTTCCTCCTCGATCTCGCGGATCGCAGTGCCGGCCAAGTTCTCTCCCGGATCGACCTTGCCCTTGGCCAGCGACCAATCGTCGTAGCGCGGACGGTGGATGAGGGCCACCTCGATGGCGGAACCCTTAATCTTTCCCGTGCTCTTCGACTTCTTGGCATCCGTGACATTCTTGCCGTCCGTGAACCGCCACAGCACCGCACCGGCGGCGAAAGTGGGGCGCGCGAACTCCTCCGTGGGGCGGGAACCGATGCGCGTCACGTGCCCACGACCGTGGGTGGAAAGAGACAAAGAGGTGGAAAGATCGCCGGTTCCGGTGTGAGAAATCACGGGTGAAAGTAGCCTTCCAATGAGACGAAAGATAGTGAAGCAAAAAGATGTCGCGGGCAGAAACAGTTAGACTGTTGCACAGCGTCGCAGAAAACATCGTATAACTGCACGCCATCGTATAACGAAGTCAACGATGCCGTGAACACACGCGAATGCGACCACAGGCGCACACGCAGCGAGAGGGAAGACGAAAACAAGATGGTACAAGTCGCGGTTATGGGCGCAGGGTCGTGGGGAACGACCGTTGCCAAGGTCTTCGCGGACGCCAACAACGGCGTGCGCCTTTGGGCCCGCCGAGCCGAGATCGCCGAGGACATCCGCACCAACCACCGCAACAGCGCCTACCTCGGGGATGTCGAACTCCCCGAATCCGTCGACGGCACCAGCGACCCCGAAGAGGCACTATCCGGCGCGGACATCGTGGTTCTCGGCGTGCCCTCGCAATCGCTGCGCGACAACCTCAGCCAGTGGAAGGACCTCATCCCCGCGAGTGCCCCTGTGGTGAGCCTCGCGAAGGGCATCGAGCACTCAACCGGCATGCGTATGTCCCAGCTCATTGCCGATGTAGCCGATATCCCCTCCGATCGCGTTGCCGTGCTGACCGGGCCGAACCTCGCCAAAGAGATCGCTCAAGGCCAACCTGCCGCCACCGTCGTGGCATGCGAAAACATGGACCGCGCGCAGCTCATCCAGGCTGCCGTCGCCGCGCCGTACTTCCGCCCGTACACCAACACGGACGTCATCGGCTGCGAGATCGCCGGCACATGCAAGAACGTCATCGCCCTGGCCAGCGGCATCGCCGCCGGAATGGGCTACGGCAGCAACACCGCCGCCACGGTGATTACCCGCGGGCTTGCCGAGACCACGCGCTTGGCGCTGGAACTCGGTGCCGACCCGCGCACGCTCGCCGGGCTCGCCGGCATGGGCGACCTCGTTGCCACCTGTACGTCGCCGCTGTCGCGCAACCGCACTTTCGGCGAGCGCCTCGCGAAGGGGGAGACCCCGGAGGAAGCCGCCAAAGCCACCAAGGGCCAGGTCGCCGAGGGCGTGGTCAGCTCCCAATCCGTGCAACAGATCGCACGGGATCATGGTGTGGACATGCCCATTACCGACGCCGTTGTGGGTGTCTGCCACGAGGGCGCGGACGTGACCGAAGCAATGATGGGCCTGCTCGGCCGCAGCCGCAAGGCGGAAGTCAACTAGCGTCTGCCTGCACGCTAGACTGGGGTGCTGTGACTCAAGCGCCTAACGAAGCCCCCCAGACCGACACCGTGTCCGACCAGTCCGCGTGCGACGGACACGGCCCGATCACCGTCGCCGTGGTCTACGGTGGTCAATCCACCGAGCACTCCATCTCGTGCATCTCTGCCGCAGCGGTGATCGATCACCTGGATCGCGACAAGTACACGGTCGTGCCCATCGGCATCACCCGCGAGGGCGTGTGGGTGCCGGGCACGGTGGATACCGACAGCCTGCGTGCGCAGGGCTCCGTTCTGCCCGAGGTTCGCCAGACCGGTGCCAGCGTGCAGCTCGTGCTCGGCTCCGGCGGCACGATGGTCTACGCCTCCGGCCCCAAGGCAGGGGAGACGTTCGCCACCATCGACCTGGTCTTCCCCGTGCTCCACGGCATGAACGGCGAAGACGGCACCATCCAGGGTCTGTTCGACCTTGCCGGCGTTCCCTACGTGGGCAACGGCGTAATGGCGTCTGCCGCCAGCATGGACAAGGAAATCACCAAGCGCCTAGCCCGCGAAGCCGGAATCCCCGTAGGCCGGGAGGTCATTCTCCACGAGGTGCGTGATCTTACCGACGCCGAAAAGGACGCCCTGGGTCTTCCAGTCTTCGTCAAGCCCGCTCGCGGTGGCTCGAGCATCGGGGTCTCCAAGGTGGATGCCTGGGAGGACCTCGACGACGCCCTCAAGATGGCCTTCGACAACGACACGAAGGTGCTCATTGAATCCATGATCCACGGCCGGGAAGTGGAGTGCGGCGTGCTGCAGTACAAGGACGGCACCGTGGTGGCATCCGTGCCCGCCATGTTGGAAGGCACCGAGGACGGAGCCGAGGGCTTCTACGGATTCGAGGCGAAATACATCGACTCCACCACGTCCGCCAGCATCCCGGCGCCGCTGGACGATGAAACCACGGACAAGGTACGCGATTACGCCGTGGCTACCTTCCGCGCGCTGTGCTGTGAAGGCCTAGCCCGCGTGGATTTCTTCGTCACCGACAATGGCCCCGTGCTCAACGAGATCAACACCCTCCCCGGGTTTACCCCGATCTCGATGTACCCCAAGATGTTCGCCGCCGAGGGCATCGACTTCGCCCAGCTCGTGAACATCCTCATCGAGCGGGCGCTGCGCTAGATTCCTGGCGCTAGTTCCCAGCGCTAGTCTCCCGGGCGCTGCGCTAGATTCCTGGCGCTAGTTCCCAGCGCTAGTCTCCCGGGCGCTGGTCTTCCGGCGCTAGTTACGCTCTGTCGACTTCATGGTGTCCATGATGACCGTGGACACCTTCGTGATTACCATATCGCCCGCGCTCTGTGGCATCGCCAGGGCGACGATCTCCTCATGCCCCAGTGCAAACCACCGGCCGGAGGTCGACCCCCGGGCCACACCGGGCTCGGAGAACCACGGGACATCATCGACCTGGGTCAGCTTCGTGCCCGGCTGATAATCCTTGGGCATGGCCACGCCACAGCGCACCACCACGGGCTCCAGGCCCTCCGCAATGTAGGTCGCCGACAGCTTCGGCGCATCCTTTTCCTCCGTACGCTTCCACTGCTCCATGGAGTCCGGCAGCGCGGAGAGGAACTTCTCACACACCTGCTTCGTGTTCTTGTTCGCCGCCTGGTTACCGTCCGCAACACCGGGGAGATCCGACAGCGGGTAGGGCTTCGGCTTCGGAGCAGTCGCCCTGTCGGAGTGGGCTGCAACGGATTCACCAATAGCGGTGAGTGCGTCACCGACCTCGGCTTCGCTCGTCACGGCGACAACCGGCGAGGCACCCACGGAGTACCACGAGGTCAGGGAGGATCCTGGCGTCGCATCCGAAACCTCGAACCACGACGCCCCGCCGGCCTCGGACAGCGACGAGAGCACCGTGAACTGATCGGGGACGATCACGCCACAGCGCACAGTCAATTCCGTGCCCTCGGAGTTGCGGTAGGCACCAGCGCCCTCGGGAGCAGGTTGGGAGAGCTCGACCTTCTTGAACGCCCCGGCCTTCTCCGGCAGCCCAGCGACGATGTCGGAACACTGCTGCGAGGACGCCTTCGGGGCATCCACGGGCCCCATAGACACGGGGCTGTAGGTCTGGCGGTCACCGGCGATCTTGGCGGCAACAATCACCACTGCAACGAAGAACACTGCCACCACGATGGCCAGTAAAATCTGTACGCGCGGGGTAGTGTTAGCGGGGGCCTGATCAGTCATGCCTACAGATCATAGATTTAGCCCCTGCCCACGCCCATATCGGTGCGGGAACCTACCCCCACCAGAGCTATGCAGCGTGAGCTAGACCACAACGACCCACGTAGAACCCCGACGCAACGAGGACGAGGACAACCATGCGGGAGCAGACCACCGTCGCCGAGGCAGGCGAGGCCGCGACCATCGCGGCGATTAGAGCCGCCGCTCCAAGCAGTATCAATGGTGACGATGCCGCGGTGCTTGACCTGCACAGCGCTAACTCCCGACACGTGTGCTCCACCGACATCCTCGTGCGCGACCGGCACTTCACCTTCGCCTACTCGACCCCCTGGGAAGTGGGCGTGAAGGCCGTCACGCAGAACTTCGCAGACATTCAGGCCATGGGTGCCCGCCCCACCGCCATCTTGCTGGCCATCGCGACGCCGGGGGACGTGCCGCTGACATCCGTCTCCGAGATTGCGCGGGGTATCAACGACGCGGCAGCACCCTGGGCGGCGGAGCTCGTCGGCGGAGACATCGTGCTGTCCAAGGATTTGGTCATCTCGATCACCGCGATGGGCGAGATCGCCGGGCCGGCGGATGCGCTCACGCTCGACGGCGCGGGCGTGGGGCAGCGCGTGGTGGCGGCCGGGCCAATCGGCTACAGCGCAGCCGGACTAGCCATCTTGCGGCATTACGGATCACGGCGCAGCGTGCCGAGCAACGATGCGATCCTCAACGAACTCGTGGAATGGCACTGCGCACCAAGACTCGAGCCGGGTCGTGGATCCGTGGCACGGGCGACGGGAGCGAGCGCGATGACTGATAACTCCGACGGCCTCGTGGCCGACCTCAGCCACATCGCCAGCCGGTCGGGGGTGTGCATCGACCTAGACCCGCACGCCATCGCGCCGGATAAGAAGCTGCGTTACGCGGCGAACATCACCGGCTGCGATCCGTGGGAGTGGGTATACACCGGGGGAGAGGATCACACGTTGCTGGGAACGACGGACGCCCGGCTGCCCAGTGGGTACCGTTATATCGGAACGGTGCGCAGTGTCTCTGATGAACTTCAGGATCCTCTGCTGGTGACCGTCGACGGCGGACCCGCCCCGTACACCGGCGGCTGGCAATCCCTGTAGCAGTGCGCTCCGAATGGACGCCGAATAGAAAACGTTCCACGATCACGACCACGAACCACGTGACCACACGAGAAAGCGAGCATTGCCCTTCAATGGCTGCGGAAGACTACCTGCGCCCCCTTCATCCGGACTGGAACCTCCCCGGCGTGGAAGAAATGCTGCAGGACGTGGAACAGCGAGCTGCCCAAGGCGAGCACATCCTGCCGGAACAATCCCGCATCCTCCGCGCTTTCGAACTACCGCCCTCACAAGTCAAGGTGGTGATCGTCGGCCAGGATCCGTATCCTACGCCGGGCCACTCCGTGGGCTTGGCATTTTCGGCGGAGCTGCCGCCCGGGGTGCCGCTGCCGAAGTCGCTGGTGAATATCTACACCGAGTACTCCGAGGACCTCGGCCTGCCGCGTCCGACCAGCGGTGACCTCACCCCGTGGTTCCGCCAGGGCGTGCTGCTGCTCAACAGAGTCCTCACCGTTCGGGCCGGTGCCGCTGGGAGCCACCGCAATATTGGATGGGAGAAGATTACCGACGCCGCCATCGCGCAAGTCGCCCAGAACGAGCAGGTCGCTGGAATTCTCTGGGGCCGCACGGCGCAGCAGTTCGCGCCGACCATTGGGGCGCACCGGTGCGTGCAATCTCCGCACCCGTCACCTCTGTCTGCCTACCGCGGATTTTTCGGCTCCCGGCCGTTTAGCCGGGCAAACCAAATTCTCGCGGAACAGGGTGCTGATCCCGTGGATTGGAACCTTGGACGTTAGGGTTAAGACCATGGCAGAAAACCTCGACGGCCCCCTCATCGTGCAATGGGCGCGCCGGGCCGCCAAGGGATTGCGGGAGAAGCAGTCGGAGATCAACAGTCTCAACGTTTTCCCCATCCCTGACTCGGACACGGGCTCCAACATGGCTCACACGATGACTGAGGCGTGTGAGTCTTCGGAGAGCGTGGACGAGCACAACACCGCTGAGGTTACCGCCGCCCTGGCATCCGGAGCGGTGCGCGGGGCCCGGGGAAACTCCGGGGTGGTGCTGAGCCAGGTGCTTCGCGCTTTGGCGGATACCGCTGCTCGCGGGCCGGTCAACGGTGCCGCGGTGGCGGCGATGCTGCGCCAGGCCGGCGGGTTCGTGCGCTCGGCGATCTCCAGCCCGGTGGAGGGGACCGTGGTGAGCGTGCTGGATGCGGCGGCCCGCGGAGCGGCAGCGGGCAAGGAATCTCTGCGCGACTCTGTGGCCCGCGCTTTGGCGTCTGCGGAAGAGGCGCTGGAAAACACTCCCTCGCAGCTGCCGGTGCTGGCCAAGGCTGGTGTAGTGGATGCGGGTGGTCGCGGGCTCGTGGTCATTCTGCAGGCGCTGTACGACGTGCTCGATACGGCGGAAGGCGTGGATGCAGAGGGCGCGCACTCGAGCACAGATGCTGGCACAGACACTGGCAGAGTCTCTGGCACAGACGCGAGCACGGACGCTCCCGTGCACGCCCGCTCTTGCGAGCTGGAAGTCATGTTCTTCTTCGAGGCAGATCCCAGCTCGGATGCAGTGGCTGAACTCCGGGAGTTCTTGGAGGATCACGGCAACTCTGTCATCATCGGCCCCATCAGCGACTCGGAAGCCACCGTCCACGTCCACACGCGCGCCGCAGGCCCGGTTATCGAAAAGGCATTCTCCCTCGGTACCGTCACCCGCCTGCGGATTGAAGTGCTCCCAGAGCGCGACGTAGACCAAGAACAGCTGCCCGCCATCCCCATCATCGCCTTAACGAACGCCAAGGGCGTGGCGGCCGTCTTCGAGAAGGCGGGTGCCGTCTCCCTGACCTGGAACAACGACCAAGAGGCCGACCACCAGGCCCTTGAGGACGCACTGTCACAGACCGGCTCCGGTAACGTCGCGATCCTCACCAACGGCTTCGATACTTCTGGCCTGGCGGCAACTGACCGCCGGCTGGACATCATCGACACGAAGGCCTTCGTGGGAGGCCTGGCAGCCTTGGCAGTGCACGACCCAGCAGCCGAGTGGGACGATAACGTTGAGGAGATGCTTGACGCCGTCGCCGCCCAACGATCCGTCAGCTGCAGTGCCGAAGCGTTGGAGCAAACCCTCAACGAATTGCTCGCTGATGGGGGAGAGCTGGTGACGATCCTGTGGTCCGGGCCGGACATGAACACCCAGCGCATCGAGGAGGTCAAAGAGACCTTCACGGAGCTGTACCCCGACCTGCTCATCGACGCCTACCAGGCCGATGGGCTGGGCGCCGGCGATACGGCAGTGCAGATCGGAGTGGAGTAACCCATGCTGGGCTGGCAGGACCCGCGGCCGCTATCCCGCGTGGTGGGGGCCGATCGCGGACGACGTTTGGCAGACAAGCCGGGACTAAAGACCATCACCGACGCCGTGCTCAACTACCCGCGCGACTATGTGCGCCTCGGGTCCACCCAGTCTCTTGACGTTTTCTCCGTGGGAGAGGCCTACACATGCGTGGCCAAGATTCTGTCGGTTCAGCGGCGAGACAACAATTCGCCCCGGGGTCCACGCACTATCGTGACGTTCCGCTTTACCGACGGCACCATGGAGATGGAATCCGCACTATTCGGAAACCCCGCCATGCACCAGGCCTTCCTACAGCCCGGCACCATCGTGTTGCTGCACGGAAAGCTGGATATCTTCCGGGATCGATGGCAGCTGAAAAACCCCAGCTACGTGACCATGTTTCCCGCCGAGGGTGCGAAGTTCGGCGCCTTCGGGCCACTGAAGACAATCGTGGACGTGGCCGGCTCTGAGTTCGCCGCCGAAGAGCTGCTCACCAAACCGTGGCTGCCCAGCTACAAGCGCCTGCCGGGAACTTCGACCGCCGAGCTCATCGGCGTCATGGATAAGGTGCTCACCGCCATGGATCATGTGGGCGAGGTGCTGCCGCACAGCTCGGAACCCAATGCCGCAAAATCCAATGTCCCCGCGTGGCCGAATGACCCCGAGGGCGAGCCGATGGTGGATTTCGATACCGCCCTGCGCCAGATCCACCAGCCACCCGAAGACGGCCCCTACCGCGCGCAATGGCGGTTGAAGTTCAACGAGGCTCTCGAGCTGCAACTCATCATGGCGCTGCGCCGCGCCGATGCCACGAAGCGCACGGCGCCCGCCCTCGCCCCAGGCGAGCTGACCGCCGGGGTACGGGCGAGCCTGCCCTATGAACTCAGCGCCGGGCAGGAGTCCGCGATCGGCACGATCAGCGCAGCCCTCGACAACACCCACCCGGCCAACCTCATGCTGCAAGGAGAGGTGGGCTCGGGCAAGACTGTCGTGGCCCTGCTGGCCATGCTCCAGGCGGTGGACTCCGGCTTCCAATGCGCCTTCATCGCACCGACGGAAGTCCTGGCCGTCCAGCACGCCCGCACACTCATGAGCCTGCTCAGCGGGCACAACGTGTCCGTCACCGTCCTCACTGGCTCCCAGAAGACGGCCGTGCGGAAAAAGAATCTGCTCGATATCGTCAGTGGTCAAACAAACATCGTGGTGGGCACCCACGCCGTTATTCAGGACGCGGTGGAGTTCTACAGCCTTGGCCTCGTGGTTGTGGATGAACAACACCGCTTCGGCGTGCGCCAGCGCGACAAGTTGAGAGAAGACGCGCCGGTGGACCGCACTCCCCACATGCTCGTCATGACCGCCACGCCCATCCCGCGCACCGTGGCGATGACAATGTTCGGCGACCTCACACCCGTGCGCCTTCCCGGGCTTCCGGCAGGCCGCGGAACGGTGAGCACCACTGTGGTTCCGGAAAGCAACCAACGGTGGTTTGACCGCATCTGGGAGAGGATGCGCGAGGAGATCGACAGTGGCCGCCAGGCCTTCGTGGTAGTCCCCAAGATTGACGGCGAGCGGGGCGTGCAGTGGTGGTACGACCGCCTGCTTTCCGACCCGCTCGCCGGATATCACGTGGCCATCCTGCACGGCCGCATGTCCGCCGAGGACAAAGACGCCGTGATGACCGACTTCGCCGCCGGCCATATCAACGTGGTGGTGGCCACCACGGTCATCGAGGTCGGCGTGGATGTTCCCAACGCCACGATGATGGTCATCGTCGACGCCGAAAACTTCGGCATGTCCCAACTGCATCAACTCCGTGGCCGAGTGGGCCGAGGCAGCGGAGACGCGGTGTGCCTGCTGCTTACCACGGTCCCTCCCGATAGTCCCAGCTACCAGCGGCTGGCCACGGTGGCCCACACCCACGATGGCTTTGAGCTCGCGGAAATGGACCTGCGCAACCGTTCCGAGGGCGACGTGCTTGGTCAGAGTCAATCCGGTGCCCGCGCGCGCCGGGCCACGCTGCTGGACTTGGCCACGGATGCCGACATCATCGAGCAAGCCCGCGACTACGCCGGGGAGTTGGTGGCCTATGACGAGGATTGGGCTCGGGCGCTGGTTGCCGACATCGAGATCGAGGACCAGGACTACATCGAGCGCAGTTAGCTGCGCGGTTGGTCCAGGGTGATTGGTCCAGGGCGGTTGGCCCAGGGCGTTCGGGCTTGATCGGGCACTGGCTTATACAATCGCAGGCATGAGAATCTGTGCTCCCTTCGCGGGAATTGTTCACTACGCGGTGGCCGAGGGCGACCAAGTGGACACCGGTGCGGAATTGGCCACGGTGGAAGCAGTGAAGCTCGAAGCTCCCGTGCTGGCGCCCGGCCCCGGCATCATCCGGCATGTGGCACTGTCGGATTTTTCCAATGTTAGCGGGGGAGACGTTCTGCTCGAGATTGAGGCACTACCCGCACACGAATGGAAGGACGATCTCCAGTGACGCGCATTATCTCCGGCACCGCCCGCGGCCGGCACATCAAGGTGCCCTCGGAGGGCACGCGCCCCACGAGCGACCGCGCACGCGAGGGGCTGTTTTCCAGCCTGCAGGTGCGCTTTGGATTCACCGACGAAGTCGTGCTCGACCTCTTCGCGGGGTCGGGAGCGTTAGGGCTCGAGGCGGCGTCGCGCGGCGCGCAGGAAGTGACCCTGGTGGACAACAACGCCAAGGCCGTGGCCGTCATCAAGGACAACGCCAAGGTGGTTCCCGATGCCGATGTGCGCGTGGTGGAAGCCAAGGCGTCCGTGTTCATTGCCGGTGCCACGCACAATCACTACACGATGGTCCTGGCTGACCCGCCCTACGAACTGGCCGATGAGGCGGTCGTGGAGATGCTCAACGCGCTCATTCCGTTGCTGACCGACAATGCAGTAGTGGTGGTCGAACGGCACAGCCAGTCACCTGAGACTGCCTGGCCCGACGGCTTCGAGCCCACCGGGCAGAAGCTCAAGAAGCGTACGTTCGGCATCGCCCGTTTCGACATGGCCATCTGGCGGGGCGTGTAACTGAGCATCTAACCAAGCGCCTAACCGTGCACTCAACCAAGCATCCAGCCCACTGCTGCAGGCGGCCGAAGAGTTCTCGCCCGGCGAGCTGTGGAAAGCCTGGCAAGGCGTGTACCTTGGTTGCCATGAAGGTAGTCTGCCCTGGATCATTTGACCCCGTCACCATGGGGCATCTCGACATTTTCACGCGAGCAGCCGCGACGTGGGACGAGGTCGTGGTCTTGGTGACGTACAACCCCAACAAGAACGGTCTGTTCAGTGCCGAAGAGCGGGTGCGCCTCATCGAGGAATCCCTGGCGGCGCTCGACAACCCGCCCAGCAACGTCACCGTGGACACCTGGGACCGGCTGCTCGTGGACTACCTCGTCGACAACAACGTCAACGCCCTCGTCAAGGGTCTGCGCAGCTCCCTGGACTACGAGTACGAGCTGCCCATGGCACAGATGAATCACAGGCTCTCCGGGGTGGACACCTATTTCCTGCTCACCAGCCCGCAGTACGGCTATGTGTCCTCCACACTCTGCAAGGAAGTTGCCAAGTACGGAGGCGACGTTCAGGGACTGCTCCCCGAACCTGTCGTTAAGGCCGTGGAGGCGAAGTTCGCTTAGACGTCGAACGGGAAAGGAAGCCCACGACGGGCGGGGCACATGTGAAACATGTGAACGAAGTTGCCCGTTGTGGTGTGTCTTGACCAACGCAACCGGGGGAATCGTGGCACAGTAGGTGGCATGTACAAGACATTCCAGGGTATGGACGACCTTCAGCAGATGGTGGAGCAGGCATACAGCGTGCCCATGACCTCTAACTGCATGGTTCCGCGCCGCGAGGTGTTGGACATCCTCGACGAAATGCGCAACGCGATTCCGATCGAAATGGACGATGCCCAGGATGTTCTGGATCATCGCGACAACATCATCGCCGACGCGCAAGACCAGTCGGATGCCATGATCTCCGACGCCGAAGCCGAGCGCGAAGCAATTATCGCAGACGCCCGCACCCGGGCCGAAGAAATGATCAGCGATGCCCAAGAGCGCGCCAGCACCACCGTGGCCCAGGCCGAAGACCAGGCCGACCGCCTCGTCACCGACGCCCGACGCGAATACGAGCAAGTGACCTCGCGCGCCGCCGCTGAGGCCGACCGCCTCATCGACGAAGGCAACGCCTCCTACCAGCGCTCCGTGGACGAAGGCATCGCCGAGCAGCAGCGACTCGTCTCCGAGTCCGAGGTGGTGCGCAACGCCGAAGCCGAGGCCAAGCGCATCGTGGAATCCGCCCACGCCGATTCCGATCGCCTGCGCACGGAATGCGACCGCTACGTGGACTCCACCCTCGCAGAGTTCGAGGAATCGCTGACCACCACCTTGCGCACCGTCAATCGCGACCGCGCGGCGCTGCGCAAGGGCGCCGGAGCCTCGGGATACCACTCCGATCGCGACCACGGTTACCGTCACACGCGCGAGGCGGGTAGAAATTAAGGGTATGAGCAACCCTTTCGTTCTTCCTGTCCATGACATCGCCGTCGGGGCCACCGAACCCGTCGATACGTCCGGCGCATCACCGATCCGCTGGGGCGGCAACATGCTCGCCGTGGAAGAAGGCGCGCCCGTGGAGGTTCACGGCACCCTAGCGAATATGGGTGAGGCCGTGCTGGCCAACGTCCAGGTCACCGGCGAAGCCACGGGCACGTGCGCCCTGTGCCTGCAGGACATCACCACCACGTTCGCCTACACCATCTCTGATGTGTTCGGCTTCCACGCCGACTTCATCTCTGGGGACGAGGCCGAAGAAGACGAGGACGAGCCGCTGCTCGTCGAGGACAACGCGGTGGACATCACTCAGCTCGTGGTGGACGAAGCCGGCCTCAACGCGCCGTTTAGCCCCGTGTGCGCTGACTACGACCAGACGTGCCGCGACGACATCCCGGCGCCCGATGGTGTGTCCGAGGAAGTCGCCGCCGAGAAGAAGACTGATCCCCGGTGGGCAGGCCTGGAGAAGTTCCAGGTAGGGGACGCGGCCGACGAAGCAGAGCAAGCACAGCAGGGAGGTAAAGGTGGCGCGTAAACGGCGCCTCACCGGCGAAGCAGCCCTCAACGCGGCCTACTCCAAGACCGATCACGCCCCACTCCTGGAAGCCTGGGGCGTGGATCTACCAGACGATCTGCTGCGCCTGGCCCTGACTCACCGCTCCTTCGCGAACGAAAACGACAACCTGCCCGATAACGAGCGCCTCGAGTTTTTGGGCGACGCCGTGCTGGGGCTGTCCGTCGCCGAGCAGCTCTACCGCCAGTTTCCGGACCGCAGCGAGTCAGACATCTCGAAGATGCGCGCCGGCGTGGTGAATAGCCACGCGCTGGCCTCGGTGGCTCGCGAGTTGGACATGGGGCGGTACATTCTGCTCGGTCGCGGCGAGATGCGCACCGGTGGCGAGGACAAGACCTCCATCCTCGAGGACACCGTCGAGGCCATCCTCGGTGCGATCTATCTGCACCATGGCTTCGAGGTCGCCCGCGCCACGGTGTTGCGCATCTTCGCCTCTCGGATCACGGAGGCTCCCACGACGGGTCTGACGATGGACTGGAAGACCGTGCTGCTCGAGGCCCTGTCCGAGCAGTCGCTGCCGACCCCCGAGTACGAGACCTCGGCCACCGGCCCCGCCCATGACCAGGAGTTCCACAGCGTTCTCACGGTCGAGGGTCGCCTGACCACGAAGGGAACCGGGCACACCAAGAAGGAAGCCGAGCACGCCGCCGCCCGCGCTGCGGTGGGGGAGTTGCGCAAGCGTGCCTGAGCTCCCCGAGGTTGAGGTGGTCCGCCGCGGCCTCGACACGCACCTCGTGGGCCGCACCTTCACCGATGTCGAGGTGCTCCACCCGCGCGCGGTCCGCGCCCAAGAAGGCGGTTCTTTGCGGTCTTTTTTGGTCGACGCCACAGTCGACGCAACCTCACGCCGTGGAAAGTACCTCTGGTTGGATCTGTCCACCGGTAAGAAACTGTATGTTCACCTGGGCATGAGTGGTCAGATGCTCGTGGGAGCCCGCAACCAAGTTGTGTCACCTCACGTACGTATTAGGGCTCACCTGGACGATGGAACGGACCTGACGTTTGTCGATCAACGCACGTTCGGCCAGTGGCGGGTGGTGGACGGTGTCGCCGATCCGTATGGGGCTCCTGGCCGAGCCGCCCGTGTTTCCAGCACAATCCCGACCACGATTCCTACCACGGTCGCTCATATTGCGGCTGATCCGCTGGAACCGGTCTTTGACCTAGACGCCGTGGCGCGCCGCATCAAGACCAAGAACACCGAAATCAAGCGGGTGTTGCTCGACCAGACCGTGATATCCGGGATTGGAAATATCTATGCGGATGAAGCCTTGTTCCGCGCGGGTGTGCGCCCGCGGCGGCGAGCCAGCGCGCTGAGCCTGGCGACGATCCGCAGGATCATCCTCGCGGCTGAGGAGGTCATGCGCTCCGCGCTGGATCAGGGCGGCACCAGCTTCGATTCGCTGTACGTCAACGTCAATGGTGCCTCGGGGTATTTCTCTCGCAGCCTGAACGTTTACGGGCAAGAGGGTCGGCCATGCCGAGTGTGCGGCACGCCGATCAAACGCGTGCAGTTTATGAACCGGTCTTCCCATTACTGCCCGACGTGTCAGAAGTAATCGCGTCAGTGATCCACGTCAACGATGACGACGCGTTCACGTCAGTGATTACGTTGCGGCACAGTCCGGGGCCTCGGGCGTGGTTGATTCGTACATGATTCTTGTGGGCAAAACCCAAGGTTTAATTGCGGAAAATGGGATAGTTTTGCCAGCCGTGGGGTAACCTGCCTGCTTATGGACGCTATTGAAAGTTTTATTGTTGACACAATCAACAATAACGTGTGGAAGGTCATCCCCTTCCTCCTGCTCGGCGCGGGTATCTACTTCGGTATTCGCACACTGGTCGTGCAGATCCGCATGATCCCGGACATGTTCCGGGCCGTGACCGAAAAGCCCCACACCAAGGGCACCAAGGATATTTCCGCCTTCCAGGCCTTCTCCATCTCCGCGGCCTCCCGCGTGGGCACGGGCAACATTGTGGGCGTGGCCATCGCACTGACCCTCGGCGGTCCGGGTGCGGTGTTCTGGATGTGGATGATCGCCATCGTCGGTGGCGCCACCGCGTTCGTGGAGTCCACCCTGGCTCAGTTGTGGAAGGCTCGAGACAAGGATGGATACGTCGGCGGCCCGGCCTACTACATGACCCGCGGCCTGCGCGCCCGCTGGCTCGCTGTCATCTTCGGCATCGCCATCACCATCACCTACGGGTTCGTCTACAACGCAGTGCAGACCAACTCCATCGTCGATGCGATGAACACCAGCTTCGGTTTCGACGGGGTAGCCCCCAAGGCGATCATCGGTGCGATCATCGCCGCCATCACCGCCGCGGTGATCTTCGGCGGCGTGCACCGCATCGCTCGCGCCACTCAGCTCATCGTCCCCTTCATGGCGATCGCCTACATCCTCCTCGGCATCGTGGTGCTGGCCATGAACATCGATCAGGTGCCGGATATGTTCGGCCTCATCGTTGGCCACGCACTCGGCTTCAAGGAGGTCGGCGGCGCCGCCGTGGGTGCCGCCTTCATGAACGGTATGCGCCGCGGCCTGTTCTCCAACGAGGCCGGCCAGGGTTCGGCCCCGAACGCCGCTGCCACCGCAGCCGTGTCCCACCCTGCGAAGCAGGGCCTGGTGCAGACCCTGGGCGTGTACTTCGACACCCTCGTGGTCTGTTCCATCACCGCCTTCATCATCCTGCTGTCTGACCCCGCCTTCGGCGAGGGTGTGGAGACCGCCAACCTCACCCAGAACGCTCTGGCCGCACAGGTGGGCGATTGGGGCATCCACTTCATCACGTTCATCTTGTTCTTCCTGGCATTCTCCTCCGTGCTGGGCAACTACTACCTTGCCCAGGCCAACGTGGAGTACTTCACGAAGAACCCGAAGGTCCTCACCATCTTCCGCCTGCTGGTCGTCGCGTGCGTCTTCGGCGGTTCGCTGGGAACCGTCCAGCTCGTGTGGTCCCTGGCAGACACCTTCGCCGCAACGATGGTCATCATCAACCTCATCGCGATCATTCCGCTGGGTGGGGTGGCCATCAAGCTGCTCAAGGACTACTCCACACAGAAGGCCCAGGGCAAGGATCCGGTGTTCCACCGGGACAGCCTGCCTGAGCTGAAGAACGTGGAATGTTGGGACGGCACCGATCCGGAATGCCAGCCCGGTGGCCACGCGCGCTTGGAAAACATCTACCGCTAGCACCGCTCAAGCACCACAGAATCCCCGGGGTTCAGCGCAAGCTGCCCCGGGGAAACTGTTAGAATTTCGCAATGCACTTGAAGTCGTTGACCCTCAAAGGATTTAAGTCCTTCGCGTCCGCGACCACCCTGAAACTCGAACCCGGCATCTGCGCCGTCGTGGGCCCCAACGGTTCCGGCAAGTCCAATGTCGTGGACGCCCTCGCCTGGGTCATGGGCGAGCAGGGTGCCAAAACCCTGCGTGGCGCGAAGATGGAAGATGTCATCTTCGCCGGCACTGGCGACCGCAAACCCCTCGGCCGCGCCGAGGTCACCCTCACCATCGACAACAGCGATGGGGCTTTGCCCATCGATTATTCCGAGGTATCCGTCACCCGCCGCATGTTCCGCGACGGCGCCAGCGAGTACGAAATCAACGGCTCCAAAGCTCGCCTCATGGACATCCAGGAGCTGCTCAGCGACTCCGGCATCGGCCGCGAAATGCACGTCATCGTGGGCCAGGGTCGCCTCGCCCAGATCCTCGAGTCCAAGCCGGAGGAGCGCCGCGCCTTCATCGAGGAGGCCGCCGGTGTGCTCAAGCACCGCCGCCGCAAGGAGAAGGCTCAGCGCAAGCTCGTCAACATGCAGGCCAACCTGGATCGTCTACACGACCTTACCGACGAGCTTCACAAACAACTCGGGCCGCTGGCCCGTCAAGCCGACGCCGCCCAGAAAGCATCTGCCGTTCAGGCCACTATCCGGACCGCGCGGGTGCAACTGACCGCCCACAACGTCATGCAACTATCCAGGGAACTCGAGGACACCACCTCGCACGCCCGCATCGCCGCAGAGAAGGCCGAGCAGATCAAGGCGGAGCTCGAGGAAGAATCCGAGGCGCTGTCCACCACCGAGGAGGAGCTTCGCACCGCCCTCGAAGAAGCCGAGGCCGCCAAAAACCTCTGGTACCGGCTATCCGCAGTTTCGGAGAAGAACGCGGCCACCTACCGCATCGCCGCCGACCGTGCCCAGCAAGCCCAGCAAGTCGAAGCCTCCCAGTGGAACGGCCCCGACCCGCAGGAACTCATCGAGCGCGCCGAGCAGGCCGAGGAAGAGCAGCTGGAACTCGAGGAAGCCGTGGACATGGCCCGCGAGACTCTGGAGAACCTGCGGGAGGACGTCCACGCCAAGGAGGAAGCTGCTCGCGCCGCTGAACGGGAACACCTTGCCCAGGTCCGGGCCATTGCCGACCGCCGCGAAGGCATCGTGCGCCTTCTGGCCCAGCACGAGTCCGCAGAGTCCCGCCGCCACACCCTCGCTGCCGAGCTCGAGCGACTCTCCGCCACCACCGACGAACACCACGAAGCCCTCCAGGCCATCGCTGAGGAACTGGAAGAAGCCCGCGACGCCCACGTGGATAACTCCGCGCAAGGCCGCGACCTGGCCGAGCGGACCGCACAGGCTGAACGTGAGGCCGCTGGTGCGGAGCAGCGTGCCGAACAACTCCGCGCCGAGCAGCTCCAACTGGAGCGAGACATCGCCACCGACGAAGCCACCATCGCCGCGTGGAGCGAGCGGCTGACCCCATCGGATGGCGCCGCCGTGGCGCTGAGCGCTGCCCGCGACAGCGGGGTAGAGGCCACCGCCCTGGCCGAAAGTCTGCACACCACCGATGGTTGGGGAACGGCCGTGGCCGCCGTCCTCGGCGAGGCCGCGACCAGCGCCCTCGTGGTGAACTACACCGCCGAGATCATTGACGCCCTCACCGAGGCCAAGCAGGGCCGCGCCGTGCTCATCGCCCCCAGCGATGCACCGACGTACCGGCTGGATGCCTCGCCCGCAGCGGGGCAGTGGTTGCTCGATCACGTGCGCGTGCCCGATAACCTGCTGCGCCCCATCACAGCACTCCTCGTCGATGTTGTGGCCGTGGACACCGCCGAACAGGCCCGCAGCGTGGTCGCCGACGACGCCCGCCTGCGCGCCGTGACGAAGGAGGGCACCGTCTACGGACCGGGCTGGGTCGCCTCCGGCTCCGGGGCAGCCACCCCGGTGGAACTGGCGGACCGTGTGGAGGGGCTGCGTGGTGGCGTCGAGAAAAAGAAGCGACAGCTCGCCGACCTGCAGGCAACCCTCGACGGAGCCCTAGAGGCCGCCAATGACCTGCGCACTGCCGTCGCCGCGGCGCGCGCCGCCGAGCGAGAATACCGGGCCCGCGAGGACGCAGCGACGAAGCGCGTTCAGGCGCTGGACAAGCAGTACGAGGCGGCACGTCGCCAGCTCGAACGCACCCAAGCCCAGCAAGCCAACGCCGAAAAACGTCTCCAGGAGGCCAGCGACGAACTCGCCGAGCTGGCCGACCGCGTGGCCCGCGTCGACGACGAGGAGCGCGAGGACGAGCCCTCGACCGCGCACCGCGATGCCGCCGCGGCCGAGCTCGCACAGATCAAGGCGATGGAAGTCGAAGCACAACTGGAACTGCGCACCGCCGAGCAGAAGGCCGAAGCGACCCGCGGCAGGGCAGAGGGACTGCGGCGCCAAGCCCGGCAGGAAGAAGCCGCACGGGCCCAGCACGAGCAGGCCCGTGCCCGCCGCGCCGCAGCCCGCACCATCGCCATCGCTGTGCGCGACCAAGCCCAGCGGGTGGGCCAGCGCATCGCCGATGCGCTGCACCGGGCGGACGACAACCGCACGCTCAAAGACCAATCCCACAAGCAGTGGCAGTCCACGATGAGTCAGCAACGCGACCGAGTTTCCGCGCGGAGCAACCAGTTGCAGCGCCTCGGTGATGCCTCCCACCAGGCCGAGCTGGCCCGCACCCAGGCGCAGGTCAAGATCGAGCAGGCGTTGAACACCGCCATGGAACAACTCGGCATGAGCGCCGAGCAGCTGCTGGCCGAGGACCTGCCCGAGGATTTCGACGCCGCAGCAACCAAGGCCGAGCTCAAGAAGGCAGAAAAGACCCTCAACTCGCTGGGCAAGGTCAACCCGCTGGCGCTGGAGGAGTTCAAGGCGCTGGAAGAACGCTACAACTTCCTGGCCCAGCAACTCGACGACGTGGAGCAGGCGCGCAGGGATCTGCAGGACGTGATCGTGGATGTGGACAACACCATCCTGCAGCTGTTCACGGATGCCTGGAAGGAAGTGGAGGTGGAGTTCCCCAAGGTCTTCGCCACCCTGTTCCCGGGTGGTGCGGGCCGACTGGTGCTCACCGACCCAGATGACATGCTCACCACAGGCATCGAGGTCGAGGCCCGGCCGCCGGGCAAGAAGGTCAAGCGACTCTCGCTGCTCTCCGGCGGCGAGAAGTCTCTCACGGCCCTCGCGATGCTCGTGGCGATCTTCAAGGCTCGGCCCAGCCCGTTTTACGTGATGGACGAGGTGGAGGCCGCGCTGGACGATGTGAACCTCCGGCGACTCATCGCCCTGTTCGAGGAACTGCGCAAGGATTCGCAGCTCATCGTCATTACCCACCAGAAGCCCACGATGGACGTCGCCAACGTTCTGTACGGCGTGACCATGCGCGGAGACGGCGTGACACGGGTGATTTCTCAGAGGATGGTGAAAGCGGACAGCCCACACGGCGCCGACGCGAATGCCACCGCGTAGGATGGTCGCGTGAGTTCAAGCCCAATTTCAGATCCCCAGGACACTCTTCTCCCGTGGGCTTCCACCACGGAAGCCACCCTCGCAGCCCAGTATTCGGACGTGGAATTGTTCGTTGAACTGGATCTCAATGGCGATGAACTAGAGCGGCTCACGCGCTTCTACGGCACCTTCCTGTCCCGGCAACTCGCCGCGGGCTCCGCAGAGGAAGCATTGCTGGAAGCGTGCCCGGCGCTGACCGTGGCCGCACTGCTCGCCCGCGCTGCTCGACTCAACGAAATCAGCGAACTTCCCGCCGAATACTGGTCCGGGCTCGGTATCGAACCGACGCCGCACCGGGTCAGCCTCATCGACGGGCGCTACGCCGACCTGCTGCGCGCGGCCGGACTGGACCCGCTCGATGCCGCAGCGGCTGGGCCGGACGGCGAACTCGGCAGGCTCTTTGCACACGTGGGCATCGCCTCCGACTGGACACCCGAGCTCATCGAGTTCATCGACGCCCGCCGCATGAACGACGAGGCGGAGGAAGACGCCGCGGTTGAGGCAGCCGCAGTGGTCAAGGACTTTGCAGAGAACCACACCCAGATCGGCCCGATGTGCTCCACCCTCCCGGAGCTGGCCACCACCCTCATTACGCCGATCGTGCTCATCGTCCGCCACGCCGCGGAGCACCCGGACACGTGGGAGTACACGCTGCCCTCCACTGTGACGAAGAGCCTTCCGCCGCTCATCCAGGAAGACGTCATCGAGGAACTCCGCGAGCGCCCTGCGGGCACGATGGACCGCCGCCACTCGGTGGGTGTGGCGCACCGAGAAGACCAGCCGCGTGTGCAGCTCGACGTGGAACGCAAGCGCATCGTGCTGCGCTTGCCGGCCCAGCACTTGGAGGACACCCCTGGTGCTGAGATCCGCTGGCGCCTGGACTTCGACGGCCGACCGGCCGCGTTCCGCACCTCTCGTTCGGATGACCCCAGCCGATCCGAATCCGAGATCATGGACATCCCGATCCGCCAGCCGCTGCGTGACATCAGCGTGCGCAACACCGCCGACGGCCAGCACTGGGGCTTGTCGCTGGTGAATTCCACCAACCCCGGCCTCATCTTCACCGTGCGCGGCGCCGACCTGACCGGGCGGGTATCCCTGCACCACGAACAGGTCTACGTGGTGGCCCCGCAGGACTCCACGGCCACCGATCCCGTCCGCGGGGAAACCATCCCGGTACTCAGCGAAGCGGAGATGAAGACCTGGGACGGGTGGGTGATCCGCCTGCTCGACCTCAGCGAGGCACTGAGCCTGCACCTGCAGCGCCCCGGCGATCGCCAGCCCTCCGTGTCCAACGTGCGCGCCGTGGACCCACGCCAACGCGTGCAGTTCCTTGAGCCCGAAAATGCCCTGAGGGACATCACCACAGCCAGCGGCAAGGCGCTGCACACCAGCAGCCTCCAGGTGGAATTCCCTGCCACCGTCTCCGGGGCGGTGGAGATCTGGTTCCTGTCCGTCTCCGCCTATGCCGGCCCAGGCGAAGTCGGTGAAGAGGTTTCCGAGGAGGAGCCCCTAGAGGTGCCCGCCGAGGGTGGCGTGTTCGACGTCTTCGACCCCGACGCGTGGGACAGCCCCTGGGTGGGCGAATACCTTGTGCGCCTGCGCGGGCCCCGCAACGAGTCCTTCCGCCACGAATACGCCCTGGTGGAGGGATTGCGCGTGGAATCCGAGATCCAGGGGCCGGCCACGAGCACACGCCTTCCCGTCAGTGCCGGCCTGAGCCCCGTGACCGTGCGCCTGCTGCCGGGGGAGAAGCCCTTCGAGCGCATCGCCCCGCTCTCTCTCGGCTCGGACGAGCGCTACGCCGACACCGTGGTGGAAACCGATGCCGGCGATGCCCTGCCCGTGCTCGTCAGCCCGCCACGCCTGCAATACCAGCTGCTGCTTCGCGGCGAGGATCCGATGTGGCGCACGGATGCCATCGACATCTCCGCAAGCTGGATCAACACCGAGTCGCGCTTCCGCATCCGCCCCGGCACCACCATCGGCGATCCGCGCGTTGTCATCCGCAACCATCACGGATCTCCGGTGCGCACCATGGCATTGCACACCCTGGATGGGATCACGTGGTGGACGGATTTCCGCGCAGCGGCGTCGTCCTTGGCAGTCATGGCCCAGGGCAGCATCGAGCTGGAGTTCGTGGACACCCGCCGGGTCAGCGTTCGCCTCGCACGAATCCTTCCCGACTTTGAATGGACTGCGGCGATCAACGATGGCACCTTGACCATCGAGGCGCCGGAAGCGGAGGTTGGGCGGCTTTCTGGTCTCGACGCCTGGGTGTGGCCCAACACCGCGCCGTGGTTGCCTGCTCGCGTGGTGAACCTCGATGGCGCGGGCAAGGCCGACCTGCCCGAGGATCTCGTTGATGCTGGCGAGCTCAGCGTGCAGCTATTCAACCGGGATCGCTTTAATCACCTGCGGGCCCCCGTGGCAGCGGGGCAGCGCAGCGTGGTGGTGCCCGCAGAGGGCTTCTACGGCGCCGGCAGCGCAGACTCGGAAGGTGATCCGTGGCTGCAGCTATCCGCGTTCCTGGCTGGGCAGGACGTGGAGATCCCCACCGATCGGGCCGTGCTTTCTACGCTGTGGGATGTGCAGGCCGGTTGGCTGCAAGGCCGCTTCGAGGTGCTGGATAAGCTGCGCGAGGCGCTGGTGCACAACCCGCGCGAGTCCGTTCACGCTATGAGCGAGTCGCTCGTTCCGGCGGCGGATCGCCCAGCGCAGTTCATCGCCTCCGGTCTGGTGCACTCCAAGCTCACCGGGGGAGTGGAGCAGCGCAGTGATTCCCCGTGGATCGCCGCCTTGGAGATTCTGGGCGACCTGTCCTTGGCGGGTGAGGATTCGGCGGAGGCCAAGGATCTCCGCAGTGAGTTGAAGTCCATCGCGGGCGCACCCGTGGCACAAACGGTGGAGACCGGCCGCGATGTCTCACTCGATACGGCGTGCATCGATAGCACCACCGTGCAGATTGCGCACATGGATCCGGCGCAGCAGAAGGCGGTGCTAGATATGTTCTTCGGCGGTGCCGGCGTGGTGCCGGGTGCGTTGAGCGAGGAGAACAGCCGCCTCATCGCAGTGTTTGACACGTTTACTCACCGCGAGGAGCTCTCTGACCTTCTCGGGGACCCCGACCTAATGAAAACTGCTGTCACTTTGTTGCGTAAGGTGAAGGCAGCAAACCGGCAGCTCTACCTCTCGGCGCGCGTACGCTTCGACCGTTTGGAGGGCGTGGACACCGACAACCCTGATAACCGCTGGGCACTCGCCCCGGTGATCTCCATGGTGTTTGCACTGGCCACGCGCATGTACGCACACGGGCGCATGTCGAGTTTGGGCAAGCTGAGAAATGCCTATCCAGGTTGGGCACACATGGCGCGCCTCGTGCCCGATCTGGTCACGGGCGATATCGTCATGGCTGAA
Source organism: Corynebacterium falsenii (assembly GCF_020099275.1). Lineage (NCBI taxonomy): Bacteria > Bacillati > Actinomycetota > Actinomycetes > Mycobacteriales > Corynebacteriaceae > Corynebacterium > Corynebacterium falsenii. The sequence goes on along the minus strand of NZ_CP083646.1, from coordinate 1,952,715 downwards.
GCGATGGTGCTGGGGGTGTTTGGCCCAACAGAACCCGCAGAGGCAGCGGAAAAGGAGTAGGTCGTGCCCGCGAAGAACACAATCTTCCCCAAGGTCGCCGGAAGTTTAGTGTGCATCTACGCACTCATTGCCCTCGTCTTCGGCGCCGGGCACTATTTCGGTTGGCACACGTGGCACATCGAGGCTGTGTTCGACGCGCTCTTTCTCCCCATGCCGGCCTCCTCCCTGGCATGGTCGGTGGCACTATTGGCGCTCGGCTTGGGCCTGTACACCGCCAAGCGTGTGGCCTGGATCGTTGCCGTGGCCGCGCTGGCCCTGCTGAACTTGGGCAACGCGGTATACCTCAGTTATCTGCTCGATCCGATGGTGGAGCAGGACTGGATTACCATCCTGTTCTACTGGGGCGTGGGCATTCAGTTCTTCCTGCTGCTGCTCATGCTGTGGCACCGTCGCGCCTTTGCCGCTGCCACGATGCGCGGCAACATTGTCAAAGCCCTGCTGGTCTGGCTGGGTGGCACCGTGCTGGTGTTCCTCGCCGGTCTCGCCCTCGTTAATCGTTTTCCCGGCTCACTCGTCGGCGAGGAACGCGTGGTCTGGGCGATTAGCCACTCCGCGGCATTTTCGTTGGTCTCCCGGAACATCGAGGGTGGTCACGCGCCGTGGTTCGTCACCATCATCATCTCTGTTCTCTCCACGGTTGTGCTGCTGCTTGCCGGCTTCGTTCTGTTGCGCTCGCAGCGCGGCCAAAATTCGATGGGTAATCGCGACGAACAAGCCCTGCGCGGGCTCATCGAGCGCTACAACGCCAACGATTCCCTGGCCTACTTTGCCACCCGCCGCGACAAATCGGTGGTGTTCGAGCCGAAGGGCAGGGCCGCCGTGACCTACCGTGTGGAGGCCGGCGTGTGCTTAGCCTCCGCTGACCCGGTGGGGGACCCGGACTACTGGGATGCCGCCGTGGAAGCATGGCTGCAGCGCGCGACTAATTACGGCTGGCTACCGGCGGCCATCGGCGCGTCCGAACGTGGTGCCCGCGTCTATGAAAAGCACGGCCTGCTGTCCCTTCACCTGGGCGATGAGGCCGTCATCGACACCAACGAGTTCCACCTCTCCGAGCTCAAAGATGTGCGCCACGCCCGGTCCCATGCGCAGAAGAAGGGCGTGAAGGTGCGCATTCGCCGCCACGAGGCCCTGTCGGCTGAAGAAATGGCGGAGGTGGAAAAGCGCGCCGATGCGTGGCGCGACACCACCGAGGAGCGCGGCTTCTCCATGGCACTCGGTCGCTTGGGTGATCCGGAAGATGGCATGTGCATCCTCGTCGAGGCTCACATCGGCGATAAACCCGTGGGCTTGCTCTCTTTCGCGCCATGGGGCCCAGCGGGTGCGTCGTTGGACCTCATGCGCCGCAGCCCCGATGCGCCCAACGGCGTGATCGAGACCATGGTCGCCGAGCTGTGCGCGGACGAGTCGATCCGCCGCGTGTCCCTCAACTTCGCCGTGTTCCGCAAGCTGTTTGCCAGCGAAAACGAGGTGGCGGTGTCGAAGATCCGCCGCGTTGCCCGCTCGATCCTGGCTTACCTGTCCAAGTGGTGGCAGATGGAAACCCTCTACCGCTCGAATCAGAAATACGATCCGCTGTGGATCCCGCGGTACCTGTCCTATCCGTCCTCCCTGTCGATCGCCCGGGTATCGATCGCCGCTGGTGTGGCCGAGGGGTTCTTGCCCGAGATTGGTTCTTCCGATCGACGCCGCCACGCCCTGTACGACCAACCAGAAGCTGTTCTGGCGATCGAACATGTGCGCCGCGCTGCAGCGGGCCAGAAGAAGCGCGATTCCGAACAAACGGTTGTGCGGGTGACCAAGGCCCGCGCGATGCAGCGCGAAGGCGTGGATCCCTGGCCAGAGGCCGTGCGCCCCACCCACACCTGCGCCGGCGTGTTGGAATGCGACGAAGGCACTCCGGCCCGGGTCGCAGGCCGGGTCGTTGCCCGACGCTGCTTCGGCGGAGTGACCTTCGTGGATGTGCGCGATGCCTCAGGCATGCTGCAGTTGATCCTGGAGGACCGCATGGCCGTGGACCTCGGTGACCTCATCGCCGCCTCCGGAACAGTGGGGTACTCTCGCACGGGGCATAAGTCTTTACTCATCACCGACTGGACCACCGAGGCGAAATCCCTGCACCCGCTGGTGCGCCGTGGGGCGGGCATCGTGGACCTCAACGCCAAACTTCACGCTCGCTCGGCCGTGCTGCACGCCTTCCGGCTGGAACTGGTCGACCGTGGGTACGCAGAAGTGGAGACTCCCGTGCTTCAAGCCGTCCATGGTGGCGCGAACGCGCGGCCGTTCGTTACCCACATCAACGCGTATAACCAGGACCTCTACCTGCGGATCGCCCCCGAGCTATACCTCAAGCGTCTGTTGGCTGGAGGCGCAGAGCGCATCTTTGAGATGGGGCGGGTGTTCCGCAATGAGGGCGTGGATGCCACGCACAACCCCGAGTTCACCGTGTTGGAGGCCTACGATGCTCACGGTGACTACGACTCCATGCGTCTTGTCACGCAGAAGCTCATCCAGCGCGCAGCCCGCGCCGTCAACGGGGAGGAGGCTGTGCCGGCGCCGGACGGCTCGATGGTGAGCATCGCTGGCGATTGGCCAGTGAAGACCGTGCACGGTGCGGTGTCGGAGAAGGCCAGCGAGGCGCTTCATCGGGACGTGACGGTTGCGCCAGAGTCTCCCAAAGACAGCCTGTCCGAGCTGTGCGTAGAGCTGGGAATCGAGATCAAGCCGGGCTGGGACGCGGGCGAGATCGTCCTCGAGATGTACGAACACCTCGTGGAGGCAACCACCCAGGAGCCCACCTTCTACACCAATTTCCCCACCAGCGTGTCCCCGCTGACTCGAAAACATCGCAGCATTTCTGGCGTCACCGAAAGGTGGGACCTAGTGGCATGGGGAGTTGAGCTGGGCACGGCCTATTCGGAGCTGACCGATCCGCTGGAGCAGCGAGCGCGCCTAGAGGCGCAATCGCTCAAGGCCGCGGGCGGGGATCCCGAGGCGATGGAAGTGGATGAGGCATTTCTGCGGGCGTTGGAAAACGGCATGCCTCCTACAGGTGGCCTGGGCATCGGCGTGGATCGGGTGATCATGCTGGTGACGGGGAAGACAATCCGCGATGTGGTGGCCTTCCCGCTGACCACCTAGCAATCGCAGGGCAGCGCGGAGGGGAACCCCTTTTGCTGGGGCCTCCTCCGGGGTGTTTTCGTTAGCTTTGGCGGGGTAGGGGGTGCCCAGGGAGCACCTGGGGCGTGATACCGGACCATTCGCCCACAACGGGGAAGAATTTCTTCATCGCCGCGCGCCAGGTGATGAAGTTGTGGCCACCAGGGACAGTCTCGAACGAGGTCTCCATACCCGCCTCGCGGGCTAACTTGTTGAGAGTCCGCAGATCCTTCTGCGCAGTGCTGTCCTCCACGCCGGCAACGAAGAGCCCGCGATGGCCAGGATAGCGACGGGTTTTCAGCAGGTCTTCGGGGTTGTGCTCGCGGAAGTTTTGTTCCGAGTTGTTGAAGAAGTCGCGCACGGTGGAGGCGTGGCTGTCGCCATCATTGGGGGTTATCTCTCCCGAGAAATCGAGGAAGTTGCCATAGGAGTTGGGGTTGTTGACGATGGTCTGCAGGGCGCAGGTACCGCCGTAGGACAGTCCTCCGATGGTCCAGTGCTGGCGGTCAGGCGTGGCGCTGAACTCTTCCGAAATCCATTGCGGAAGGTCTTCGGAGAGGAAGGTTTGGATATTACCCTTGGCGGAATTTGTGCATACAGGGTTGTCGAACACCCCGCCTGTGGCATCCGCAGTGACGACGATGGGAGAGACCCCGCCGTGGTTGCGCTGGTAGTTGTGGGCTGCGAGTCCCACTTCACCCTGGCTAAACCACTGGTCAGTGGTGCCGGGAATGCCGTGCATGAGCACCAGTACTGGAAGCTGGGGGCGCGGATTGGTGAACCATGCCGGAGGAAGGTACACGTAGGACTCGCGCGGGTGAAATTTGGACTTGGGGGTTGGGGGTGTACCGGTGACGACCGTTCCTTCCGCAGCGATGGGCTGCAGAATCTTCGGCTTCCATTCGGCCAGGGGCACACTCGGCGCACTCTGCAGGGCGGAGACTTTCTCCTCCTTGTAGGGAGTCTCCATATCGAGGGAGTTGACGTCCGGGAACAGCGCGTAGAACTGGTTCGTCACAAGAAGGGAGGAAAGAACGGTCAGCAAAGCCGGGATAAGCGTCCAAGACTTCTTCCACGTGGAAGCAATCGTCCAAATGGACAGGAAGAGAGCAAGAATGGCGAGGGTTGCGGACGCGACCGCCCCCACGCTGAGCTGATCCGAAGGAACTCCAAAGCCTAAGAGGATCTCCACGTAACTGCCCACGCCCAGAACCACGCCGGCGATCACGGCGATCACGAGGGCCTTCACGCGGTGGTGCCGTGGCAGAGCGATCACGATGATCAGCAGGCAGATTGCGAGGAGTGCCCACGCGAGGGCTGCGACGGCTGGACTGATGAGTGAGTATCCACGGATATGATCGAGCACGCCTCGATAGTAGAGGAACGGCCTGTGGCTTTAAGACACCCGGGGGACCAGGTTCCAACATGGTGAGGTGATATCTGCTTCACTAGAACTTATGAATAGCACCGTTTTGTGGATCATCATTGGCGTTGTTGTCCTTGTGATCATTGCGGCGATCATCATTGCCGTTGGTCTCAAGCGCAGCAAGGCCAAGCAGATCTCCTTCGAGAAGAAGGATGAACTCGAACAGAAGAAGCCCTCAAGTGGCGATTACCAGGCACAGGGCGGCTTCAACTTCACGGCGGGTGGCGCTGGGGCTGCAGCAACGCCGGGGGCAGCAGGGTCTGGCGCTACCGCGGAGAAGGAACCCGTTCTTCGTGATGGACAGGAACTGAAGCAGCCGGAGCCTAAGGCCGAGCCCGGCAAGGCCAAGCCTGCCTCGGACTCGGACGTGACGGACTCGCCCACAACGGCTGCTGCGAGCCCGTCCCCAGCTGTCGCTCCGGTAGAGCCAGCAGAGCCAGCTGAACCAACAGAACCAGCAGAACCGAAGGCACCCGCGCCGACCGAGCCAGCCGCCGCGCCTGAGCCGGAAAAGCCCGCCGAGCCTAAATCGGCTGACGAAGAGGGCGAGTCTGACAAGCCGGTAGCCGAGCCCACGCAGAAGCCTGCAGCACAACCACAGCAGAAGACGGTTGCGGAGCCGGTAGCGGAACCCCAGCAGCCGCAGAAAGCACCGGAAGCTGCTCCTGCCACCGAGACCACCACGGCAACCCCAGCCGTCACCCAAGAGCAGGCACGCGAGGACATCGCCCCGGTCGAAGGCCGCCTCGGCAAGCTCCGCGGCAGCCTGTCCAAGTCCCAAAACGTCATCGGTCGCGGCGTGCTCGGCATCCTCAGCGCCGGTGACCTCGACGAGGACGCGTGGGAGGAAATCGAAGACACCCTCCTCATGGCCGACCTCGGCACCAAGACCACGCTGGCCGTGGTGGAGGATCTGCGCGAGCGCATCGCCGTCAATGGTGTCTCCAGCGAGGCCGAAGCCCGCGCCATGCTCCGCTCCGCGCTTATCGACGCCTGCAAGCCGGATATGGATCGCTCCATTAAGGCCATGCCCTACGACGGCAAGCCCGCGGTCATCATGATGGTCGGCGTGAACGGCACCGGTAAGACCACCACCACCGGCAAGCTCTCGCGCGTTCTCATCGGGATGGGCCACAAGGTCCTGCTCGGCGCCGCCGATACGTTCCGTGCGGCCGCAGCCGACCAGTTGGAAACCTGGGGGCGTCGAGTAGGGGCCGAAACCGTGCGTGGCGCGGAAGGGGCCGATCCGGCATCCGTGGCGTTCGACGCGGTGGCCAAGGGCATCGAGAAGAACGTGGACGTGGTGCTCATCGACACCGCTGGTCGTCTCCACACCTCCGTGGGCCTCATGGATCAGCTGGGCAAGGTCCGCCGTGTCGTTGAGAAGAAGGCCAAGGTCGATGAAGTCTTGCTCGTTCTCGACGCCACAGTTGGTCAAAATGGCCTCATACAGGCTAGGACGTTCCGGGAGGTTGTCGATATCACGGGCGTGGTGCTCACCAAGCTCGATGGCACCGCCAAGGGTGGCATCGTGTTCCAGGTCCAGGAGGAGCTGGGTGTGCCCGTGAAGCTCGTGGGACTTGGCGAGGGTGCCGACCACCTCGCGCCCTTTGAGGTTGAAAGCTTCGTGGACGCACTGCTCGGTTAGCGACACTCAAGCGACCCGGCTCGCGCCGGGGAGCTAGCCAGAAGTGGCGAAAGCGCGCTACCCATAACGGGTGAGCGCGCTTTTGTCGTGCCTAGGGGCGCTTTGTCTAGGATCCTTGAAGCCGCGCCGGGGAGCGTTTCATCACCTCAAGGCATCGAATATCTGCACATATACGTTTGTGTGCAAAACATGTAACACAACGGTAACCGAATTGTCGCGATAGTTTACATCCCGGAAATCATCTATGACTTTAGAAGAAACATCCAGAGGTTTAGATAGAACTCGCACGCAAGCCGTGGTGGAAGCGATACGGCATCCCTAGCAGTTTTGACTGAGACAGCGCGGGAAATCTCCACACCTTGCATGACCTAAGGAAGATTCAAGAGGAGTTTCAGATGACCCCCGAAGAGACGATGGCCGCCAGCGGTAATGCGTCATGGATGCTGATCAGCGCCGCCCTGGTGCTGCTCATGACCCCAGCATTGGCACTGTTTTATGGTGGCATGTCGCGGCAGAAGTCCGCGCTCAACATGATGATGATGTCCTTTGCCTCCATGGGCGTGGTAGGCGTGGTGTACATCCTGTGGGGCTGGTCGATGTCCTACGGCACCGAATCGATCGGTGGAGTGTTCAGCAACCCGCTGCAATTCTTCGGACTGAAGGATTCCATCACCGACGCAGCCGGTAATTACATCGTTGGCGCTAACGGATACGCCAACATCATCGACGTGGCCTTCCAGATCACCTTCGCCATGATCACCGTGGCCATCATCACCGGATCCCTGGCCAATCGCGTGAAGTTCCGCACCTGGATGGTCTTCACCGCAGCTTGGGTCACCTTCGCGTACTTCCCGATGGCCCACATGGTGTGGGGCGGCGGCCTGCTGGGGCACAGCGAGGACAGTATCGCAGCCAAGCTCTTCGGAACCGTCGTGGAGGACGGCAAGACTGTTGCCGCCATCGCCCCCATTGACTTCGCAGGCGGTACCGTGGTCCACATCAACGCTGGTATCGCTGGCCTAGTTCTGGCTCTGGTTATCGGCCAGTCCCACGGCTTCCTCAAGGGCAAGGACCGCCCGCACAACCTCCCTCTGGTCATGCTCGGCGCCGCTCTGCTGTGGTTCGGATGGTTCGGCTTCAACGCCGGTTCGGCCTTCGCCGCCAACGGCCTTGCCGGCCTGGCATGGATGAACACCACCGCCGCAACCTGCACCGGTATGCTCGGCTGGCTCACTGTTGAGCGCATCCGCGACCACCGCGTGACCTCCCTAGGTGCCGCATCGGGTGTTGTGGCAGGCCTCGTCGCCATCACCCCCGCCGCGGGTAGCCTCACCCCGATGACCTCCCTCATCGTCGGCTTCATTGGTGGCTGCCTCGCCGCCATGGGCGTTGGCCTGAAGTACCGCTTTAAGTTCGACGACTCCCTGGACGTCGTTGGCCTGCACCTCGTTGCGGGTGTCTGGGGCACCCTGGCCTGTGGTCTGTTCGCCGACAAGATCGGCCTGCTCACCGGTGGTGGCGTGGATGGCCTCAAGCTCCTGGCCGTCCAGATCATCATCGCCGCCTTCGCCGCCGCATACTGTGCGATCGTGACCACGATCATCGCCCTGATCCTCAAGGTCACCCTGGGCTGGCGCATCAGCCACGAGGAAGAAACCGCAGGTATCGATACCTCCCTGCACGGTGAAACCGCATACGACTACGAGATGAGCTAGATTCTCGAAACTGATCTCCCTCACTGTAAGGTGGGGGAGATTGTTGTATCTGTCGTTAATTTGAGTTAGGGAGACACGAACAGCGTGTTTGAGTCACTTTCTGATCGCCTATCAGGAGCCCTGAAGGGCCTCCGCGGTAAAGGCCGTCTGACCGAAGAGGACATCAACACTACGGCGCGAGAGATTCGCCTTGCGCTACTGGAGGCCGATGTCTCCCTCCCCGTTGTTCGTGCGTTCATCAAGCGGATCAAGGAGCGCGCCCAGGGGGCAGAGGTTTCCGAGGCGCTCAACCCGGCCCAGCAGGTCATCAAGATCGTCAACGAGGAGCTGCAGAACATTCTCGGTGGCGAGACCCGCCGCCTGAACCTGGCCAAGAACCCGCCCACGATCATCATGCTCGCCGGTCTGCAGGGTGCAGGTAAGACCACCCTGGCCGGTAAGCTCGCCCGTTACCTGTCCAAGCAGGGCCACACCCCGATGCTCGTGGCCTGTGACCTCCAGCGCCCGGGTGCGGTGCAGCAGCTGCAGATCGTCGGTGAGCGCGCCGGTGTGAAGACCTTCGCCCCAGATCCCGGCACCAGCCTGGATTCCCACGAGCATGAGATGGGCACCAGCCACGGTGACCCGGTGGACGTTGCCCAGCGCGGTATCGAAGAGGCGTACCGTTCGCAGCACGATATCGTCATTATTGACACCGCCGGCCGCCTGGGTATCGACGAAGAGCTCATGCGCCAGGCGCGAAATATCCGCGATGCCGTGGAGCCGGACGAGGTCCTGTTTGTCATCGACGCGATGATCGGCCAGGATGCCGTGACTACCGCCGAGGCCTTCCGCGACGGTGTGGACTTCACCGGCGTGGTTCTCACCAAGCTCGATGGCGACGCCCGAGGTGGTGCCGCCCTGTCGATTCGTGAGGTGACCGGCAAGCCGATCATGTTCGCCTCCACCGGCGAGAAGCTGGAAGACTTCGACGTTTTCCACCCCGACCGCATGGCCAACCGCATCCTCGGCATGGGCGATGTGCTCACCCTGATCGAGCAAGCCGAGCAGGTCATGGATGCGAAGAAGGCCGAGGATTCGGCCGCGCGCTTGGCATCCGGTGAGCTGACCCTCGAGGACTTCCTGGATCAGATGATGATGATCCGGAAGATGGGGCCGTTGGGCAACATCTTGAAGATGCTTCCGGGTGGTTCCCAGATGTCTCAGATGGCCGACATGGTCGATGAGAAGCAGCTCGACCGCATTCAAGCCATTATTCGGGGTATGACGCCGCAAGAGAGGCAAGACCCGAAGATCCTCAACGCATCTCGCAGGAAGCGCATCGCCAATGGTTCGGGTGTGAAGGTCGCCGAGGTCAACCAGCTCGTTGAACGCTTTTTCGAGGCGAAGAAGATGATGGGCAAGATGGCCGGCCAGTTCGGCATGGGTGGGCGCTCCGCAACGAAGAAGCAGAAGAACCATCGCAAGGGCAAGAAGGGGAAGAAGGGCAAGAATAAGAACATGAACCGGCGCCCTCAGGGAATGCCGGGGATGCCCGGAATGCCTGGCGGGGGTATGCCCGGAATGCCTGGCGGCGGCATGCCCAACATGAACGACTTGGAGAAGATGAAGGATCAGCTCCCCCCGGGCTTCGACAATGTCGATCTGAGCAAGCTGAACTTCGGCAAGAAGTAGCGGGCTAGAGGCCGTGCGACCTGAGGGTCAGTTCTGCGGAGCTGGCCCTTCGCTTTTTTCTGAAGACGAGTCCGCGGCTGGAGTCTCGGACCGGATGGGCAGGATTCCCACCGCGAGTGTGATGGCTAGCGCGAAGATGGTGGAGAAGCTGATCAGCACGTAGGGGACTGGGCGGAAGGGCGTGGTGAAGGCGGGGTCGTAGAGTGCCGGTGCGAAGAACCACACGATAATCACCCCGGCTATGCCAAGGACTATCCGAAGCGCTTTATTGGGCATCCGTTGCAGCAGGCTGCCCATGGCTGCACCGACAGCGGCTGCCGCCAGGTAAACCACCCATACGCACAGCAGTCCGGTCCAGTCAAAAACCGATTCCTCAACCCACGACTCGGCAGTAAGGTAGGGGCCGCCCGCGTACCTGTTGCCCAGTTCGGCCAAGGGATCAATATGGGACAGTAGGGCATTGGGGTCGCTGTTCGTCCAGTACACCAAGAGCCGTCCAATCGCGTTGGAGAGGGCGAACAATGCAGAGATCCCGAAACTCCACAGCGCAACCTTGAGCCCCCATGATGATCGTGGTTCCTCGGAGGCGGTATCGGCGGGAGTGCGGACGGCCAAGAAAGCCACCAGTGCTGCCGAGAACGCTATGCCCAGATCCGTAATCAGGTAACTATCGATTCCGAACAAGCGTGGCAGAAGGAGCAGCGCGACGAAGATGACCCCGATCACGAGGGTGCTTCTGCGCAACCCAGGACTCGTTGAGCGCTGTGCATCGTTGGTGCTGGATGTGGACATAACTCACAGTGTGCCATTTTGGTCATGCGAGCGCGATCCATTAATATCGTTGGGGTTGTCTGCGTAACACCGTCACCGACCACGGTCGGCCGGTGGTCACACGCAGGGTAAACATCGAAGGGCTGAACCGGCTCGCACCCGCGAGTGTCCGAACTGCCCAGTGACCACAAGAAAGTGAGGGCCACATGGCCGTTAAGATCAAGTTGCAGCGTATGGGTAAGATCCGCACCCCCGAGTACCGCGTGGTTGTGCAGGATGCCCGTACCCGTCGTTCCGGCAAGGTTATCGAGAACCTGGGCATCTACCAGCCCACCAACGAGCCTTCCGTGATCCGCATCGACTCCGAGCGCGTGCAGTACTGGCTGGGCGTTGGCGCACAGCCGACCGAGCCCGTTCTGGCACTGCTGAAGGTAACCGGCGACTGGCAGAAGCACAAGGGCCTGCCGGGCGCTGAGGGCACCCTGAAGGTTGCCGAGCCCAAGAAGTCCAAGCTGGACCTGTTCAACGAGGCTCTCACCGAGGCTGCCGATGGCCCGACCGCTGAGGCTATCACTGAGAAGAAGCGCAAGGCCAAGGAAGAAGCCGAGGCAGAGGCTGCTGAGAAGGCTGCCGCCGCTGAGGCCGAGGCTGCTGAGTCTGAGGGCGAGTCCGCTGAGGCTTCCGAGGATAGCGCTGAGTAAGGCTGAGTAGAGCCAAGCGAGGCTGACTCTTTTCTCAAAGCCCCATGCGTGGGGCTGTGCACGAGCACAGCGTCACGCATGGGGCTTTGTGCTGCCCATGGCAGTGATACTCACTGCAGCGATTGCAGCGATTGCTGGGGCAGCGTGGGATCCCCGGCGAACAACTTGGGGCCCAGCCACCGCATGACGTACACCAGACCCACGAGAACGGGCACTTCCACCATGGGGCCGATCGTCCCGGCCAACGCCTGCGCAGATGATGCTCCGAATGTTCCGATAGACACGGCGATGGCGAGCTCGAAGTTATTGCCCGCAGCGGTGAACGACACCGAGGCGGCCTGGGCGTAGTTCATTCCGGATGCCCGAGACACCCCCAGAGCGAAGAAAAACATGATGACAAAGTAGAGGAAGAGTGGGATGGCCACCTTCGCCACGGTCCAGGGCGCCGCCGTTATGGCGTCGCCTTGAAGGGTGAAAAGAAGAACAACGGTGAACAACAAGCCAATGAGCGCGAGGGGCGAGACAGCGGGGAGGAAAGTGTTGGTGTACCAATCGCGGCCGCGGGTGCGCTCGAGGATCACCCGGCAGAGCACGGCCGTGAGAAGGGGAATGCCGAGGAACACGCCGACGGACACGAGGATGGAGGCCAGTGTGAAGTCCGCGGATGCGGTATCGAGTCCAAGCCAGCTAGGCAGAATCTCCAGGTAGAACCAGCCGAGGAAGCCGAACATGGCGATCTGGAACAGCGAGTTCAGAGCGACCAGCACGGCGGTGGCTTCGCGGTCGGCGCAGGAAAGATCCGACCAGATGAGAACCATGGCGATGCACCGGGCGAGCCCCACGATGATCAGACCAGTGCGCAGCGCGGGGGAGTCGGCGAGGAAGATCCAGGCCAGGGTGAACATTAATAGAGGCCCGACCAGCCAGTTCAGCGTAAGGGAGACTGCCATAAGACGGCGGTCGGTGGCGATCTTCTTCGTTTGATCGAAACGCACCTTGGCCAGCGGCGGGAACATCATGATGAGCAGGCCGATGGCGATGGGGATGGAGACGTTGCCGACCTCGAAGCTATCGAGAACTTCTTTAACACCTGGAAAGGTCGAGCCGATGAAGAGCCCGGCAGCCATCGCGGCGAGGATCCAGACGGGCAGGAAGCGGTCGAGCAGTGACAGCGAAGGTTGGGAAGGTTGGGAAGGTTGGGTGGAGTGGGGCATGAGTTTTAGGGGAGAAACCTTTGTTGTTCGGTTGGAGCTCAGGTTGGGGTCCAGTGGAATACCCCAGCCCTAGGCCTGCGAGCGTCGTTCGCCCTCAGCTTAGTATAGATGTCCATCAATACAAGTAGGATGGTTCCATGACTGCATCGTGTACACCTAACGAGTGTTGCTCGCTCATCGCCGGGCCACTGAGCGAGAGCGAGGCAACGTCAGCTGCGTCCCTGTTCAAGACCCTCGGCGATCCCACACGGCTGCGCATCATCTCCTACATCGCGTCCGAGGGATGCGAGCCGATGAACGTGAGCGCCCTTGCTGAGGCGCTGGAGTTGACCCAGCCCACAGTGAGCCATCACGTGCGCAAGTTGTGTGAGGCGGGCCTGGTGCAGCGTCATCAGGTGGGGCGCAGCGTGCAGCACATCATCGTCCCGGAGGCTTTCCAGACGTTGCAGACGGTGCTGGCCATCGGGTAGCTAGCGGGTGTGACCCGGAGATCGTTTCACTTGGCAACAGATGTACCCTGGATGGTGGACGATCGTCGAAGCGCCCGGCGTGCGATCCGAGCCGCGGGCGTCATCACCGCTAGGAGAAGACCACACAGCATGAATGTCGAAGCGACTGTCAACGGGTACTACGAGCAGATCCTGAAGCGCAACGCCGGGGAACCAGAGTTCCACCAGGCAGTCGCCGAAGTTCTCGACAGCCTCAAGTACGTCCTCAGCAAGGATCAGCACTACGCCGAGTTTGGCCTGATCGAGCGGATGACTGAACCTGAACGGCAGATCATCTTCCGTGTGCCGTGGATCGACGACGCCGGAAATGTCCAGGTCAACCGTGGATTCCGGGTACAGTTCAACTCCGCCCTGGGTCCATACAAGGGAGGCCTGCGCTTCCACCCATCGGTGAACTTGGGCATCATCAAGTTCCTCGGCTTTGAGCAGATCTTTAAGAACTCCCTGACCGGCCTGCCCATCGGCGGCGGCAAGGGCGGCTCTGACTTTGATCCGAAGGGTAAGTCCAATCGGGAGATCATGGCTTTCTGCCAGTCCTTCATGACAGAGCTGCATCGCCACATCGGTCAGTTCCGGGACGTCCCCGCTGGCGACATTGGAGTGGGAGGCCGCGAGATCGGCTACCTGTTCGGCCAGTACCGCCGCCTGGTTAACCAGCACGAGTCTGGAGTTCTTACGGGTAAGGGCCTGAACTGGGGTGGCTCGCTGGTGCGCACCGAGGCTACCGGCTACGGCACCGTCTACTTCACCCAGGAGATGATGGGTGCCCACGGCGAACGGCTCGACGGCACGAAGGTGATCGTCTCCGGCTCGGGCAACGTGGCGATCTATGCTGCGGAGAAGGCCCAGGAGCTCGGTGCCACCGTGGTGGCGATGTCCGACTCGTCCGGCTACGTTTACACCCCAGAAGGCGTGGATATTGAGCTGCTCAAGGACATCAAGGAAGTGCGCCGCGAGCGCATCTCCGTCTATGCCAAGGAGACCGATCACGTGAAGTACGTTCACGGCGGCAACATCTGGGAGGTCGAGGCGGACGTCGCGCTTCCCTGCGCCACGCAGAACGAGCTGGACGGCGAATCCGCACGTCTGCTGGCCGACAACGGCTGCCGCTACGTGGCTGAGGGTGCCAACATGCCCTGCACCGCTGAGGCCGTAGAGGTCTTCCGTAAGCGCAAGGTACACTTCGCTCCCGGCAAGGCGGCTAACGCTGGTGGCGTGGCAACGTCCGCACTGGAGATGCAGCAGAATGCCTCCCGTGATTCCTGGAGCTTCGAGTACACGGACAAGCGCCTGCGCGACATTATGCGCAACATCTTCAAGGCCTGCGACCGCACTGCGGCTGAATACGACAAGCCGGAGGATTACGTGGTGGGCGCCAACATTGCTGGCTTCCGCAAGGTTGCTGATGCAATGCTGGCCCAGGGAGTCATCTAGGCAGGTTGCAGCATGTGCAGGCGATCTTGACTGCACCGTTTACTTCGCCCCCGACCCATTGAGCAATCCCCTGACCGCCTCACTGTTCGTCTCCCTGCCCCCACTGTCTACACTGTCAGTCATGCAGGAAGTTCACATCGGGCGCGTTATCAAGCCCCACGGGGTCAAGGGGGAAGTGGTGGTCGACCCCACCACTGACACCCCAGAGCAACGCTTCGCCATCGGCGAAGTTCTCACCGGCAAGCAGGCAGGAAAACAGCGCGAGCTCACCATCGCCACCATGCGCCCGCACCAGGGCCGCCTGCTCATTCGGTTTGAGGAAGTTCCCGATCGCACCGCGGCCGAATCCCTGCGCGGCCTGCGCTTTTATGCTGCGCCCATCATCGATGACGACGATGCTTATTACAACCACGAGCTCGAGGGCCTGCGCGTCCTCACAGTCGGGGACGTCGATGAGACCACGGCCCACAATCGCGCCTATGAAGGCGAGCAGCCGGAGCCCGAGGACATCGGCGTGGTCACCGGCGTGCAGCGCACTCCCGCCGGCCAGCTCCTTGAGGTTGCTGTGGATCAGGACGTTGACCTGCCCACCGCTGGGTCCACCATCCTCATTCCATTCCGCCACGCCATCGTGCCGATCGTGGATCTGGACAACGAAGCGATCGTCATCACCCCGCCCGCCGGCCTACTGGAGCTGAGCTAGCCCATGCGCATCGATGTCGTCACGATTTTCCCTGAGTACCTCGAGCCACTCCGCCACGCCCTGCTGGGCAAAGCCATCGAGAAGGGCATCCTGCAGGTCGGCGTGCACAACTTGCGCGCCTGGACGCACGACGTGCATCAGGCTGTGGACGATTCCCCCTACGGAGGTGGGCCCGGCATGGTCATGAAGCCGGGGGTGTGGGGCCCCGCCTTGGACGATGTCGCCGCGCACACTGGTCCCGCCGCTGATGCTGTTGACCTCACATCGTCGACGCCCCACCGCATCACCCCCACCAAGGCCGATGGAGGTATGGGGCAGGGGGATGCTGGTGGCGTCGAGAAAAAGGACAAGAAAAAGCCCCTGCTAGTCGTACCCACGCCGGCGGGAAAGCCGTTTACCCAGGATATGGCCGAGCGTTGGTCGGCCGAGGATCACTTGGTGTTTGCGTGTGGCCGTTATGAGGGTATCGACCAGCGCGTGTTCGAGGATGCTCAGGAGCGCTATCGCGTTGAAGAGGTGAGCATCGGCGATTATGTGCTCATCGGTGGGGAAGTGGCCGTGCTCGTGATGGCGGAGGCCGTGGTGCGGCTGATTCCCGGAGTGCTGGGCAACCAGGCCAGCCACCAGGAAGATAGCTTCCAAGACGGGCTGCTGGAGGGGCCGAGCTACACGAAGCCCAGGTCGTGGCGCGGGCTGGATGTGCCGGAGGTGCTGTTCAGCGGCAACCACGGGAAGGTGGCTCAGTGGCGGCGGGAGCAGTCGCTGGAGCGAACGCTGCGCAACCGGCCGGATCTCATCGAGGAGCTGGAGCGCCGTGGAGATATGAGTGAGGCCGACCGGACGTATCTCCAGTCGGCCTCGGAACCAGACGCTTAGCGAGTCGTTAAGACCCGCTAGTTCCTAGTGATCAGCGCCAGGGATGGCGTGCACGTGATCGCGCACCTTCTCGCCCTCGGCGTACAGGGGCATGTCCTTCTTCGCCTGGTAGAAGGGCAGGTTGATCGGATCGAGGGGCTTGACGCCCTTGATCAGGTCAGCGGCCTTCTCGGCCAGCATCATCACGGGGGCGTAGATGTTGCCGTTGGTGATGATCGGCATCACGGACGCATCGACAACGTAGAGGCCATCGACACCGTGGACCTGCATGGTCTCCGGATCAACCACGGCCATCTCGTCCTCGGCCGGGCCCATCTTCGCGGTGCAGGAGGGGTGCAGTGCGGTCTCGCCGTCATTGCGGACCCACTCTAGGATCTCCTCGTCGGTCTGCACGGCTGGGCCGGGGGAGAACTCGCGGGTGCCGTGCTCTGCCATCGCCTCGGTGGCCATGAGCTCACGAGCCTTGTGCACAGCCTCGACCCACTCGCGGCGATCCTGCTCGGTCTTGAGGTAGTTGAACAGCATCTTCGGCTTGACGTGCGGGTCCTTGGACTGGATGCGCACCCAGCCCTTTGTGTCGGAGAACATCGGGCCCACGTGCCACTGGAAGCCGTGCTTGACCTTCGCCGGGGTGCCGTCGTAGCGCACGGCCATCGGCAGGAAGTGGAACATGAGGTTCGGGTAGTCCTCGTCGTCGTTGGACCGCACGAAACCGCCGGCCTCGAAGTGCGAGGTAGCCACCGGGCCCTTCTTGGTCAACAGCCACTGCAGGCCCATGAACGGCCAGCGCCACTTGTGCAGGTAGGGCTGGGAGGAGTACTCGGTGTCGACCTCGTACTGGATGTAGACCTCGAGGTGGTCCTGCAGGTTCTCACCAACGCCAGGCATGTCCTTGACGACCTCGATGTCGAGGTCCTCCAGGAGCTTCTTCGGACCGACGCCAGAAAGCTGCAACAGCTGCGGGGTATTGATAGCACCGCCACAGAGAATCACCTTATCGGCGTAGACGCGGTGGGTCTTGCCCTTCCACTCGTACTCCACGCCCACGGCCTTGGTGCCCTCGAAGAGCACGCGCGTGGTGAACGCCTTGGTGCGCAGGTCGAGGTTCTTGCGGCCCATGATGGGGTGCAGGTAGCTGCGCGCAGACGATGCGCGGGAGCCGTGCTTGATGTTGCGGTCGAAGGGGGCGAAGCCTTCCTGGCGGTAACCGTTGACGTCATTGGTCAGGTGGTAACCGGATTCCTGGATGGACTTGAACAGGGACTGGAACAGCGGGCTGGTTGCCGGGCCACGGGAGAGGTACAGTGGGCCGTTGTGACCACGGCGCGGGTCGTTGGGCTCTGCGGCGGCTGCGGTTTCCATCTTGTTGAAGTACGGCAGGCAGTGCGCGTAGTCCCAGTTCTCCATGCCGGGCAGGGCGCCCCACTTCTCGTAGTCCATGGGGTTGCCGCGCTGGAAGATCATGCCGTTGATGGAGCCGGAACCACCGAGCACCTTGCCGCGGGCGTGGGGCACGCGGCGGCCGTTCATTTCCGGCTCGGGCTCGGTCTCATACATCCAGTCGTAGTGCTTGTTGCCGATGGGGAAGGAGAAGCCCGAGGGCATGTGGATGTAGAGGTCCCAGATGGAATCCATGCGGCCGGCCTCGAGAACCATGACCTCGCGGTCGGCGTCCTCGGTCAGGCGGTTGGCCAGCACGGAGCCTGCGGATCCGCCACCGACGATCACGACATCGCGACGGCGATCCTCCACGACCTCGCCGCGGGTGTCGTTGCGGCCGGTGCGGAACCTCTTGGGAACAACCTTGTCGAAAATACTCACCAGATGTGCCTCCAATGGCGTAGCTAGGGCAGTCCTTGTGAAGCCTCGTATGACGCGAGGGGAGGGGGCTGCCGACGTGTTTTGATTGTCCGTCAAAATGAGCGCTGAATAGTTGCTCCATGTTTGCTCTTTGTGGAGCGGGAACATTCGAGCGCGAACTCTTACAAGTATGCCAAAAGATTTCTTTGTATGCTAGGCACCAGGTCAGGGCGGGTAAAGTTCTACCTCACTAGTGAGGTTTAGTGTTTTTCAGCTTGCTCGATCCAGTTTTTCACTTGAAGTTTAGGTGACAGGTACGTGTATCCTACGTAACGTACTTTCGATCACGGGGTTTATCGATGGTTCCTCGTGCATTGCTCGTGCGTCGAAAATTCTGATATCCGCTTGAGAGGAATAGATGAGCCGTAGAGAACGAGAAGAAAGCAATCCCGCCGAGAATCCACCAGGCGAGCCATCAGCAGCATCCACCAACGATCGCGGCTCCAAGATTCGCAGCCGCGTCCTCGTGGGCAACTTCGACGTCAACGATCGAGACGCATACATCTCGGGTGAGGTGACTCCTCCCAAAGCCAACTGGCCTGTCTTCATCATTTCCGCCATCGGAATCGTGGCCATCGCTTTGTGGGCAGTGATCGCTCCCGACAACGCCAACCAAATCCTGGGCGACATCACCACGTGGATCTCCACCAACCTCGGTTGGTTCTACATCCTCACCGCCACCGTGTGCGTGGTCTTCATCCTCGTCGTCGCCTTCTCGAAGTCCGGTAACCTCCGGCTAGGCCCCGACCACTCGCGTCCGCAGTTCCGCCTGTTTTCTTGGTCGGCGATGCTGTTCGCCGCGGGCATCGGCGTGGACCTCATGTTCTTTTCCGTAGCCGAACCCGTCACTCAGTACCTCACCCCGCCCGAGGTTGCTCCAGAGTCGAAGGAAGCCGCCGAACAAGCCGTGGTGTGGGCACTGTTCCACTACGGCATCACCGGCTGGGCAATGTACGCCCTCATGGGCATGGCCTTTGGCTACTACGCCTACCGCCTCAACATGCCGCTGGCCATCCGCTCTGCCCTGTATCCACTGATCGGCAAGCGGATCCACGGACCTGTGGGTGACGCCGTGGACATCGCCGCCGTGCTCGGCACCATCTTCGGCATCGCAGCCTCCCTGGGCATTGGCGTGGTTCAGCTGAACTACGGCCTGAGCCTCATCTTCGGATGGGATGAATCCGTCACCGTCCAAATGGGGCTGGTCATCGTCGGCGTCGGCGTGGCAACGCTGTCCGCCGTCTCCGGCGTCGACAAGGGCATTAAGCGCCTGTCCGAGTTCAACGTGTTGCTGGCCATCGGCCTCGTCGCCTACGTCGTCATTACCGGAAAGACTTCTTTCCTCTTCGACGCCCTCGTGATGAACATCGGCGACTACGTCTCCTCCTTCCCGAGCATGACGATGGACACCATGGCGTTCTCCAACGACCCGGAGGCCACCAAGGCATGGATGGGTGCCTGGACCCT
The DNA here is from genome assembly GCF_020099275.1 of Corynebacterium falsenii. Taxonomy (NCBI): domain Bacteria; kingdom Bacillati; phylum Actinomycetota; class Actinomycetes; order Mycobacteriales; family Corynebacteriaceae; genus Corynebacterium; species Corynebacterium falsenii. The sequence goes on along the minus strand of NZ_CP083646.1, from coordinate 1,933,498 downwards.
GTTCTTCTGGGCATGGTGGGTCGCCTGGGCACCCTTCGTGGGCCTGTTCCTCGCGCGCATTTCCCGTGGCCGCACCCTGCGCCAGTTCGTCGTGGGCACCATGACCATCCCGTTCCTGTTCATCCTGGCTTGGATGAGCTTCTTCGGTAACACGGCTTTGGACCGCGTCCGTGGCGGAGACACCGCCTTCGCCGAGGCGACCGCCGCCCGTCCGGAACAGGGCTTCTACGACCTGCTCTCTGACATGCCCGCAGGCGGATTCCTCATCATCCTCGCCACGATGATCGGCCTGCTGCTCTACATCACCTCGGCCGACTCCGGCGCACTGGTGACCGCCAACTTCACCTCGAAGATCGAGGACAGCCGACAGGATGGCCCCCGGTGGTCCCGCATCTTCTGGGCCGCCCTCGTGGGTGTGCTGACCCTCGTGATGCTGCAGATCGACGGCGTAACGACCGTTCAGTCCGCCACGATCGTCATGGGTCTGCCGTTCTCGATCGTCATGTACCTCATCATGCTGGGGCTGTGGCGCTCCCTGCGCCTGGAAAACCTCAACGCCGATGCCCGTACGATCTCCATCCACTCCGCCATGTCCGGCCGTTCGGCCTCGTCCGGCGACAAGCAATCGTGGCGTCGTCGCCTGAACCGCGCATCGACCTGGCCCTCCGCAGACCAGGCCAGGAAGTTCATGGCGGGCGTGGCCATGCCTGCCCTCGAAGCCGTGGCCAAGGAGCTCAACGAGCAAGGCATCGAGGCCACACTCGTCGGTTCCGAGGTTCCGGATTCGCCCGTGGGGCAGTTGGACCTGTACGTCCCGCTGGGCGATGAGCAAGACTTCCGCTACCAGATCTATCCCATGGAATACCCGGTGCCGGACTTCACTCGCCGCGCCGGCGGCCGGGACACGTACTATCGGCTGGAGATCTTCGACCGTACCGGATCGATGGGCTTCGACGTCTTCGGCTACACCACGGAACAGATCATCGACAACGTATTGGACCTCTACGAACGCCACATGGAATTCCTGCACATGCAGCGAGATCTCCCCGGCACGTCCGATCTCTCCGACGGTGCAGATCCAGTGCGCAACTGGGAAGAGTAAGCCGCGCCCATTCGCACCCGACCGCACCCTTCATCCCGATTCCCGCTAGTTTCCGCTAGTTTCTCGACCAGTTTCCTCACATTTCGATAGGAGCATCACAGACCTTATGTCTTCCACCCAGTCCACGCTGTTCAACCCAGCAGAGTGCGAACTTCTCAAGGGCGTGCACGCCAACCCAGAGCAGCCCGCCAGCCTGTTCATCAACGGCGAATGGGTCCCCGCAACCAAGGGCGAAACCCGAACCATCATCAACCCTGCGGATAACACCACTGTGGGCGTCGTATCCGAAGCCTCTGATGAAGACACGAATAAGGCCATTGCCGCCGCCCGCACGTCCTTCGACTCGGAGGTATGGTCCAGCGTGCCCGCCGTCGACCGCGGCAAGCTGCTCCTCGGCGTGGCCCAGAAGATCCGGGAGAACAAGGATCTCTTCGCGGCCGCGGAATCCGCCGATACCGGCAAGCGCTTCCCGGAGTCTCAGGCGGACATGGACGACATCGCCAACGCCTTCGACTACTTCGGCACCCTCGCGCAGCACGCCGCGGGCCGCGTTGTTGATCCCGGCGATCCCAATGTTCGTTCTCGTATCGACGCCGAACCAGTCGGCGTGTGCGCACTCATTACTCCCTGGAACTATCCGCTGCTGCAGGTGTCCTGGAAGGTCGCCCCGGCACTGGCAGCCGGCAACTCGTTCGTGCTCAAGCAGGCCGAGCTGACCCCGCACACCGCGATGCTGCTCATGGCAGTCCTCGACGAGCTGGGCCTGCCCGCCGGCGTGGGCAACCTCATCACCGGCGCGGGCGCTAACTGCGGCAACCCGCTTTCGGAGAGCCCGGATGTGGACATGGTCTCGTTCACCGGCGGCCTGCAGACCGGTCGCCTCATCGCCCGCAACGCCGCAGAGTCGGTCAAGCGCGTGGCGCTGGAGCTCGGCGGCAAGAACCCCAACGTGATCTTCGCCGATGCTGACTTCGATGCCGCTGTGGACAACGCCCTCAACGGTGCATTCGTCCACTCCGGCCAGGTGTGCTCGGCTGGTTCCCGCATCGTGGTCGAAGAATCCATCCACGACAAGTTTGTGGAAGCACTGACCAAGGGCGCGGAGAAGATCAAGCTCGGCGGCCCCCTCGATGAAGCAGCCGAGACCGGCGCGCTCATCTCCGAGGATCACCGCAAGAAGGTCGCGGATTACGTCGACCACGCCCGCGAGCAGGGCGCCACGGTGCTCACCGGTGGTCGCATCCCCACCGACGAGGACAACAACGGCCCGCACTCCACCGGCAACACCGACCTGACCGGTGGCGTGTACTACCTGCCCACCATCCTGGACAACTGCACCCAGGAGATGGACTGCGTGCACGACGAGGCCTTCGGCCCCACGGTGACCATCGAGACCTTCACCACCGAGGAAGAGGCGGTGGCCATCGCCAACGACACCGTCTACGGCCTGGCTGGTGCGGTGTGGACCTCCGATGCAGGCAAGGCCGAGCGCGTGGCCCGCAAGCTGCGCCACGGCACGATCTGGATCAACGACTTCCACCCCTACCTGCCGCAGGCGGAGTGGGGCGGCATGAAGGCCTCCGGCATCGGCCGTGAGCTTGGCCCCACCGGACTGGAGGAATACCAGGAGCACAAGCACGTGTACACCAACATCGCTCCCGCTGTGACCGGCTGGTTCGGCGGCAACAGCTAGGAAGCACGATTGTGCGGTGAATTCCGCTCGTCGCACCACATGGAAAACCCACCCATGTGGTGCGATTTTTGTGTAAGAGGTTCCTTAACAAATCGGGTATGCGATAGTCATTAATGGTAAAGGCCCCGTGAGGGGCTTAATCGCGAGCTCGTGGCGGCGCTGACGTGTGCTACGAGCCCACCTTTGTGAAAGGAACCTCTTTTGTCTGCCGACAGCAGTGCACAGAGATCTTCCGCCGCGCCACGAGCGATCGTGGGCACGTATTCGGCCGGAAGCAACACGGACAAGAACTCAGAGAAGCCCCGCGCCAATTGGGTGGTCGTGGGCGTCACCCTCACCATCACCCTGGCCGTTGCCATCTGGGCGATGGTCGAGAAGGACAGCTTCGATTCCAGCATTGGAACCATCACCTCGTGGCTCACGACCAACCTGGGTTGGATGTACGTGGGCACCGTTGCCCTCGCGATGATCTTCATGGTCTGGGTGGCAGTGACCAGCGCCGGAAACATCCGCCTAGGCCCCGATCACTCCAAGCCGCAATACAGCTTGTTCTCTTGGTCCGCCATGCTCTTCGCTGCCGGCATCGGTATGGGAATCATGTTCTACGCGGTGGCCGAGCCGCTCGCACAATACGCCAACCCGCCGGTGGGTGATGGCCAGACTGAACAGGCTCTGCAGAACGCCGTGGTGTGGACGATGTTCCACTACGGCATTTCCGGCTGGGCGCTCTACGCACTCATGGGCCTCGCTTTTGGCTACTACGCATACCGGCTGAACATGCCGTTGACCATCCGCTCCGCTCTGTATCCCATCATCGGTCGGCGCATCCACGGTGGCATCGGAAACTCCGTGGACATCGCGGCGATGCTGGGCACTATTTTCGGCGTAGCGGCCTCGCTCGGTATCGGTGTGGTGCAGCTTAACTACGGACTGAAGGTGTTGTTCGACCTTCCGGAGAACAAGGCCATGCAGATCGCACTGATCGTGCTCGCCGTAGGTGTCGCCACCATCTCGGCAGTCTCCGGCGTGGACAAGGGCATCAAGCGGTTGTCCGAGATCAACGTCTACCTCGCTGGGCTGCTCATTCTGTTCGTGCTCGTCACCGGCCGCACCGGATTCCTCCTGGACTCGCTGGTGAAGAACATGGGTGATTACCTCTATCAGCTCCCACAGTGGACCTTCGAGACCTTCAGCTACAGCCAAACGCCGGTGCAAACTCAGGAGTGGATGGCCAACTGGACCCTGTTCTTCTGGGCCTGGTGGGTGGCCTGGGCGCCGTTCGTGGGCCTGTTCCTTGCCCGCATTTCCCGCGGCCGTACGTTCCGTCAGTTCGTGGTCGGAACCCTGTTCGTGCCCTTCCTTTACATTGCGCTGTGGGCCTCCTTCCTCGGCAATGTGGCCATCGACCGAGTGCGCGAGGGCGACACGAACTTCCTGGAGACCACAGTCGATAGCCCGGAGCGGGGCTTCTACATGCTCCTCGAGGGCATGCCCTGGGCACCCGCCATCATTGCCCTGGCGCTGGGTGTCGGCATCCTCTTCTTCGTCACCTCCGCTGACTCCGGCGCGCTCGTCATGGCGAAGTTCTCATCCTTCTCCGACGAAGCGCAGCAGGATGGTGCACCGTGGATGCGCGTGATGTGGTCGGCTTGTGTCGGCATCCTTACTATCGCCATGCTGCAGGTCGGCGGCATCGGAACGCTGCAGATGGCCACGCTCATCATGGGCTTGCCCTTCATGGTCGTGGTGTTCCTCATCATGCTCGGCCTCGTGCGATCCATCCGCCGAGAAAGGGCACAGCTGGAGTCGCGCGGCGTGGCTCTGCATTCTGCAATCTCCAGCCGCACCGGCGACGGCGGCGATTGGGAAAAGCGCCTCGATCGCGCGAACTCGTGGCCCAACGATGCCGAGGTCAACGAGTACGTCCTCAACGTCGCCAAGCCCGCCCTGGAAGAAGTCGCTTTGGCACTGGACAAGCGCGGTTACCACACCACGCTGCTGCTGGCCGACGCCTCCGATGCCAATGCCAAGCAGCTAGACCTGTCCGTGGACTTCGAAAAGGAAGCCACCTTCCGTTACCAGCTCTACCCCGTGGTGGAAAAGACCCCGGACTACGCTCCCGATACCCTCCTTGCGCACTACTACCGCCTCGAGGTTTTCGGAGCGAATGGCTCTTTGGGCTTCGATGTGTACGGCTACACCAAGGAACAGCTCATCGGAAACGTGCTGGACCTGTTCGACCGGCACCTGGAATACCTGCACATGCAGAAGGACATTAACGGCGAGGCCGACCTCACCGCCTACTCCCGCAAGGCACCGGGCTGGGCGGAGGACTTCCAGGACAGCGACAGCAGCGACGTCAGCGAAGCTCCCGCAGCCAAGAACAATAAGGCAGGCAGCTAGTAACCCGCACCTCATGCGGTCGCGGGGGAGCGGTGGTCACTAGGATGGGCGCAATGCAAGACAGTCCAACCCGTGACACCGCGAAGACAGCAGCGCCCACCGCCACCAACGAACAGATCGCGCAGACCATTGCCAGCGAACTGTCTGTGGATCCGGCCCGCGTCCGAGCAACCATCGCCCTGCTCGATGAAGGCGCCACTGTCCCCTTCATCGCCCGCTACCGCAAGGAAATCACCGGTGGTCTCGACGACACCCAGTTGCGCTCCCTCGAGCAGCAGCTGCACTACCTGCGAGAGCTCGAGGACCGTAAGGCCACGATCCTGCGCAGCATCGAGCAGCAAGGCAAGCTGACCGACGAACTCCGCCGCAGCATACTCGAGGTCACCACGAAGGCTCGTCTCGAGGATTTGTACCTGCCATACAAGACCACTCGCCGCACCAAGGCCACCATCGCCCGCGAAGCTGGGTTGGAGGAGCTCGTCGACGAGATCCTCACCGGCACATCCACTGACCCGGCCGAGCTCGCGGAGAAGTTCATCACCGAGGGCTTCGCGGATGCAACGGCAGTGCTCGCGGGTGCCCGCGCCATCGTCATCGACAACGTGGCCACCGATGCCGACCTCGTGGGGGAGATCCGCAACGAGTTTTACGAGCGCGGCCACCTCACTGCCTCGGTCGTTGAGGGCAAGGAAGCAGAAGGCGCGAAGTTCCGCGACTACTTCGAGTTCGACGAGCCCTTCACCTCACTGCCGAGCCACCGCATCCTCGCTCTGCTCCGCGGCGAATCCGAGGGCGTGCTGTCGCTCACCTTCGGCCCGGGCGACAACACAGCCGATGCCACCGCTACCACAGACGGCGCCGAGTTCTACGAAGGCATCATCGCCCAGCGCGCCGGCCTGGAGCCGCAGGGCGATGCCGCGGACAAGTTCCGTGCCACCTGCGTGCGCTACGCCTGGCGCACCAAGCTATCCATCAGCTCCGCCGTGGACGTACGCATGCGCCTCAAAGAGCGCGCCGACCAGGCAGCCGTGGACGTGTTTTCCACCAACCTCAAGGATCTCCTGCTGGCAGCCCCCGCTGGCCAGCGCGCCACGATGGGCCTGGACCCGGGATACCGTAACGGCGTGAAGTGCGCCGTGGTGGACCCCACCGGCAAGGTGCTCGATACCGTCGTGGTCTACCCACACACCGGCGGCGCCAAGTGGGAGCAGGCCCGCACGATCCTGTCGTCCATGGCCGCCAAGCATGGTGTGGAACTCCTCGCCGTCGGTAACGGCACCGCCAGCCGCGAAACGGAAAAGCTCGCCCGCGAGATCGCCGACCTCATCGCCCAGGCCGGCGGCACCAAGCCCCAGCCGGTGATCGTCAGCGAATCCGGCGCGTCCGTTTACTCTGCCTCAGAGGTCGCCGCCGCCGAGTTCCCGGAGATGGATGTCTCCCTGCGCGGTGCCGTCTCCATCGCCCGGCGCCTCCAGGATCCATTGGCGGAGCTGGTGAAGATTGATCCGAAGTCCATCGGCGTGGGCCAGTACCAGCACGACGTCAACCAGACCCTGCTCGCCCAGGGCCTCGACTCCGTGGTCGAGGACGCAGTGAACTCCGTGGGCGTGGACGTCAACTCCGCCAGCGCCCAGCTGCTTCAGCGCGTCGCGGGCATCACCACGACCATCGCGGACAATATCGTGGCCTACCGCGACGACAACGGCGCCTTCACCTCTCGCAAGGAGCTGCTCAAGGTGCCGCGACTCGGCCCCAAGGCTTTCGAGCAGTCCGCCGGCTTCCTGCGCATCAACAACGGCTCCAACCCCCTGGACGCCTCCGCCGTGCACCCCGAGGCCTACCCGCTCGTCGACCGCATCACCGCCGCCACCGGCCTGGACGTGCCCCAGCTCATCGGCAACTCGCAGGCCCTGCGTTCCGTGCGCCCCGGCGAGGTCGCGGATGAGCAGTTCGGCATCCCCACGGTCACCGACGTGCTTGCCGAGCTGGATAAGCCCGGCCGCGATCCCCGCCCCACTTTCGCTACCGCGCAGTTGGCCGATGGCATCGAGGAGATCAAGGACCTTGCTCCGGGCATGGTTCTCGAAGGCACCGTCACCAACGTCGCCGCTTTCGGTGCGTTCGTCGACATCGGTGTGCACCAGGATGGCCTCGTCCACGTCTCCGCCATGTCGGATCGTTTCGTCAAGGACCCCCACGAGGTCGTGTCCTCCGGCCAGGTCGTCAAGGTCAAAGTCATGGAGGTCGATGTGACGCGCAACCGCATCTCCCTGTCGCTTCGCCTCTCGGATGAACCCGGTTCCTCCGATTCTCGACGCCCCACCGGGCGCACTGCACCGGCCACCGGTGCGGGTAAGTCCAGCCGGGGCGCACGTCGTGGCGTCGACAAGAACACCAACCCCAAGGGGCAGCGACGTGGCCACGGATTACAGGGATCACAGGGATCGCGCGGGGCAGGGCCAGCAGGCTCGATGGCTGAGGCTCTGAAAAAGGCCGGTTTCGGCAGGTAGTCACGTGCCGGCGACTCGCCGCGATTTGGCTTCGCGGTGGATCGGCTGGCATACTACTTCAGTTATTTATGTTGTGGGTACGAACCCGTAGGCGCACCTCAGGGTGAAAAGCCGCGTGGATCCTCTATTCAGACGAGCAAAGGATTTTTGCATGCACATTCTCGATAAGGTTGATGCAGCACAGCTGCGCAGCGACATTCCCGACTTCCGTCCCGGCGACACCGTTGACGTTCACGTCAAGGTCATCGAGGGTACCAAGTCCCGTATCCAGGTGTTCCGTGGCGTTGTGATTCGCCGCCAGAACTCCGGCATCCGCGAGACCTTCACCGTCCGTAAGATCTCTTTCGGCATCGGTGTGGAGCGTACCTTCCCGGTGCACTCCCCGAACATCGATCACATCGACGTTCTGACCCGCGGCAAGGTTCGCCGCGCGAAGCTGTACTACCTGCGCAACCTGCGCGGCAAGGCAGCCAAGATCAAGGAGAAGCGCTAAGAAATCGCGTAGCCAGCGGCACAGTCTGCTGGCTTTCTTCTTATTTCGGCCCTGAGTTGTGGACCAGTACAGGGTCGAACATTCCCAACCCAGCTAGTAGAAAAAGCAACTTTCTGCGGCTGGGTTGTGGTGTATGGGGTGCCGAGGTGTCGACTGGTAGGGTGATTCCTTGTGACTGAACCCAACTCAGAGCAACCGGATCCCCAGCACCACGCCTCGCTCGATCAGCAGGCGCAGCTGAACAGGGACGCGCCGCGCCGCGCTGCGGATAGCCAGGACCAGAATGGCAAGAACGGCGAGAACGGCAAGAGCGGTAAGAAAGAGAAGAAGCAGAAGAAGACGTACCCGTGGTGGGTGGAGATGCCCATCATCATCCTCGTCACTCTGCTCGTTCTCGGCGCGTTCAACACGTTCGTGGGGCGGCTGTATCTGATTCCATCCGAGTCCATGGAGCCGACGCTGCACGGTTGTGCCGGGTGTACCCCGGACCGGATCTACGTCAACAAGCTGGCCTACCTGGGCGATAAGAGCCCGAAGCCGGGTGACGTGATCGTGTTCGTGGGAACGGACAGTTGGAATGAGGGATTTACCACCAAGCGGTCGAAGAACGAGGTGGTGCGCGGGCTGCAGAACTTGGGCAGCACCATCGGTATCGTCGCCCCCGATGAGAACACGCTGGTCAAGCGCGTGATCGCCACAGGTGGTCAAACTGTGCAGTGCCAGGCCGGAGACCCCGGCATCATGGTCGATGGCAAGAAGATCGACGATTCGTACACCATGAAGCCGCCGGTGAACCCCATTGATCCAACCACGGGTTCCGAGGCGTGCCAGGGTGACTACTTCGGACCCGTGACCGTGCCGAAGGATTCGCTGTGGATGATGGGCGATAACCGCACCAATTCACTGGATTCGCGTGCGCACATCGGCGACGAGCACCAGGGCACCATCCCGGTATCGAACGTGGTGGGCAAGGTGGAGGCCATCGTGCTTCCGATTAACCGGATCGGTCTGGTGAAGTCGCTGCCGATCCAGGGCCAGAACTAGGCCTCTGGGTCGGTCAGCGGTCGGTCAGTGGACGGTCTGTAGACGATAGATGACTGGGGAACTGTTCGATGGAATCTGATCATCCCGCTCGCCCCATTCGGCATAGCGTGCGCACCATGCCCCACGCGCGCTCAATGGAGCAAGCTCTTTATGCCTCGGGCATGGGCCCGGTTGCGGGCGTGGATGAGGCCGGTCGTGGTGCGTGCTGCGGGCCGATCAGCATTGCCGCCTGCATCCTGCCGCCGCGTCCGCTGCCCGAGTTGGACAAGCTTACGGATTCGAAGAAGCTCAGCGAAAAGACCCGCGAGGGGCTGTACGAGGTCATCCGGGAGGTGGCCACCAGCTTCTGCATCATTCATATCTCTGCGGCGGATATCGACGAGTGGGGTATCCAGCATGCGAACCTCTCCGGCATGCGCCGCGCCGTGGCTGGGTTAGATGTGACGCCGGGGTATGTGCTGACCGATGCCATGAAGGTTCCGGGCTTGACCGTTCCGCATCTTCCCGTGGTCAAGGGCGATCTGCTGGTGCGGTGTATCAGTGCGGCGAGCGTGCTGGCAAAGGTCTCGCGTGACCGGGTGATGCGCGAGCTGGATGAGCAATTCCCCGGCTACGGCCTTGCCGGGCACAAGGGCTATGGCACGAAGGCGCACATGGACGCGGTGAGTCTGCACGGCGGAACGCCTTATCATCGCTACACTTACAAAAATGTGGCCGCGGCGCATCGCCAGTGGCAGTTGACTCGATTGTCTCGATGAAAGGTTGAGTTTGAAGCCGTGAGTGCCGAAGAACTAGACGACTATGAGGCCAACGTTGAGCTGTCCATGTACCGGGAGTATCGGGACGTAGTCAGCCAGTTCTCCTACGTGGTGGAGACTGAGCGGCGTTTCTACCTAGCCAACGCCGTGGAATTGATCCCTCGTAATTCCGGCGGGGAGGTTTACTACGAGGTGCGTATGTCCGACGCTTGGGTGTGGGACATGTACCGCCCGGCCCGTTTCGTGCGCTATGTCCGAGTGATTACGTATAAGGACGTCAATATCGAGGAACTCGATAAGCCTGAGCTGCAGCTTCCCGACAACTGAGGGGCCTAGTCGCCCGTTTTTTGGGGCTTCCCGTAGGTGCGTGGCGGTACCGCTCGCGGGGTCTCGATAAGAGTTATCCACAACCCAGCCGTTATCCACAGGCGGCTGGGTTTTTGCATGCGCAGGCAAGGATTGGCCGGGGTGGGGTGGGCAATACTGTGAGCCGTCAATGCTTCGGCTTTCAGTGGAGGGGAACGACGGCTATGGATAAGCCAGCAGTAAAGCAAGGATCTGCCCGCAGGCGCGGGATGTCCGGGGAGAAGATCGCCGCGCGCTACCTCGGCGGAATGGGTTACGAGATTCTCGATAGAAACTTCTACACGCAGTTCGGGGAGATCGACTTGGTGGTGCGCGACCCCAATGGTGCGGTGGTGTTCGTGGAGGTGAAATACCGGCGCAGCACGGTTGATGGCGGGGGAGTGGCCGCCGTGACCTCGCGCAAACTTGCCAGGATCCGATTGGTCTCCGGTCTCTGGTTGGCCCGCTATCGCGATCTCTACGGCCCGGCGGAGGATATCCGCATCGACGTCATCGACGTAGGCCCTGAGGGCGTGCGGGATCACCTTCTAGGAGTGTGGTGATTCCCGATGGGCGTGGGACATGCATACGCCATCGCGCTGCAGGGAGCCGAGGGCAAGGTGGTGACCGTCGAATGCGACGTGTGCCGCGGACTCCCCGGCATCAGCGTGGTTGGCATGGGGGATGCGGCGGTGGTTCAGGCCAAGGACCGGATCCGGTCCGCGCTGCGCAATACCGGTGTGCAGTGGCCGGGCTCGCGAACCGTCATGAGTTTGTCGCCCGCGGCGATGCCGAAAAGCGGTAGTGGATACGACGTCGCAATGGTGTGCGCGATGCTGCTCGCCAGCGGTGCCACGGGTGTGACTGAAGCGGTGCGCGAGCGGGTTCATTCCGCCGTGCTGGTCGGGGAATTGGGTCTCGACGGCAGCGTGCGCCCCGTGCCTGGGATCTTTCCGCGTGTGGCAGCCGCAGCAGCTCACGGGTTCCGGCATGTCGTGGTGCCGGAGGCCTGTGCAGAGGAGGCCCGCCGCGCTGTTGAACTGCTGAATGATGAGCCGAGTCCCGGCCCGGAGGCCGGACGAGCGGGACAACTAGGACAACCAGGACAATTGGGACAGTTTGGACAGCCTAGACAGCCGATGGTGCACCTGGCATCTCACCTGGGGCAGGTCCTCGATTGGATGCACGGCGGTCAGCTACCCAGGCCAGTTCCCGGGCAGGCTTTGCCGCCGGGCGGTGCTCCGGGAGATATGTCGGATATGTCGGACATGTCCGACGTGGTTGGGCAGTCCGAGGCCGTGCATGCCGTGGAGGTTGCCGCAGCGGGTGGGCACAACCTCATGCTCACCGGACCACCCGGGAGCGGAAAGTCGATGCTGGCTGAACGCCTGCCCGGAATCCTGCCGCCGATGACCCGGCGCGAGCAGCGCGAGGCCGCAGTGGTTCACTCCATCGCGGGGACCAAGGGAGATCTTTCCGCCATCTGGAGAGGCACGCGACCGTTCGTGGCCCCGCACCACTCCATCACCCATGCCGCAATGATTGGCGGTGGTGCGATTCCTGTTCCCGGCGCGGTGAGCCTGGCCCATCACGGGGTGTTGTTTATCGACGAGGTGGCGGAAGCGCGCCGGGAGGTTCTCGATAGCCTGAGGACACCGCTGGAAAAACGGCGGGTGGAGATCATTCGCCAGCGCCAGATCATGACCTTCCCTGCGCAGTTTCAACTGGTGCTTGCCGCCAACCCGTGCCCGTGCGGCGCGGAGCTAGCCAGCGAGTGCCGGTGCCCGTCCGGTGCGCGCAGACGGTATCAGGGAAAGATCTCCGGTCCGCTGCGCGATCGGATCGATGTGTTTGCCAGGACGCGAAGTGTGAACAAGTCTGCGAGCGCATCATCTCGCGCCGAGGCGAGCAGCATCATTGCCGAGCGAGTCTGTGCTGCCCGCGATCGAGCGCTGCAGCGGTGGGCGCGGGTTTCGCGTGAACTCGGTGGGGAACGGGACTTTCTCAATTCGACGATCCCCAGCACGATTCTGCGCGACGATTTCGCCCCGGATGGAAACGGCACGACCGCCTTGGAAGGTCTGGTGATGAGCAGGGAGCTGAGCCAGCGCGGAGCAGATCGCGCGCTTCGGGTCGCTTGGACTCTGGCCGACCTTGCCGGAGCCGATCGGCCGGGGCTGGACCATGTCCTCGATGCGGTCGATCTCTTCCGCGACGGTACTGAGCTGGACTGACACACCACAACTCCACCGCATCACAACACCACTGCATCGCCACACCACCGCACCAACACCGCACCAACACCGCACCAACACTGAACAGCGAGGAACACAGCAATGACCCCTGACACTTCTCCCCAGACACCCGCCGATGGCTCCGCAGAGACCCCAGTTGATACGAGCTGGTTGGATTCTCCTCAGCGCAGACAGCTCGCGTGGATATACCTCCGCCGGGTCGTGGAAGCCTCCCGCGCCGATGTCCTCCACGCCCTCTGGCCAGACGGCTGGTGGAATGGGGCTGGGGAGCCTGCTGGCGTCGAACAATTAACAGAAGGCCTGGTGCGGCGACGGGGGCCGAGCGAGGCCCTGCTCGCGGCAACCGAGCGACGCTATCTCGCAGATCCGCGTGAGGATGAGCACCGAGCGCGGCGGCAAGGGTGGCGCCTGGTGACCCCAGATAGCGATGAATGGCCGGAGTCTCTCACCGAGGCATTCGTGCGCATGGGGGAGGGAGGGCAAGCAGACGATACTGTTCGTGGTCAGGCCGAGGCTCCCTTTGCCCTGTGGGTGAACGGTCGGACGAGGCTGGATGAGGCGATCCGCCACAGCGTGACTGTGGTGGGAACGCGGGCTGCATCACGCTATGGCCAAGAGGTTTGCGAAATGCTGGGCGGGGGATTGGCAGCACGGGGCTACACAATCATCTCCGGTGCGGCGGAAGGCGTCGATACGCTGGCGCACCGCCAGGCGCTAGCCCACGGCGCGCCGACCGTGGCGATCCTCGCATGCGGCCTCGACGTGGCCTATCCGCGCAAGAATGCCGAGCTCCTCAAGCAGATTGTGGCCAGCGGGGGACTCGTAGTGAGCGAATACGCGCCGGGCACGCCCCCGGCGAGGCATCGCTTCCTCACGCGCAACCGTTTGGCAGCGGCGATGGGGCAGGCCACTCTCGTGGTGGAGGCACCGTATCGTTCGGGAGCCCTTAACACGCTGAATTGGGCTGAGGGGATGAGCCGGCCCACTTTGGCCGTGCCAGGTCCCATCACGGCGGTGAGTTCGCAGGGGTGCCTCGACCGATTGGCCACCGGCAGGGCTCAACTGGTGCGCAGCGTGGAGGATATTCAAGCAGCGATCGAACCACTGGCGATGCAGATGGAGCTGGGGTTCGATGCGGGCAACGCTGGGGGAGGAGCGGCAGCACCCGCCGGTGGTGGGGCTGGTCTGATGAGTTGGCAGCACGTGGCAGTCTTCGATGCGGCCGGAACGGCGCGCGATCACTCGGGAAGTCTGGCGGATATTCAGGAAGCCACGGGAATGGACACCAAGCTCATCGTCACACTCGCACGCAAGCTGGAGAAGATGGGAGCGTTGCAGCGGGAGGGGGCGCGCTGGCGCAAAGTGCCGGGCGTGCGAATCTAGGTGATGGCAGGCGACGCTCAATCATGCAACGGTGTTGCATCGGTGATGCTACGTGCTATTGGGTGATACAGGCACTGAGGTAGCCTTAACCCATGGCACAAAACGGTGAGACTGCGCAGGACGCGAGCTCGGGGAACTCCGAGAGCTCTGCCGTCTTTACCCAGCTCATGGCCGAGTACGAGTCCTATTTAAGGCACGTCAAGGGCCGCAGCGAGAACACCATCACCGCGTACCACCGAGACCTCGTGGCAGCCACCGAGGGGCTCACCACGGTGGAGGAATTCACCCTAGACCGCGCACGCTCCGTGCTGGGCTGGGCCGTGGATAACGGAGCCAGCCGAGCCACACTGGCACGGCTGGCCTCCAGCATGCGCGGATTCGGCGACTACCTCGCCCACAAGGATCTCGTCGAAGCCAACCCTGTCGCCTCGCTGAAAGCCCCTACACCGGCGTCCTCCCTCCCACGCGTGCTCAAGGTTCAACAAGCGGAGGCCATGCTGAACCGCGCCCGCGACCTCGCGCACGGCTCAGAAGCCACAGCGGTGGACATCCGAGATTGGGCCATGACCGAACTGCTCTACGCCACGGGGATCCGAGTGGCCGAGCTCGTCGGGCTCGATTGCGCCGACCTCGACTTCGAACGCAACCTCGCCCGAGTGACTGGCAAAGGCAACAAAACCAGAATGGTGCCCTTCGGATCCACGGCCAAGCGCGCGGTCAACGAATGGCTAGCCGCCCGGAAGGATCTGGTCGCGCCGGGCAAGACCGACGATGCCCTGTTTCTCGGGGCTCGCGGCGGGCGGATCGACCAGCGACAAGTGCGAACTGTGGTCAATCGCCTGACGAGCGAGGCCGGCGTGCCGAAGCTCTCCCCCCACGGCATCAGGCACTCCACGGCCACAGCAGTGCTTGAGGGCGGCGCGGATCTGCGCACCGTCCAAGAACTCCTCGGCCACTCCTCGCTGTCGACCACGCAGATCTACACCCACGTGGGCACGGAGCGCCTCAAGGCCGTGTTCAACCAAGCTCATCCTCGCTCGGGCGCCTAAACCGACGTACGTTTCGGCGCTGGGTCTGGCGCTGTGTCCGGAACCGAGTCCGGCGGAACCAGCCGGACTCGCGCGTCTCCCAAGAGCGTGAGCGGATCAACATACGAACTGCTCGATCCCCACTTCGCGCCCCACGACAATCCCGGGCTCCTGCGGGCTGTCTCAGGTAAGGCGTCCGCGTCCGCGAGATGACCGATGACAGCCCCGCGCCGCACATGCTGGCCTACAGCGACAGTCGCATGCACGGGCTCGTAGGTGGTTCTCAACCCGTCGGAATGCTGGATGGACACGATCGGCGTTCCCGCCACCACTCCGGCAAACGCCACCACTCCACCCCGGGAGGCAGCGATTTTCTGGCCCGGGGCAGCGCGCAGATCCACACCTCGGTGCCCCGGCTTCCAATCCTCCTCGGGAATGTCGCTGCCACGAAGTACGAGACGTTCTACCTCGCCCCGGGCAACGCCGGGGAGGGGCACCTGGTGCGTTCGGACCGGAGAACGGGCGGGATTCTGCGCCGGCCGGAGTCCAGGCGCGGCACGTGCCGGGGCGGAAAAGGGAGTGGCCACGCACACAGGCGCAATTACGTTGGACACAATCACTAGGACGGCAACCACCGTTATCCAGGCGGATTTTCCCACGACCGATTGGGGCCGACGCCACAGTTCGCACATGTTCATGCCGCCGATGGTGCCGGGTGTGGCGTCGAACAAAAAAGAGCACAATCCGAGCAACTGTGGACGGGCAACGATTATCCACACGCCGAGGCGGGGAGAAGTTGGTTGCAACCCGCAGACAGTAGTAAGCTCATCGGTGCAGTATGCCTGAACTCGGCTCCGCCAGAACCTGCCGCATCCAGTGTGGCAGCGAAGGCGGGACAGCGGCACGCGAAGGTCGTGTCGAAGGATGGGTACTGACTACGCGTAGATAATTCGCACCCCACAGTACGACCTACCGGTACGGTCCCGGAAGACAGGTGAGTGCTCGCGGGACGGTGCTCAGAAGGCATCGTCACGGCAAGCGCAACCCACACCGGGCAAGTAGAGTAAGTCACAGCTAGCAGGGGATATCTGCCAGGACGGTTCACAAGCCGCGCCGAGAGGCTCGTCGAGTGGATCGTAGAGAAAACCGTCAAAACCCCAAGACTTTGAAAGCGAGGAAGGGGCGGGAAACGGTCGGCCACGAACACGGTCGGCCACACCGGATGGGCACAACGAAGCCCGCCGGACGCGAACACCGCCCCTGTAACACTATGGCTGTTGTTACTATGCGCGAACTGCTCGATGCAGGTGTCCACTTCGGTCACCAGACCCGTCGTTGGAACCCGAAGATGAAGCGCTTCATCTTCACCGACCGCAATGGCATCTACATCATCGACCTGCAGCAGACCCTGACCTACATCGACGAAGCATACGAGTTCGTCAAGGAGACCGTTGCCCACGGCGGCAACATCCTCTACGTGGGCACCAAGAAGCAGGCCCAGGAAGCCGTGGCCACCGAGGCTGAGCGCGTGGGTATGCCCTACGTCAACCACCGCTGGCTCGGCGGAATGCTGACCAACTTCCAGACCGTTGCCAAGCGTCTGCACCGCCTCAAGGAGCTGCAGGCCATGGAGGCTGCCGAGGACGGCTACAAGGGCCGCACCAAGAAGGAAGTCCTCATGCTGACCCGCGAGCGCAACAAGCTGGAGCGCGTCCTCGGCGGCATCGCTGACATGACCAAGGTGCCTTCCGCACTGTGGATCATCGACACCAACAAGGAGCACATCGCTGTCTCCGAGGCACACAAGCTCAACATCCCCGTTGTCGCTGTGCTGGACACCAACTGTGATCCCGACGTTGTCGACTACCCGATCCCGGGCAACGACGACGCCATCCGCTCCGCAACCCTGCTGACCTCCATCATCTCCTCCGCAGTTGAGGCCGGTCGCCAGGCACGCGCCGAGCGCCAGGAAGCCGCTGCGAAGGAAGCTGTTGGCGACGCACAGGCACCGGAGGCCAACGCTGAGGCTGGCAACGCTGCCGAGTCCACCGAGGCTCCGGCCGCTGCAGACAACGCTGAGGCTAACGCTGACGCTAAGACTGAGGCTCCGGCCGCAGAGTAAGGCCACACCTGGGCAACGACCGGAATAATCCGGTCACTGCACAACTCTGAACAATCAGCGCCTGCGCCCCGCACACTGGCTCGCCCGTGTTTCCGACGGGCACAGGCGCTGTCTGTCACTTAGGCTTGTACCCACAAGCCCATACAAAACTTCCATCAGAAGGAGGATCGCCCCACATGGCGAACTACACCGCTGCAGACGTTAAGAAGCTCCGCGAGATCACCGGCGCTGGCATGATGGACTGCAAGAAGGCCCTGGAAGAAGCCGCAGGCGACTTCGACAAGGCCATTGAGATCCTGCGCATCAAGGGCGCCAAGGATGTCGGCAAGCGCGCTGAGCGCAGCGCATCCGAGGGCCTCATCGCCGTCTCCGGCAACACCATGATCGAGGTCAACGCCGAGACCGACTTCGTTGCCAAGAACGCCGAGTTCATCAACTTCGCTAACAAGGTCGCTGAGGCCGCTGCAGCAGCCAAGGCCAACTCCCGCGAGGAGCTGGAGGCCGTGGACGTTGACGGCGAGAAGGCCATCGACGCTCTGCAGCAGCTCTCCGCAAAGATCGGCGAGAAGCTCGAGCTGAAGCGCGCCACCACCATCGAGGGCGACAAGGTTGCCGTGTACCTGCACCAGCGCTCCTCCGACCTGCCCCCAGCAGTGGGCGTGCTCGTTGCTTACGAGGGCGACGACGAGGCCGCCGCTAAGGCAGCAGCCATGCAGGTTGCCGCACTGAAGGCCACCTACCTGTCCTCCGAGGACGTTCCGGCCGAGACCGTTGCCAAGGAGCGCGAGATCGCCGAGGCTACCGCCCGCGAGGAAGGCAAGCCCGAGAAGGCTCTGCCGAACATCATCGAGGGCCGCCTGAAGGGCTTCTTCAAGGATGTCTGCCTGCTGGATCAGCCGTCCGTCACGGAGTCCAAGAAGACCGTCAAGCAGGTCATGGACGAGGCCGGCGTGACCATCACCGGCTTCAAGCGCTTCGAGGTCGGCCAGGCCTAAGCACCCAAGCACTACTTCAAGCGCTCGAGAGTTTCAGCGCTTGAGAGCTTGAGTAAACGCCGCGGTTGAGCGTGTTTAACCGGCACTGAACGCCACCTACCGCCCGCATGGGCGTGGGTGGCGTTTGTCGTGTCTGCGACCCTGTAGGATGTCCAGAGGAACCGGTGTCCAGAGGGGCCGGATGAATAGCCGGCTGCATAGTCGATGAAGGAGTTTTTGCGTTGAGCACTGTCGAAAACCGTGATGGATTCAAGCGAGTCATGCTGAAGCTGGGCGGTGAAATGTTCGGCGGCGGGCGAGTGGGCATCGACCCCGACGTGGTGCAGAACGTGGCCCGGCAGATCGCCGAGGTTTCCAAGTCCGGTGCTGAGGTCGCTGTGGTTATCGGCGGTGGCAACTTCTTCCGCGGCGCGGAGCTGCAGCAGCGCGGGATGGACCGCGCCCGTAGTGACTACATGGGCATGCTCGGCACGGTCATGAACTGCCTTGCTCTCCAGGACTTCCTCCAACAGGAAGGCGTGGATTGCCGTGTGCAGACCTCCGTCAACATGGCCCAGATCGCTGAGCCGTACCTGCCGTTGCGTGCCGACCGCCACCTGGAGAAGGGCCGCGTGGTCATCTTCGGTGCAGGCATGGGCATGCCGTACTTCTCCACGGACACCACCGCCGCCCAGCGCGCACTGGAAATCGGCTGCGAGGTGCTGCTCATGGCCAAGGCTGTGGACGGCGTGTACTCCGACGATCCCCGTACCAACCCGGACGCGGAGCTCTTCCACGAGATCACCCCGCGCGAGGTCATCGAGAAGGGCCTCAAGGTCGCCGACGCCACGGCCTTTTCCCTGTGCATGGACAACGACATGCCGATCCTCGTGTTCAACCTGCTCACCGAGGGCAACATCGCTCGTGCAGTCCGCGGCGAGCGCATCGGCACCCTGGTTGATTCCAAGGTCGGCTCTGCTGAGATGGTCAACGACAAGTAGGGACGCACAGCAGCGCGCAGCGGTATGCAGCGACAAGCGGATCACACGGAGTAGCCCGGCTATCTGCCGGTCTACTTCACAAACACTTCACGTTCACTGACGCCCACATCACCCTAAGGCTGGTAGATTCATAACCATGATTGACGATATCTTGCTGGAGTCCGAGGAGCGCATGACCAGCTCCGTAGAGCACGCTCGCGAGGACCTGATGACCATCCGCACCGGCCGTGCGAACCCCTCCATGTTCAACGGAGTTATCGCCGAGTACTACGGTGTGCCGACCCCCATCACCCAGATGGCGACCATCAGCGTTCCCGAGCCCCGGATGCTGCTCATCAAGCCTTACGAGATGTCCACCATGGGTGAGATCGAAAACGCGATCCGCAACTCCGATCTCGGTGTTAACCCCACCAACGACGGCCAGGTGCTGCGTGTGACTATTCCGCAGCTCACCGAGGAGCGCCGCAAGGAGCTCGTCAAGGTTGCCCGCTCCAAGGGCGAGGATGCCAAGATCGCCATCCGCAACATCCGCCGCAAGGGGATGGAAGGCCTCCACAAGATCCAGAAGGACGGCGAAGCCGGCGAGGACGAAGTGAAGGCTGCGGAAAAGGAACTCGAGAGCATCACCCACAACTACGTCACTCAGGTCGACGCCGTAGTGGAGAACAAGGAAAAGGAGCTCATGGAGGTTTAGGGCTCACCTGCCCTCGAGTTTTCCATCGTGAGCCGCAGCAACGATCAATACAGCGCCGATCACTACAGCGACGACCAATAGACGACGGATCGACCACAGACCGAGAAGGATTCTGAAACAGTGGCCCACCCTAAGCCCAAAAACTCCGCTGGTCGCAACCTCACGCAGGCCATCACAGTGGGGGTGCTGCTGGGCGCTTTGGTCATCGGTGCGCTCATTACTACGTGGGGCTGGTACCCCCTCGTCGCCGCAGCGATGGGCTTGGCGGTGTACGAGGTGTGGCGTCGCCTCTACGAGGCCGGCTATGTGCTGAGCCTCGTTGTTCTCGTGGTCGGCAGCCAAGTCATGGTGTGGCTGTCGTGGCCGTTCGGCACGACGGGCCTTGTCGCCGGTTACGCCACGTCGGTGCTCCTGCTCATGATTACCCGGCTGTTCCATCACGGCCGGTCCTCCCCGCCGCACAACTACGTTCGCGACACCGCGGTCGGGTGTTTCATCCTGACGTGGATCCCGCTGTTCGGCTCGTTCGCCGCGATGTTGTCCCGCATGGAGCGCGACAATGTGGATGGTTGGGCCTTCATCGTCACGTTTATGCTTTGCGTGGTGGCCTCGGATGTTGGTGGCTACGCCTTCGGTGTGTTCTTCGGCACCCATTCCATGGCGCCGGCGGTGAGCCCGAAGAAGTCGTGGGAAGGCTTCGGTGGCTCGGTCGTGACCTCCGTGGCGGTGGGCATCGCCTGCGTGACGCTCTTGCTGCATGCCCCGTTCTGGATCGGCATCCTGCTGGGCGTGGGCCTGGCCATCTGCGCCACGCTCGGTGACCTCGTGGAGTCGCAGTTCAAGCGCGATCTCGGCATCAAGGACATGTCCCACATGCTCCCCGGCCACGGCGGTCTCATGGACCGCCTCGACGGTATGCTCCCCGCCGCCATGATCACCTGGGTGGTTCTGAACATGATCAGCGGGGTCTAGCGCGGTCTGGCGAGGTCCAGCGAGCGCTAGGTGCTAGCGCTTGACTTGCTTGCGCAGCTGCATGATCCGGGCGCCGCCCACGATCACCATGATCAGCGCGCCCACAATCGCGGCGATGAGCATGCCCACGCCGATGGGGAAGTTCATCGTCCAGGCGAAGAGCTGCAGCTCCACTTTCTGCTGGTTCTGCAGGATGAAGACGATAAGGAGGATGAGCAGCAGCAAACCGACCGTCAGGCTTACCCATGTGGTGCCCGCCACGGAGCCTTTGACCTTGCGCTTCTCGTTCTTCGCCGGCTTTTTCTCGTTCGACGCCCCTACGTTCGGCATAGCCTTGGTGCCGTCGATGGGATCATTACCGGGTGCGTGGTTTTTCGCTGGTTCTTTGTAGGGGTTAGTCATGGTTCCTATTGAACTCTATGAGTGGGATAACTGCCAACGTGATGGGCAGCGTTTTCGGCAAAAGCTCTCTGGTTTGTTGTCGCGGCTTTTTCCATGCAGAGCTTACTGTGTGGCAGCCACGTGCCATCGCGTGTCCCGGTAGGTGTTTCACTAGGTGTTACAGCACCAGCGTCTCGACTGTCTCTCAAGGGGCTAGGCGTGCAATAATGGTCGCCACCATGGCTGAACCAGTAAAACTTCAATTCGCAGCCCCCAAGCGGGGAATGCCCCCAGTCCACTTCGCAGACCTGAGCG
Organism: Corynebacterium falsenii; assembly: GCF_020099275.1. Lineage (NCBI taxonomy): Bacteria > Bacillati > Actinomycetota > Actinomycetes > Mycobacteriales > Corynebacteriaceae > Corynebacterium > Corynebacterium falsenii. Next base: position 1,912,025 of record NZ_CP083646.1, on the reverse strand, counting down.
CCGACAAGCGCATTTCCGAGGTGGAACAGTTGGGTCTCCCCAAGTTCCGCGCCGACCAGATTGCGCGCCAGTATTACGGTCGCCTCCAGGGCAACCCGCTGGACATGACGGACCTGCCGGAAGGCAAGCGCCAGGCGGTCAAGGATGCCCTCTTCCCGGATCTCATGATGCCCCTGCGCAACATGGAGGCCGATGACGGAGAGACCCGCAAGACCCTGTGGCGCCTGCACGATGGAACCCTGTTGGAGAGCGTGCTCATGCGTTACCCCGGCCGAGCCACCCTGTGCATCTCGTCCCAGGCGGGCTGCGGCATGGCCTGCCCGTTCTGTGCGACCGGCCAGGGCGGTCTGGACCGCAACCTCTCCGTCGGCGAGATGGTGGAGCAGGTCCGCTATGCGGCGGCAGCCATGCGTGACGGCGAAGTAGCAGGGGAGGAGGGGCGCCTGTCCAACATCGTCTTCATGGGCATGGGCGAGCCCTTAGCTAACTACAAGCGCGTGGTGGATACGATCCGCAAGATCACGTCGCCCGCGCCGGAGGGCTTCGGCATTTCCCAGCGCAACGTGACGGTCTCCACGGTGGGCCTGGCTCCCGCGATCCGTAAGCTCGCCGATGAAAACATGACGGTTCGCCTGGCCGTATCGCTGCATACGCCAGATGATGAACTCCGCGACGAGCTCGTCCCCGTGAACAATCGGTGGTCTGTTGATGAGGTGTTGGACGCGGCCCGCTACTACGCGGACACGTCTGGGCGTCGAGTATCGATCGAATACGCGCTGATTCGTGACATGAACGATCAGCCGTGGCGGGCCGAACTGCTAGGCAAGAAGCTTCGCGGTGCGCTGGGATCAAAGGTGCACGTCAACGTGATTCCGCTGAACCCCACTCCGGGGTCTAAGTGGGATGCTTCCCCGAAGGAGCGGCAGGACGAATTCGTGCGCCGCGTGGAGGAGCAGGGGGTGCCCTGCACCGTGCGCGATACGAAGGGGCAAGAGATCGCCGCTGCCTGCGGTCAGCTCGCCGCTGAGGAGAAATAGACTTCGTTGCGTATGCTGTAGGAAGTCTTCATTGATGGGGGACGGTGACTCGTCCACGCGGTGCGGGGTGACTACCCACTCCGCATACCTACAAGTTCCCGGGTAACTCAACTCTCGTGGGAACCCATCGAAAGACAACTGCAGTGGGCAGGCACAGCCGTGACTGGCTGGCCTACCCGTGAAGCGAGATTGTGCTGAGTAAAGCACTTCCTCGCTTCTCATAACGACGATAAGAATGGATTCAACATGTCTATTTCAGAAGCAGTGGTGGACGGTCACAACAGTGAACCGCACCACAGCAGCTTCGGCTCCAAGCTGAACTGGCTCCGCGCCGGTGTGTTGGGCGCTAACGACGGCATCGTGTCCACCGCATGTATCCTGCTCGGCGTGATCGCCGCAGGCAGCGAAACCTCCGCCATCATGCTTGCAGGTGTGGCGGCTGCGGTGGCAGGTGCCGTATCAATGGCTCTGGGTGAGTACGTGTCCGTGTCCGCTCAGCGTGACACTGAGCGCTACTACATCGACTTGGAAAAGCGCGAGCTCAAGGAGATGCCGGAGGAAGAGCACAAGGAAATGGTGGACATCCTGCGTGGCTACGGCATCACCGATGCCACAGCCGATAAGGCGGTCTCCGAAATGGAGCAGAATGATCCGCTGAAGGCTCACCTGCAGCTGGAGCTGGGCATCGATGACGAGGAACTGACGAACCCTTGGGTTGCCGCAGGTGCCTCCGCGTTCGCCTTCACGGTGGGTGCTCTGCTGCCGATTCTGTCCGTCTTGGCTGCGCCGAAGTCTGCGCAGGCAATCGTGGTGACGGTTGTGACCCTGCTGACCCTGGCGCTGACTGGTTTCATTAGCGCGAAGCTCAGTGGCACCAAGGTCAGTCGCTCGGTGCTGCGACTGCTCATCGGTGGCGCCCTTGGTTTGGTGATCACCTACTTCGCAGGTGCACTGTTCGGTTCGGCGGGCGTTTAGACCTCGCACACAAAACCCACAGAACACGCAAAAGCAGCTCCCGCGTCAGCGGGAGCTGCTTTTGCGCTGTGGGCGTCGAGATTGAAAAGACTCGAGACCCGAGGGCCGAAACCCTAAGAACAATTAGTCTCGGGAGAGGGATTCCTTGCTGCGAGCGTCCATGTTCCACGAAGCCAGCTGCTCGTCAGAGAGGTTAGCGTAAGCGCCGGTCAGGTTCTTCTGGTCGGCTGCCCACTGCGGCTCGATGTGGCCGATCGGCTTGTTGTGGCTGGTCACGGTCTGGCGCTGGGTCAGCTTCGGGCGGAACGCGAAGATGGCGGTACCGATGAAGGTGAGGACAGCCAAGGTGATCAGCCAGATGTTCTCAACGTGACCCTCGTGGTTACCGAACTGCAGCAGCAGTAGGAAGATGCCACCGAGGATTCCGGAGATGATGATGCTACGGCGAGTCAGTTCGCTCCAGCCCCACGCTGCAGACGGGACGTCCGCCGTGGAGACGCCGTCAAAAACTTCAACTTCCTTCGAGTGGGTCGCCACCGTTTCCTCCTGATGTCACAACAGTTGTATTGCACATTATTGTGACACAAATCCGGCCAGAATTCGCCATCGGCACCCATTTGGGGTGTGAATTTTTGGGTGTCCACCTGAGTGGTGCCTGATACGTGTGCAGGAAAAGCCTGGCAGCATGCGATCCGCGACCAATGGCGTTCACAACTCGTTCGACATTCGTGGAACAATAGATCGGGTGAAGATCAAAGTTGTCGTACTGGGAAGCACGGGATCCATCGGCACACAGGCCTTGGAGATCCTCAAGGAGAACACCGAGCGGTTTGAGCTGGTAGGGATCGCGGCGCATGGCTCTAAACCGGAGTTGTTGCTCGAGCAGATTCACTCCTTCGGACTCCCTGCGGAGCGCGTGGCCGTGGCCTCGGAGCGCACGGCCGATTGGATCGACGCCGAACTCGGCGGCCGCAGCATCCGCGGTGCTGATTCTGCCCGTCAGCTTGTGGAGTCAATCGGCGATGAGCTGGAGAGCAATGATGTGATCTTGAACTCCCTCGTTGGCTCGCTCGGGCTCGATGCGACCCTCGCGGCACTGAAGACCGGTGCCCGGCTGGCCCTGGCCAACAAGGAATCCCTGGTGGCTGGTGGGCAGCTCGTGCTGAAATCGGCGCAGCCGGGTCAGCTCATTCCCGTGGACTCCGAGCACTCAGCGATGGCGCAGTGCCTGCGCGCAGGCAAGTCCAGCGAAGTGGATACGCTCGTGCTCACCGCCTCGGGTGGCCCGTTCCGTGGCTGGACCCGCGAAGAGCTCGAGCCGGTCACGCCACTACAGGCCGCAGCGCACCCCACGTGGTCCATGGGGCAGATGAACACCTTGAACTCGGCCACGATGGTCAACAAGGGGTTGGAACTCATCGAGGCATCTTTGCTGTTCGGCATCCCGCCGGAGCGCATCGAGGTCACCGTGCACCCACAGTCCATCGTGCACTCCATGGTGACCTTCCTCGACGGCGCCACCATCGCCCAGGCCTCGCCGCCGTCCATGAAGCTGCCCATCGCGTTGGCTCTAGGCTGGCCGGAGCGTATCAGTGGCACACAGCGCAAGCTCGACTTCACCCGCGCAGCCACGTGGGAGTTCGAACCACTCGATGAAGAGGTATTCCCCGCCGTCGAGCTCGCCCGCCAGGCTGTGACTGCTGGTGGCACCATGCCTGCCGTGTACAACGCAGCCAACGAAGAGGCCGCCGTGGAGTTCCTCAATGGCAGCCTGAAGTTCCCGTACATCGTGGACACCGTTGCGGAGACGATGGAGCACTGCAGCCACCTGTCCGCAGCACCAAGCAGCCTTGAGGACGTCCTCGCCGCCGAGCGCGAGGCCCGCAGCGTGGCTCACGAGAGGATGGCTCAGTGGCTTTCGCACTAGGCATCGTTCTCTTTGCCCTGGGCATTGCCGTCTCCATCGCTTTGCACGAAGCGGGGCACATGTATGCAGCCCGCATGACGGGCATGCGCGTCCGCCGCTACTTCATCGGCTTCGGTCCCACGGTCTGGTCCACGCATAAGGGCCACACCGAGTACGGCATCAAGGCCATTCCCCTCGGTGGCTTCTGCGACATCGCCGGCATGACCAAGCTGGATGAGATGACCGACGAGGAACGTCCGTACGCCATGTACGACCGCTCCACCGCGGCGCGTATCTTCGTCATGCTGGGCGGCATCATCATGAACGTTCTGCTGGCGCTTGTCATCATCTACTCGGTGGCCCTCGCTTGGGGTCTGCCGGACCGCAGCGTGGAATTCACGCCGACCGTGAAGACCACCCAGTGCAGCCCTGCATCTCAGAATGCTGATGGATCGTTGAAGCCATGTTCCGGCGCGGGCCCCGCAGCGGAGTCGGGAGTTCGCCCCGGCGATACCTTCGTGAGCGTCAACGGTGTGGCGACCCCCGATTTCCCAACCCTGCGCGACGAGCTGCGCACCCTCGATCACGGCGACGGCAAGAAGCCCGGCGACACGGTCACCGTCCCGGCAGTGATTGATCGCGATGGCAAGCAGCAGACCATCGACCTCAAGGTCCAGTATGTCGAGCGGCTCAACACCGCAGGCAACCGCATGACCGTGGGCACCATCGGTATCGCGCCGGTGATCCCCGAATTCCGACTGCTGCAGTACAACCCCGTAAGCGCGGTGGGGGGCACGGCCTCCTTCACCGGTTCCATGCTTAAGGACACGTGGAACGGTCTCATTGCTCTGCCGGAGCGTTTCCCCGGCGTGGTGTCGTCGATCTTCGGCGGTGACCGTGCGGATGATTCCCCGATGAGTGTGGTGGGTGCTTCGCGGGTCGGCGGGGAGATGGTGCGCTACGACATGTGGATGAACTTCTTCCTCGCGCTCGCCAGCCTGAACCTCTTCCTTGCCGCATTCAACCTGGTTCCCCTGCCGCCATTGGACGGCGGCCACATTGCGGTGGTGATTTACGAGCGGATTCGCGACTTTTTCCGGAAGCTGCGCGGACTGGCGCCTGGTGGCCCGGCGGATTACACGAAGCTCATGCCGATCACCTACGCGGCAACACTGGTGCTGCTTGTTTTCGGCGCTACCGTCATCATCGCCGATGTGGTGAACCCGGTGAAGATCTTCTAGCGGGAGATCTTCTCACCGACGATCTACTCAACCTACGCAGGGAAGAACTTCGACGGGGCACGTCCCACCTAAGAACAAGCGCGTAGAATAAGGAATTCGACGGCCTCGTTTCCGTTCACCAATAGATCCAGAAGCGTTCTCAACAACGAAAGGTGCCTTGGTTCACACAATGTCCGGCATTTCTTTGGGTATTCCTGACGGCCCACCACCCGTACTCGCTCCGCGCCGCAAGACCCGGCAACTCATGGTCGGCAGCGTGGGCGTGGGTAGTGACTACCCAGTGTCCGTTCAGTCCATGACCACCACGAAGACGCACGACGTTAACGCGACGCTGCAGCAGATCGCACAGCTGACCGCCTCGGGCTGCGACATTGTGCGCGTGGCATGCCCCAAGACCGTCGACGCTGAAGCGTTGCCCGCCATCGCGAAGAAGTCTCCGATCCCCGTCATCGCGGACATTCACTTCCAGCCGAAGTACATCTTTGCCGCCATCGACGCCGGATGTGCAGCCGTTCGCGTGAACCCCGGCAACATCAAGGAATTCGACGGCCGCGTCAAGGAGGTCGCCAAGGCCGCTGGCGATGCGGGCATCCCGATCCGCATCGGCGTGAACGCTGGATCGCTGGATAAGCGCATCATGGAAAAGTACGGAAAGGCCACGCCTGAGGCGCTCGTGGAATCTGCCGTGTGGGAAGCCGGCCTGTTTGAGGACTGCGGCTTCGGCGACATCGCCATCTCCGTGAAGCACAACGATCCGGTCATCATGGTGGAGGCCTACCGCCAGCTCGCGGAGAAGACCGACTACCCGCTGCACCTTGGCGTGACCGAGGCTGGTCCCGCATTCCAAGGAACCATTAAGTCCAGTGTGGCTTTCGGTGCGCTGCTGTCGCAGGGCATCGGCGATACCATCCGCGTGTCGCTCTCCGCCGATCCGGTAGAGGAAATCAAGGTGGGCGATCAGATTCTGCAGTCGCTCAACCTGCGCCCCCGCAAGCTTGAAATCGTATCCTGCCCGTCCTGCGGCCGTGCCCAGGTGGATGTGTACAAGCTGGCTGACGAAGTCACCGCCGGCTTGGAGGGCATGGAGTTCCCGCTGCGCGTGGCCGTCATGGGGTGCGTTGTCAACGGCCCCGGCGAGGCCCGCGATGCCGATCTCGGCGTGGCTTCCGGCAATGGCAAGGGCCAGATCTTCGTCAAGGGCGAGGTCATCAAGACCGTGCCGGAGGATCAGATTGTGGAAACCCTCATCGAAGAAGCTATGCGCATCGCCGATGAGGAAGGCCTGGAAGCCATCGAAGGCGCCAAGGCCGACGTGCGCGTTACCCGCTAGCTGCCCTAGCTGTCGTCCTCGATCTTGCCATCCACCAAGGTCAGGATGCGGTCGAGGGTTGCTAGCTGCTCCTCATCGTGGGAGACGTACAGGGCGGGGATGTTGGCCTTGTGCGCCATCTCGCGGATCATGTCCGTGACTTGAGCACCGGCCTGGGTATCGAGAGCTGCGGTGGGCTCGTCGATGAGCAGCAGCTGCGGATTATTCATAAGCGCCCGAGCCAGGTTGACGCGAGCCTGCTGACCGCCGGAAAGGTCACCGACCTTGCGGTCTTTCATGTCACCCAGCCCCACGCCATCGAGCAACGTGGCGGCCTTGTCCTTGTAATCATTCCAACGCTGGCCGCGAATGGGGAAGACCTTACCCAACCGGGGCATCAGGAGCAGCTGTTCCTCAACGGTGAGGGCGGGGAGTAGGTTGGCCTGCTGGAACACGATGCCCAGGTGGTCGCGGCGGATCCTCGCGGCCTCGGCGCCGGTGGCGGATTCGAGGTTGATGACCCCGTCGGGGGTGTGCAGGGTGGCGGTGCCGGAGGTCGGCGGCGTGAGGCATCCGACGATCGCCAGCAGGGTAGATTTGCCGGAACCGGAAGGACCCGTAATGCCAACGAGTTCGCCGGCGGCGACGTCGAAGGTCACCCCGTCGAGGAGGCGGCGAGTTTGGGAACCGTCTTTGATGTCTAGCGTGATGCCGTCGAGCGACAGTGCTTGCTGGGACGATGCGTCTTGGGATGCGTGCTTAGATGGCGTCGCATCGCCCGTAGCGCGGTGGTGGTGTGTCATGTCGAAAAGTCCTTTGACTCAGTTGAAAAGTGATTATGTGTTCAAAGTCAGTGCGAGCTGTCGGTGTAAGCTGCGAGGCCTTAGCCCCTGCGGCTAAGCGGATTGCAGCGCGGTCCGCGGTGACACACTCAGAACCGGCTTGATGCTCACTGCGGCGCCGAGGATACCGGCGGCAGCCAGAATGGCCGCGGGTCGAAGCAGCGTAGAGGCGTCGAGAACGATCGGCATCGCCGATCCAGCGAAGCTGCCAGCCACCCAGGTGATGAGTACGCCGCTGGTGATACCCACCAACAGGACGAGCGCCGCCTGGGATAGCGAGTCGGCCACGAGAACCTTGCGGGATGCGCCGAGGGCGGAGCTGATTGCCACGCCGCGCAGTCGCTGCATGGTCCAGACGGTGAAGAAGGCGCCGAGCACGAGTGCGGAGATGACGTATAGCAGGGTGATCATCATGTTGAGGCTGGTCTGCTCGCCCGAGTAGGAGGCCGAGGCATTCCAGCGGTCCTTGCCCTGGAGAACCTTCACGTCCCTCATGTGATCGACCACGTCCATGGCCTTGGAGTTCGACGTATCGACCGTGGCCGCGGTGCTCGTACCCGGCAGGCGGAGCACCAGGTTGGGGGAGGCGAGGATGACCGGCTGGTGATCCAGGTACAGCTCGGTGTCCGTGAACGTCACGTTGGGGATCTGGGGATCGGACTTGTAGGTCTGCTCAGCGGCGGACTTCAGCGCCTCGGGCACCTGCACAGTGCCGGGGGCCAGGCTGGGATCGGAGAGCAGGATGACCGTGTCCGAACCTACCCGGTCGCGTGCCATGTAGAGGGCTTGGCCACCGGCCTGCTCGATCTCGGTCAGTTGCTGGTCGTTCAGCCGGGAGGTGGAGAGGTTGGTCACACCGTTATCTTGGAGGACGAGGGCTTTGTTGCTGCCCAGTTGGTTCTTCAGCGCCGAGACTGATTGGTAGGCCAGCCCAGCTGCGAGGGAGCTCAGGAACGTCACGAGCACGGTGATCATGCCGACGGTAATGATGATCAGCGCGGTGCGCCCCTTGGCTGCACGTAATTCTTTGATTCCTTGGAACATACTGTTCATCCTGCTCGACTCCGCGCGCGGGGGCATCGAGCAAAGGGGTTGTCTTCATCTCCTACTAAAGTTGGATGACATGAGTCACAGTTCGGAATCCCGCTTCCTGCCACGCCTCGGCACGCACCGTCGGCGAGCGCACGCCACCGCGTTGAACAGCGCTGATGGCCACGATGGTTCCGAGCGCGTCGATCGGCTCGATCGCTTGTGGACTTACCTCGGCCACGGGTTGCACATCCTCGTCGCGATCCTCGTGGCGGTAGTCATCGCGAAGCAGGGTATGGACTGGCGCATCGTGTTGTTCATCCTGGTGTACATCTCTGGCGCGTGGGTGCGGCCGCGTTGGCTGTGGTTCGTTGCGGTGGTGGTGGCGTGGGCTCTGATGGTGGCGGTGTGGCCGAGCGCCTCGTTCATTGCTTTCGCACTGTTTTTCCTGGCGATCGGCATGTTGCCGCCGAAGGTGGGCGTGCCGGTGGTCGGCGTGCTCACGGTCATCACGGTGGTGGCGATTGCGCGTTTCAACGGCTTCGAAATTGGTGGTGTGATCGGCCCGGTCGTCGGCGCTCTCGTGGCGGTGGCGCTGGGGTTGGGCTTTCGGCTGCTGCGCCGGGAGGCTCGGGCCCGCGCTGAGGCGTCGCACCACGCTGGTGAGATGGGGGAGCGCGCCCGCGTTGCTGCCGATATCCACGACACGGTCGCGCAGGGTCTGAGCTCGATTCACATGTTGTTGTTCTCTGTGGAACGCCGGTTGTCGCCTCTTTTATCCGACGCCACCACGCAGCCCCCCGCCGAGGATCTCTCGCGGGCTATTGAGGAGATTCGCCTGGCACGAAAAACCACGGAGGAGAACCTGGCGGAGACGCGCCGCATCATCGCTGCGCTTCAGCCCGCCCCGTTGGAGCAGGCCGACCTCACGGTGGCGCTGGCTCGGGTTGTGTCCACCACTCCCATGGGTAAGAGCTTCGCGTTGACTGTAGACGGTCAGGCGTACCCGCTGCGGGCTGATGTGCAGGAGGCGATCGTGCGCATGACGCAATCGTTGGTCTCCAACGTGGTTCGGCATGCCCACGCGAGTGCGGCCCGGGTGACGCTGACCTACCAGGAGGATCAGGTGAGCCTGGATGTGGTGGATAACGGCACTGGTTTTGACGTGAATTGGGATGCAGTGAATCAGGACTCGACTCTCGGCTTGGCTGGTGTGCGCCGCCGGGCGATGGGGGTGGGTGGCACAATGACCATCGAGTCTGAGCCCGGTGAGGGGTGTGGTGTGGCCATTTGTATTCCCGCGTACCGGGCGGTTGATCGCGCCGGTGGTGGGGATTCTGGTGGAGGCAATGCTGGAGACACGGCCGAAGTCGTGAAGGACGGGAACGACCTGAGCGAGAGTGACGAGGCGGCCAGGGTAAGTGAGAAAAACAAGACAAGCGAGACAAGCGGGCCGAAGAAGTCGAAGGGACGTGAGGCGTAGATGATTTCCGTCATGATTGCTGACGATCATCCGGTGGTTCGAGCGGGCCTGGCGGCCCTGCTCGATGGAGCTGAGGACGTCCGCGTTGCCAAGGACGTCTCGCAGCCGCGGGATGCCGTGGACTATGTGCGTGAGCACCCCGGCGAGATCGACGTGGTGCTCATGGACCTGCGCTTCGGCGAGAAGGTGGGCACTGGACCATCGGGTGGAGTGTGGGCTACCGAGCAGATCCGAGCTCTGCCGCAGGCGCCGCAGGTTCTTGTGGTGACAAACTACTCCACCGACGGTGACGTGGTTGGAGCTGTCAGCGCCGGAGCCGTGGGCTACTTGCTCAAAGACTGCGGACCGGACGAACTGATCAATGGCGTGCGTGAAGCTGCGCAAGGGCACAACGTGATGTCCACACAGGTGATGGGCAAGCTCCTCGGCAGAATCAACAAGCCCATGGAAAAGCTCACCAGCCGCGAGCTGGAGGTTCTGCAATTGGTGGGGGCCGGGCGATCCAACCGGCAGATCGCCCACGAATTGGTGCTCACCGAGGCGACCGTGAAGTCACACGTGGGCAATGTGTTCTCCAAATTGGGCGTAAGCAATAGAACTGCGGCGGTGAACGTGGCGCGGGAGCGCGGAATCTTGTGATCGGGCGGGTAATCTCACATCCATGTTCAAGTCGAAGACCGTGTTGTCTGCTGTAATGGCGAGCGTTGTGGTCAGCGGACTTGCCGCGTGCACACCCCGCCCGGATACCGCCGACGATGCCGCGGGTGATTTCCTCACCCGGCTGTCGCAGCGCGACGATGCCGCCGCAGAAACCGACAATCCCGCGCAGGCGAACTCGGCGATCGACGAAACCTGGAAGGCCCTGCAGGCACAGGGTCTGCGCACCGAGCTGAAGAACGTCTCCACCAACGGCAACCAGGCCTCCGCGACATACAGCATGGACTGGACGCTGCCGGATGATCGGGACTTCTCCTACGACTCCACGATGATGCTCACCAAGACCGATGGTGACTGGACCGTGCGCTGGCAGCCCGCTGTGTTGCACCCGGACCTCGGCGCCAACCAGCACCTTGAGCTGCGCAGCGTGCCGGCGAAGATGGCCAACGTGGTGGGATCCGATGGTGCCGTGCTCCTAGAACCCGGAACGCAATGGCGCGTGCTTGTCGATACGACGAAGACGAAGAACCTCGATACCACCATGCGACGCATCGCCAATGAGCTGGATGTGCTGCACGCCAAAGACCCGGCCGTTCCACAGATCAATGTGCAGGACAAGATTCAGGAAGCCAGCAAGGTCAAGGGCGACTTTTCCGTGGCGATCCTGCCCGCCGGTCCCGGCGCGGAGATGAAACAGGCCATGGCGGGTGATAACGCCGTGCGGATGAACGAAGAGGCCGCCCTGGTTCGCCCCGATCCGAACCTGGCGCCGGATATCCTCAGCCGCGTGTCCAAGCAGGTCAGCGACGACCTCGTGGGCAAGAACGGCTGGAAGGTCGTGGCGGCGACCAACGAAGGCTCCGAGGTGACCCAAGTCGCCGGAGCACCCGCGCAGCCCGCGGGCAGCGTGCACGTCAGTATCTCCCGTGCTGTGCAAGACGCCGCGCAGAAGGCCGTGGATACCCGATCCGATGCCAAGGCCATGATGGTGGTGCTGCGCCCATCGACGGGCGAGATCCTTGCGGTGGCGCAAACCCCCAAGGCCGATGAAGACGGCAACCCGGCGCTGATGGGCCAGTACCCACCGGGCTCGACGTTCAAGATGATCACCGCCTATTCCGGCCTGGATCATCAGGGGCTTAGTCCTGACTCCACTGTGGGATGCCCGGGCAGTCAGGATATCGGTGGCCGCATCGTGACGAACTACAACGGGTTCTCCCTGGGCAACACCGCCTTGCAGAACGCGTTCGCAAAATCCTGCAACACCACGTTCGCTGATATCTCCACTCAGCTGCAGCCAGGTCAGCTCAAGACCGAGGCGGCCAAGTTTGGCCTGGGCACGGACTTCGCCATCGACGGCCTGCAGACCGTCACCGGCGACGTGCCGAAGGGTGATGTGATGCTGCAGCGCACGGAAGCCGGTTATGGCCAGGGCCTGGATCTGGCTAGTCCGTTTGGCATGTCCTTGGTGGCGGCGTCTGTGGCGGCTGGGAAGATGCCTGTGCCGTATCTCATTGCCGGTGAAAAGCACGCCACGAAGGTCAACGGGGAGCTACCTCAACCGCTGAACCCCGAACACCTCGACCAGCTACGCCAAATGATGCGTGCCGTGGTGACAAACGGTACGGCCTCCGCAATCGCAGGCGCCGGCGAGGTGTACGGCAAGACCGGTGAGGCCGAAATCAACGGCGGATCTCACGCCTGGTTCGCCGGCTACCGCGGAGACCTAGCTTTCGCCACCCTCATTGTGCTGGGCGGGGGATCGGAGCACTCGGTGGCGATCACAAACAAGTTCTTCGCCAACCTCGATGCGGAGAATAATCCCGACCAGCCGGGCGCTGCGGGGCCTCAAAACTAGCCGAGTACTATCGGGGGCTATGACACGAGCACCTTTGACCCCCGGACAACCAACCCCGATTCGCGGTGTTCCGCAAAAGATTGCACGCCCCGAGTACGCGTGGAAAGACTCGGTACGAGAGAACATCGGCGAACCGTGGGTCCAGGATGCCGAAACCATTGAGAAGATGCGCGAGGCAAGCCGCATCGCCGCCGAAGCGCTGCGCGAGGCCGGCGCGGCCGTCGCCCCCGGTGTGACCACCGACGAGATCGATCGCGTGGCTCACGAGTACATGCTGGACCACGGCGCTTACCCGTCCACGTTGGGCTACCGGCACTTTCCGAAATCCTGCTGCGTGAGCCTCAATGAGATTATTTGCCACGGCATCCCGGACACCACCGTGATCGAAGATGGTGACATCGTCAACATCGACGTCACCGCTTTCAAGAATGGCGTCCACGGCGACACCAACGCCACCTTCCTCGCCGGTAACGTCTCCGAGGAACACCGCCTGTTGGTGGAACGCACGAAGAAGGCCATGTGGCGCGGCATCAAGGCCGTGAAGCCTGGTCGGGAAATCAACGTGATCGGCCGCGTTATCGAGGCCTATGCCAAGCGATTCGGCTACAACGTGGTCCAGGACTTCACCGGCCACGGCGTGGGACCCACCTTCCACAACGGTCTGGTGGTGCTGCACTACGAGAATCCGCGCGCCCACACCGAGCTGCTCGAGCCCGGCATGACCCTGACCATCGAGCCGATGATTAACCTCGGTGGCCTGGACTACGAAATCTGGGATGACGGCTGGACCGTACAGACCAAGGACCGGCAGTGGACCGCCCAGTTCGAGCACACCCTCGTGGTGACCGAGGACGGCTACGAGGTACTGACCGACCTCGGTGAATAGCACCCTGCCGCGGGGCATGCGCGGCTAAACTACGTTTCCATGGGAAACAATCACTCGGTGAACCGCAACCATGCCGACACCGCTGCCGACACTGCAGCCGTCACCGATTCCGGCACTTCCGCGTCCGGCTCCCGAGATCGCCACGACGCGCACGACCGCGCAGCACAGTCGGGCGGTCCAGGTCCCGCGGGGAGGCGAGAACTCGGACCCATCAACGGCGCGATCACCGCGATCGGCGCCCGGGTAACGCGCCGCAAAACCCTGGGAGTGTTCGCCACGCTGGGCCGCGCCAAGCGGCTGTTCCGGGGATGGCTGTTGTACTCCGCGATGATGATGCCCTTCGGCTATCTGGGAAGACAGGAATCCGAGGCCATCATCTTGCGCGTGGCCTTCCGCCGAGACAGTGCGTACGAAGCCGATCAACACCGTGATCTTGCGGCCAAGTCTGGCGTCGACCCCGAAACGATTGAGGCGATGTTCCGCGACGATCACGGACAGACCGGTCGATTGGGAATTCTTCTCGACGCCACCGACGAGCTCATCGCCACCAAGAAGCTCCGGGACTCCACGTGGGAGCAGCTGCGGGGGATCCTGAGCGCGCGAGATCAGGTGGCGTTTGTCATACTGGTGACCAACTACGATGGCTTGGCCACGGCATTGGATGTGCTGGGAGTGCCGGTCGACGAACGGCGAGATGGGAGCGAATGAGTGTGAGCGACGGTGAGCGCGACAATGATCTCGGAGTAGCGCTGCCTCGAGCCTCGATCGGGTGGTGGTGCTATATCGTTGCGGCGGTGAGCATTGTGGTGTCCGTCGCTGTTGTCGCTGCCCACTGGTCGGATATCCCGGAGGTCATCCCCACGCACTGGGGCCCGAAATTGGAACCCGACGCGTGGTCGGACAAGTCGCTCACCAGCGTCTACGGAATGAGCATCGGCAACCTTGTGTTCCTCCTCATCGGCGTGGCGATCTCCGGTGCGGTGGTGAGTATGCAGGCGAATAACCCGACGGCGAGCGGCGAACTTGCGAAGGTGCGAGCCCGGGCGCAGGCGCGGGTGGATCACATTGTTTTGAGCATCATCGTGTCGTTGATCTGTCTGGGATTGTCGTTGATGCAGGTCACGTCGGTTGTTCCAGCTTTCCAGAGGTACGACACGTTCTCGTTTTTCTTGATGCTGGGTTGTGCATTCGGCAGCCCGATCGCCGCGCTGGTCTACGCCGTGCGGGAGCTGGGCAAGGTCAATGATGCGCTGAGATCATCCCCGGCTGCCCAGGATAGCTCCGGGGCGCGCGAGATGGCCGAGATGGACAAGATGGACAAGCACTACAAGTGGGGGATGTTCTACTACAACCCGGATGACCCCACCGTGCTGGTGGAGAAGCGCTTCGGCGTGGGCATGGATTTCAATTACGCCACGTGGCAGGGCAAAACCTTCGTTGTGGTGATACTGGCCGTCATCATTATGTGTGTAGCGCTCCCGTTCATCCTGCCGTAGCCGCGCCGGCTCTCGCGGTGGTGCGGTGGCACTGACATGTCAGCGACTATTTCACCGGTCGGTGCTGGCCCACCGGAAACCGCGGTTGAGCAATCGCATGAACCCCGCGTATGCCCACGGAATATTCACCTGCGCCCATCGGCCGAAGCGGATGTCTGCGCTTGTGGTGATGAGGAACTTGCCTTTCGTCACTCCCTTGCGGATCGCGCGGGCTGTCTGCTCGGGCGTGACCGCGTGGCGCTGGAAGAGCTTCGTGGCCTTTTCCACCCGTGGGTTGGCGCGATCCACTCCATGAATGTCGATGCTGCGCACCAGGGGAGTATCCACCGCGCCCGGCGCGACCACGTGCACATCGACCCCGTGGGGACGCAGGTCGAAGCGCAAAACCTCACACATAGCGATCACCCCTCCCTTCGACGCCGAATATGCCGCGTGCCATGGCAAGCCGATGATGCCGGCCGCCGAGCTGACGCACACGAAGGCCCGGCGGGCCGATGCATCCTCTCGCTGGGGCTGATCCGTCATGTGGTGAACGAACGCCTCAACCATGTGGACGGTACCCATGAGGTTGACGTCGATGACGCGCTTCCACTTCTCGTGCGGAAACGTCCTGGCATCACCCCAGATGGCAATCCCCGCGACATGATGCACTTCATCGGGAGCACCGAAGTTCTCGACGGCCCGATCCGCCCACTCCTTGACGGCATCGACATCGGTGACGTCAAGGACTGTGGAATCGAGGATGCGCCCACCGGCGTCCCGAGCCATCCGCACGGTGCCTGCCAGCCCTTCGGCGTCGCGATCCGAAAGAACCAATCCCGCCTGATCTTCGGCGAAGCTCAGCGCGAGTGCGCGGCCGATGCCGGACGCGGCTCCGGTGATGACGATGACACGAGGGGCAGAGGGCACGGGTCCTCCCACAAGTTCAGTGTCACTTGGGGCCCAAGCGACGAGGATGTTTTGGGGGCAATACCTCCTACTCTAGGGGTTCATGCCATCCGGGTTGGGGGAATTGAATTCCAAGCCCAGAAGGGCGTTCTCGAACAGCTCGGAGAGTGCGGGGTGGGGCCAGTACTGATTTTTCGCCATGAGGCGCACGTCGATGTCGAAGTTCAGCATCGTCACGGCGAGCTGCAGCAGGGTGGTCGCCTGCGGGCCCATGATGTGCGCGCCGAGCAGCTTGCCCGAGTCTGCGTCCGCGATGAGTTTGCAGAAGCCCGTGGAGTCTTCCATGGCCCAGCCGTAGGCCACGTCGGAGTACTCCTGGACCTTGACCGTTACGTTCTCGACCTTGTCGCGGGCCTCGGCTTCCGTCATACCCACCACGCCGATCTGCGGATGGGTGAAGATACCTGATGGGACGAAGCGGTGGTTGAAGGTGCGCAGATCGTCCGGGTGGGCGAGGTTGTGGCTGATGACGCGCTGCTCGGCGTTGGCCACGTGCTTGAGCTCGATATCGTTGGCGGCATCGCCTAGCGCCCACACACCCTCAGCGGACGTGCGTCCGTACTCGTCGACGATGATGCGGCCATTATCGGCGACGTCCACGCCGCCGGCCTGTGGGTTGAGTAGATCTGAATTCTTGGTGCGTCCCAGGGCGACGAGCAATTCGTCACCGGCGACCTCGGAGCCGTCGCTGAGGCTGAGGATGACCTGCCCGCCCTCGTGCCGGGCGCCGGTGACATCCACACCGAGCTTGTTCGTCCACTGCTCCTTCGCCACGGCGTTGAAACGCTCCACGACCGTTTCATCGAGCTTGCGGAGGACATTGGGGGAGCGGTTGATGACGGTGACTTTTGTTCCCAGTCCGCTAAAGATGTGCGCAAACTCCACGGCGATGATGCCGCCGCCCATGATGATGAGGCTGTCCGGGAGCTTGTCCAGGCGCATGATGTCGTTGTTGGTGTGGTACGGGACCCCGGAGTCCGCGATGACGTCCGGGATGAACGGCCGGCCGCCGGTGGCCAGCACGATCTGATCACCCGTGATGGTGACGGTGTCGCCCGCTTCGGCGCTGGTGGTGCTGGCGGAGTCCACGTTCGTGGCGATCGTCAGGGTCTTCGGGCCACTAAAGGATGCGGTGCCGTCGAACAGTGTGATGTTGGGGGTGCGGTCGCCGCGGCGGTACTCTTTGCCACCCTCGGAGATGGGATCGATCCGATCGCCGAAGATGCGCTGCTGCAAGCCCTTCCAATCGACGTCGGTGAGCTTACCATCCAGGCTCAGCCGCTTAAGGTCATTGACTTCCCGGGCGACGTCAGCCGTGTACACGAACATCTTCGTGGGGATGCAGCCCACGTTGATGCACGTGCCGCCGAAGATGCCCTTTTCTACGATTGCGATCTTCTTGTTCTCATTGGACTCATTGGGAATCGAGTTGCCGGAGCCGGTGCCGACGATGATGAGATCGAAGTGCTCGGCGGATTCAGAAGACCCAGCGGACGCAGCAGACGCAGCGGGCGCGGTGTCGGGGGATGTCATGGAAAACCTTTCGTGGATCGAGCGTGGTGTCATCGAGCAGATTGACCTTGAGCGGATTGACCTTCAGCGACAAGTCAAGGGACTGCCCGGTTTAGGCCGTGCCCCAGTGATAACGGAAAACATCCGCCAACCATTCCTGGGCGGAGGCAAGGGCACGGCTGCGCACCGGTTCGGGGGAGAGGAAAATATCGTGCAGAGCGTTATCGCACACCACCACATTGGCTGACGGCGACGCATCCTGGGCGTGCTTCCACATCTGCTCCGGCTTCAAGACCAAGTCCGCCTGGTAAGACTTCTCGGATAGCCGCCGCGCGAAGTGGTGCTTGTCGCTGGTCATCACCAACGTGGGAACGCCCGTGCTCCCCGGGGTGAACTGTAGGCGCCGGATCTCCTTAGCCACGCCCGCCAGCCACGACACGTACTTTGGCCGTGGCTCGAGCGGCTTCAACTCGAGGTTGTAGTCCCACTCACCGGCCTCGCTGGCGTGCAGTGAGCGCCCATACACAGGGTTGATCCCACCCGGAATCAGCATAGTGGGCTTCACCCGTGCCACCGCCGGAATGAGAACGTTGATAGCGAACCGCGTGGCGGCGTCGAATTGTAAACCGAACCACGGCGAGTTCAACACCACAGCCGTAAGGTGCTCGTGCAGCTCGGCGGCGGCGCTGCGGGAGCCAGCCAGTGCGTCGGCGAAAGCGCCGAGGTGCTTGTGCTTGGCGTGGGGGCCAGCGGCCTCATTGAGCCTGCGGGCCCACATCGTGACATCCAATCCGCCCGTGGAGTGCCCCACGGCGACGACGGAACCGTGAGCGGCGGCGAGCAGGGAATGCACGAGGGTGATGTCCTCGTCGTAGAGGGACTGGTCGGTGACGTGGTGCCACGTTTGCCCCTCGCGCCATGCGCGACCGCACTTGCGAAGATCCACGCCGTAGGGGGCATAACCGGCCTCGTAGAAGGACCGCGCCACGTGCGCCTGGAAGAAGTAGTCCGTCATGCCGTGAACGAAGAAGATCGCGGGGCGCTGGTAGAAGTCAGTATCCTGCGCTGAATCCGGTGCTGAAACCTGCGATGAATCCTGCGCAGCCCCCGAATCCTGCGGTCGATAGCGAACGAGAACGCAGCGCACGTCCGCCTCACCATCGGGGTCGCTTCCCATCTCGATATCGTGGCGGCCGAAGCCTTCGCCGAGCTCATCGGGTCCGAAATCCAGATCCGCAACAGATGCTGAGAGGGGATCTGCAAGAACGTCGCGCAACGTCAGAGTAGTCATGCCTCACATGCTAGCGACGATGGAGACGGAACGGGACAGAGTAGGGGACCGCAGCCAATTATTCCGACAGAACTCGCGCGGAATTCCAGCAGAATTCCGGCAAAACTCCGCTAAGACGCCGGTAAGACTCCGCTAAAACTACGAAAAGGGGTAGGTTGCGTTGATTCGTCTTTTGAAGGGCGTAGAGTAAATGTGACCCTCAAGACATCTGAAGGCATCTCAACGACAAGAAACATTCTGATAGCTGCGCCCCGGTCAGCGGCGCAGCTATCCACCGAAGGAATGAATACATAGTGGCATCAAAAGATTCTGTAGACGTACTGCTCGTCGGAGCCGGAGTAATCTCCGCGACCCTGTCCGTCATGCTCAAGGAACTGGAACCGGACTGGAACCAGCTCATCGTTGAGCGTTTGGACGTCCCCGGCGCCGAGTCCTCCTCCCCGTGGAACAACGCCGGCACCGGTCACTCCGCTCTGTGCGAGCTGAACTACACCCCGCAGGTCAACGGCAAGATCGACATCTCCAAGGCCGTGGGTGTGAACGAGAAGTTCCAGGTCTCCCGCCAGTTCTGGTCCTTCCTGGTGGAAGAGGGAATCCTGGGCGATCCCTCCGAGTTCATCAACCGCGTGCCCCACGTGTCCTTCGCGCAGGGCATGGATCAGGTTGACTACCTTAAGGCCCGCTACGAGGCCCTCAAGGGACACCCGCTGTTCCCGAACATGCAGTTCAGCGACTCCGAGGACAAGTTCTCCGAGTTCCTGCCGCTCATGGCTAAGGGCCGCGACTTCAACAATCCGGTTGCCATCTCCTGGTTCGAAGACGGCACCGATATCAACTACGGCGCACTGACCCGCCAGTACCTCGACGCCGTGACTGCCCGCGGCACCGAGGTCCGCTACGGCACCGAGGTCAAGGACATCACCCGCGACGGCTCCCGCTGGAAGGTCACCACCAAGAACCTCCACACCGGTGATACCAACGTGATCTCCGCGAACTTCGTGTTCATCGGCGCCGGCGGTATGGCTCTGCCGCTGCTGCAGAAGTCCGGCATCCCGGAGATCCGCGGCTACGGTGGCTTCCCGGTGTCTGGCGAGTGGCTGCGCTGCACCAACGAGGAGCTCATCGAGCAGCACGCCGCCAAGGTGTACGGCAAGGCCTCCGTCGGTGCTCCGCCGATGTCCGTGCCGCACCTCGATACCCGCGTGATCGACGGCAAGAAGGGCCTGCTGTTTGGCCCCTACGCTGGCTGGACCCCGAAGTTCCTCAAGAAGGGCTCCTACCTCGACCTGTTCAAGTCTTTGCGCCCCACCAACCTGCCTTCCTACCTGGGCGTGGGCATCCAGGAGATGGGCCTGACCAAGTACCTCATCGAGGAGGTTCTCAAGGATCAAGCTGCCCGCGTGGAGTCCCTGCGCGAGTACATGCCCGAGGCACGTGCCGAGGACTGGGAGCTTGTTACCGCCGGCCAGCGCGTCCAGGTGATCAAGCCCATCGGCGCACCGAAGTTCGGTTCCCTGGAGTTCGGCACCGCATTGGTGAACTCTAACGATGGTTCCATCGCCGGCCTCATGGGTGCATCCCCCGGAGCTTCCATCGCTCCGTCCGCCATGATTGAGGTGCTGGAGCGCTGCTTCGGTTCCCGCATGGGCGAGTGGTCTACGCGCCTGAAGGAAATGATTCCTTCCTACGGCACCCGCCTGGCTCGCGAGCCCAAGCTGTTCAACGAGCAGTGGGAGCGTTCCCAGAAGGCCCTGAAGCTGGCCAAGTAGGCCAGCGAACTGCGGTTTACGTTCCGCAGTAGGTCGTGAAATCCGCCCGATCCTTCGGCACCGCCGACAGGATCGGGTTTTTCATGCCCGCGCTCGTTGCCACGGCGGGAAGATCCCCCGTCACCGTGAATGGGTGCCGCACGGCATCGACGATGCGCAGGTAATCATCGGCGGCATCCAGCCCCTCATCGTTGATTCTCTGCATCGCCGCCTTGAGCGCGTGATTGCGCGGGATCACCGCCGGATTGCGCTGCAGCATCGTCTCCGTCGTCGGGTGCAACGCCCACCACCTGCGCAACCACTGATCCGCAGTGTCTCCCGAGAGGTGCGCACGCACGGGGCTCGTCTCCACCGCCGTGGTCTCGGCCAGCGCCCGCAGCGTCGCGGTGTAATCCGGCTGCTGATGCGCGGCGAGCGTGAGGAAAGCACTGATCAGCGAGTCCTTGTCCGCATCGCTGGCGTGCTCAATGCCCAGCGCCTCGGCCATCTCTCGGGTCCAGGCTTGCTGGTAGGCCTCCGGGTACTCGTTCATCACCGCGGTAAGTTGCTCGACGCCACCCCCTGCCGCCTTCCCCGAATCACCCGCAGGAAGACCCGAGGGCGCGTCGACGAGGGGGACAAGGGTTTCCGCTAGTCGAGCCAGATCCCACCCCATCACCGTCGGTTGCTGGTCGTAGGCATAGCGGCCGGCTGTGTCAATGGAGCTGTAGACCGTCGATGGTGCGAAGTAATCCATGAAGGCGCAGGGCCCGAAGTCGATGGTCTCCCCGGAGATCGTGATGTTGTCCGTGTTCATGACTCCATGGATGAATCCGAAGCGCATCCACTTCGCCACCAAGTCTGCTTGGCGGTTCATGACGGCCCGGAAGAGTTGCACGAAGCGATCAGGTCCGGCGGCGAGCTCGGGGTAGTGGCGTGCGATCGCATAGTCCGCGACCCGGCGGGTGAGCCCCATGCTGGAATCCTGGAAGCGGTTGATATCCAACAACGCGGCGTATTGGAACGTGCCGATGCGCAGGTGGGAATCGGCAACGCGCACTAGGATGGCCGCGCGTTCCGCTGTGGTGCGGTAGACGGTAGCGCCGGTATCGATGACCGCGAGCGCGCGGTTGCTCGGAACCCCCAAGGCATGCATGGCCTCGCTGAATGCGTATTCCTTCAGCGCTGGTTCCAGGGGGCACAATCCGTCGCCGCCCCGGGCCCAGACCGTGCGCCCAGATCCTTTGAGGTGAATGTCGCGGAGCCGGCCTGTGGCGTCGGCGATTTCGCCCAAGAGCATGGCACGACCGTCGCCGAGGCGCGGGCTCAGCGAGCCGAACTGGTAGCCGGCGTAGCCCTGGGAGATCGGCTGGGTCCCCTCGGCGAGGTTCGCGCCGCAGAGAAAGTCGATGCCCTCGCGAGTGCGCAGCCAGCTCGGGTCGATGCCGATTTCCTCGGCCAACTCGTCGTTGCACACCACAAGCTGCGGGTTCGGGCACGGCTGCGCTTGAGCCGCGACCGACAGCTCGGGGAGAGCGTCGAGGAAGTCGTGCTGGAGCGTCGGTGGGGTGAGGTTGTTCATAGGCACCCAGTGTACGGTCGCTAGAGTTAATGGCCATGACGGAACAAGCAGCACAGCGGGGCCCAGAGAAGACGGGGCACGCGGATCAAGCGGATTCTGGCCACGCCATCCTCATCGGCGGAGGTCCGGGCGCGTGGGATCTCATCACTGTTCGCGGCATGCACGCCCTGCAGCGCGCGGATGTAATCCTCGCCGATCATCTTGGCCCCACCGCTGAACTCGACAAGTTGTGTGATGTTAGCACCAAAACCGTCATCGACGTCGCCAAGCTGCCCTACGCCAAGCAGGTCAGCCAAGACAAAATCAACGAGCTCCTCGTGACCTACGCCCAGGAGGGTAAGGTCGTCGCACGGCTTAAAGGTGGCGACCCGTTCGTCTTCGGCCGCGGCTTTGAGGAAGTGCAGGCCTGCGCTGAGGCCGGTGTGCCCTGCGAAGTCATTCCAGGTGTGACCAGCGCAGTGTCTGTTCCCGCGATGGTGGGCATTCCCGTCACGCAGCGGGGCATGGTGCATTCCTTCACCGTCGTATCCGGCCACCTACCGCCAGGCCACCCCAAGTCGCTCATTGACTGGGACAAGCTTGCGGTCTCTGGTGGCACGCTGAGCATCATCATGGGGGTAAAGAACGTTGCAGCGATCGCGGATGCACTGCTCACTGCGGGTCGGGCAGCGGACACCCCAGCGGCTGTGATTCAGGAAGGCACCACCGACAAGGAACGATTCTTCCGCTGCACGCTGGGCACGCTCGCCGCCACCTGCGCAGACAATGCGATTAGCAACCCAGCGGTGTACGTCATTGGGGATGTCGCGGGTCTCGACGCCACCTCGACGCCTACTGCCTCGACGCCAACCGCCTAGCGTTCCACCACCAGAACGATCTCATGGGCGTTCTTCTCGCTCCGCTCGGCCAGCATGCCCGCCCGCTCCGCTATGGCCATGAGGTCGGGGATGGCTGGTGGCGTCGAACGAGAAAAATCACCAGCGGCCAGAGCGAGCTCGCGTGCGAACAGACCCTTGTAGTGCTTGTTAAAGTGGCTCACCACTTTGCGCGAACCATCGGGCTGAACGGACTCCACGCGCACCGTCACCGCGGACTTTAGGCGACCGAGCTGCTGGTACGTGCCAGAGCGCAGGTCCACCACCAACTGCTGATTGGCCACGTCGGTGAGCACATCGGTAATGGCTGACCCCCAGCGCGACTTCATGGTTGGAGCCTTCGAGCCTGGTTTGACGGAGGACTGGGTGGCGGAGAACTTGGAGCCACCCGAGAGACGGTAATGCGGGATCGGATCGCTTGCCATGACCAGGCCGAACAAGGCAGACCCGACGGCCAGGTGGCCGAGGCTGGTGTGTGGAAGAGAAGGCGCATCGAGCGCGTCGTAGAGCACGCCCGTGTAGCGGCGAATCGCGGGCATGGTGGGGGAGTCGAACAACTGAGCATTAGCGGTGACTTCGTCGGCGAGCTTTGCGGATAGCCCCAGCGCTTCCTGAGCACGCTGGGGATCATCGGCACACAGGTGCTGGAGATCGGTGGCGATGTCAGTGCGGCGAGGGGTGAGGTCCGGGAAGCTCAAGGCGTGGAGGTCAAGGGGAGAGCCATCGCCGCCACTGGCTTTGGTTTCCGACGGGGGCAAGATGATCAGCATGGGCTACAGCCTAAACAATTGGCTGGCTGGTTACCCACCCTGGTAACCCCACCCTGGTAACCCCACCCTGGTGCCGAAAACTTGCTCTATACACGGTAAAGTCGGGAGCCATGATCACTCGGATGTCTCAATTCTTCCTGCGTACGCTGCGCGACAACCCCGCAGACGCAGAGGTACCCAGCCACCAGCTACTCGTTCGTGCCGGATACATCCGCCGCGTCGCCCCGGGCGTGTACAGCTGGCTGCCCATCGGCCTGCGCGTGCTGCGCAAGATCGAAGCCGTGGTGCGTGAAGAAATGGACGCGATCGGCGGACAGGAGCTCGCTTTCCCGGCGCTGCTGCCACGCGAGGCCTACGAGGCGACGGGCCGCTGGACCGAGTATGGCGACGCCCTGTTTAGGCTCAAGGACCGCAAGGGTGCCGATTACCTTCTGGGCCCCACCCACGAGGAAATGTTTGCCTCCGTGGTGAAGTCCGAGTTCAACTCCTACAAGGACTTCCCGGTCATTCTGTACCAGATCCAGACCAAGTACCGCGACGAAGAGCGCCCCCGCGCCGGTATTCTGCGCGGCCGCGAGTTCGTGATGAAGGACTCCTACTCCTTCAACATGGACGACGAAGGCCTGGAAAAGTCCTATCAGCTGCACCGCACGGCGTACCAGAATATCTTCAACCGCTTGGGCATTGAATACGCCATCTGCTCTGCGACATCCGGCGCCATGGGTGGTTCGGCGTCCGAAGAGTTCCTGGCTGTCTCGCCCACGGGTGAGGACACGTTCGTGCGCTCCACGGAATCTGACTTCGCCGCGAATGTTGAGGCTGTGGTGACGCCCGTGCCGGAGGAACGCCCAATCGAGGGGCTGGCCGAGGCCAAGGAATACGAAACCCCCAACGCCGAGACCATCGAAGCGTTGGTGGACTGGGCAAACCAGGAGGGCGTGACCATCGACGGTCGGGCAGTGGAAGCCGCCGACACCCTCAAGTGCATCGTGGTCAAGGTGAGCAAGCCCGGTACCGACGAGGAAGGCAAGCCCTTCGCACCGGAACTGACCGGCGTGCTGGTGCCCGGCAACCGCGAAGTGGACATGAAGCGCCTCGAAGCAGCCATGGAACCCGCCCAGGTGGAGCTGGCTAGCGAAGAAGACTTCGCCAAGAGCTCCTTCCTCGTCAAGGGCTACGTGGGGCCGCTGGCGCTGCAGGAAAACGGCGTGAAGGTGCTGGCTGACCCGCGCGTGGTCAAGGGCAGCAGCTGGATCACGGGTGCCGACAGGAAGGAAACCCACTTCGTAGGCGTGGTCGCGGGCCGCGACTTCACCCCGGATGGGACCGTGGAAGCCGCCGAGATCCTGGAAGGCGACGCCTCCCCGGATGGCAAGGGCACGCTGACCCTGGCACGCGGCATCGAGATCGGCCACATCTTCCAGCTCGGCCGCAAGTACACCGAGGCGTTCGACGTGCAGATTCTCGACGAATCCGGCAAGCGCGCGGTGCCGACCATGGGCTCCTATGGCGTGGGAGTATCTCGCCTGGTGGCTGTGGTCGCCGAGCAGATGCACGACGAGGCAGGTCTGCGCTGGCCCCAGTCGGTGGCGCCGTTCGACATTCACGTGGTCATCGCCAACAAAGATGCCGCGGCGGGCGAGGCTGCGACCAAGCTTGTGGAGCAGCTATCCAGCGCCGGCCACGAGGTGCTGTTCGACGATCGCCCGAAGGTATCCCCGGGTGTGAAGTTCAAGGACTCCGAGCTTCTGGGCATGCCGCTCGTGCTGGTGGTGGGCCGAGGGTTCGCAGATGGCGTGGTGGAGCTGCGCAACCGGTTGACCGGCGAGAAGGTGGAGATCGCTTACGATCAGGCCGTCGCGGAGATCAGCAAGCACCTGGCGAAGGCCTAAGGGGTCAGCCGTGGGGATGGCCTAGGGGGGGCTGGGACCTGCAGGGCTGGGGGCCGCGGGACCTAGCCGCGGCTGATGACTGAGAGCGGATCCTCCCCAAGGATGCTCTCCAGCGCCGCCTCGCCACGGGCGTTGATCCCGCACCAACGCGCGAACAGAACACGACCTTCAGCGGTCGGCGCCTGGGATGCCAACTGACGCAGTCCCGCCGTGATCGGCAGCAGCGCCGCGTGGTAGAACGACGCAGCCTGAGACGGGTTGGACGGTGCCTGTTGCCCCTCCATCGGCCGGTAGCCCGGCTCAGGCTCTGGCACTGCGGCCTTGTTGGCGTTGAGCATGTCGATGAGATCGTCACGCAGCTCGCGCAGGCGGGTGGTGATGGTCGCCAAGACTGCCCGGTGGGCTCCGCCGTCGGCTGCAAGCACCAAGCCGGAGGCGTAGATCGCGGAGTACGTCAGACGTAGCAGCGCTGTGATGTTGTCCGTGGACTTAGTGCTCTCACCGACCTTCTCCACGTCGATGTCCTCGAGTCCCTTCATATCAGCCGTATCTTGGCTGGTGGTGAAGGCCGCGTACAGTCCGGTGAGGATCGATACCTGTGTGGTGTACTCATCGGCACTGAGGTCCGGCTGATCTTTCTGGTTCAGCGCAATGGCATCGAGATAGGCGGTCTGCGGATCCTTCGCGGCCGAATTGTTGCCGCTGTTTTTTGAGTCTCCTGAACCACCGGCAGTGCCGGTCGCGTCCGTCGAGCCCGCAGCGCCCGACGCCCCCGACGTGCCGCCAGCCCCCTGCTGATCCGTGGTCGTGCACGTTGCCGGGTGGTTGCCCTCATTGTCCACGCCGCACTGCCGCAAGACTTCATCGTTGATGGCGGTCGCTTGGGCGTTGTAGAACTTTTCCAGCCCCGCCGCCCCTTGGTCCTTCGCGGTGGCAGCGGCCGACTGCAGAGCGGCCTCCACTCCACGCAGCACGGCATTGGGCTCCGGGCTGCTGGAGAACACGGACGTGATCGAGGATGAGTCGCACGCTACCAACGTGATCGCCGCGGTGGCGGTGACCCCCAAACCCAAAAAGCCCCTCCGGGACACCACACGCCCGCTCCGAGGCGCCACGCTGCGGGCGGATTGGGCGGATTGTGCGGGATCGTGTTGCGGGGAGTCTTGTGAGGGCATCATCAATCACAGCATCTTACTCTGCATCCAGACTCTCCACCCAGCCCGGCACACGCTAGAGTTGGCACTTATGGCATTTCCAACCAAAGAACAGGTCCACGCAATCGTCGAGCCCGTGGTGGGGGAGTTCACCCTTCTGGTTGAGGAGATAAAAATCTCTAAGGCCGGAGCCAAATCCGCGGTCCGCATCGCCGTGGATGCGGCCACCCCCACCCGCGACGTTCCCGATCTCGACGAGCTCGAGGAAGTCAGCAAGGCCCTGTCGGAGGAGCTCGATCGCGCCGAGGACAACGGAATCGTGAACTTTGGTCCGGGATACACCTTGGAAGTCACCACGCCCGGAGTGGACTTTCCCATGACCCAGCACCGCCACTGGCGCAAGAATATCGGCCGGCTGGTCAAGCTCCCCGGCGGCAAGAAGGCCCGGGTTGCGCAGGTTAGTGACGATGCCGTGGCTCTGGTGACGTCGAAGAAAAAGAACGCAATCGTCACGATCCACCCACTCGGCGAGGTCGCTGGTTCCGTGGTTGATATCGAATTTTCGACGCCACCCCAGCGCGAAACCGATCTCGTGGGCCTGGAATGGGCTGCCTATGAGGCAATCACCGGCTGAGTCACCGGCTGAGTCCTTGGCAGATTCAGTGGTTGATTCACCGGTTATCTGCGGGCCGGTGGTAGGGTCTTGTCGAGTAGCAGTCGAGTATCAACTCGGAAAGTAACATCTCAAGGAGAACAAGTGAATATTGATATGGCGGCCCTGAAGGCAGTGGAACGGCAGGAATCCGTTCCCATGGACGAACTGCTCCAAGGCGTCAAAAGGGGGCTGCGCGAGGCATACCGCGCCATGAGCCACTACGAGGGGTACGTGGACGTTGACATCGACCCGATCAGCGGGGAAGTGACCGTCTACCAGGTCGAAAAAGACGAAGAAGGCAACGTCACCGGGCGGTTGGACGACACCCCCAGCGATTTCGGCCGCGCAGGCGCTCTGGCCGTCCGCGAGGCCGTGCGCTACCGCATCACGAGCGCGCGGGTACAAAAACGCTACGACGAATACTCCGAACTGCGCTACAAGACCGTCTCCGGCGTGGTTTCGCGCGATGCCCGCGCCAACGAACGCGGCGTGACGGTCGTGCACCTCGGCACCGAATTCGACGGCATTGACGGTCAGATCCTGCCCGCCGAGCACATCCCCGGCGAGAAGCTGGAAC
Source organism: Corynebacterium falsenii (assembly GCF_020099275.1). Classification (NCBI taxonomy): domain Bacteria; kingdom Bacillati; phylum Actinomycetota; class Actinomycetes; order Mycobacteriales; family Corynebacteriaceae; genus Corynebacterium; species Corynebacterium falsenii. The sequence continues at coordinate 1,884,302 of NZ_CP083646.1, read as the reverse complement.
ACGGCATGCGTGTCAAGGCGTTCGTCACGGATGTCATCAACAACGGCAACCGCAATGTGCAGGTGAACATGTCACGCACGCACCCCGAGTTGGTCCGTGGCCTGTTCTCTCTGGAAGTACCCGAGGTTGCCGACGGGTCGGTGGAGATTGTTGGCGTCGCCCGTGAAGCAGGCCACCGGACGAAGATCGCTGTGCGATCCACCGTCAAGGGCCTCAACGCCAAGGGAGCCTGCATTGGACCGCGTGGCCAGCGCGTATCCAACATCATGAAGGAAATCAACGGCGAGAAGATCGACATCATCGATTACTCCGATGATCCGGCGACATACGTGGGTAACGCCCTGAGCCCCTCCAAGGTGGTGAGCGTGACCGTGACTGATCCCGATCAGCAGATCGCGCGCGCGGTGGTGCCGGACTATCAGCTCAGCCTCGCGATTGGCAAGGAAGGGCAGAACGCCCGCCTAGCCGCGCGCCTGACCGGCTGGAAGATCGACATCCGCCCCGAAACCGACACGCCGAGTTAACCCTTTCGGCGCCATCCGCGTTAGACTGAATGATGGCCTTAAGCTCACAAGCAGCTTAAGCACAGGCTTTGCGTGCCCTCCCTGCGCCGGGAGTAACTTCTCGGCGGGACGCGCGCGAGGACACTGGTTGACACCGTGTTGACAACGTTCGTGTGGAAGGTGGAATGCGTGACGGACCGTCACAAGCACACACCTCTACGCACGTGCATCGCCACACGGCAGCTTCAGCCGCAGCACACGCTGTTGCGTTGTGTTGTTGAAGTTGCTGAACGTGATGATGGCCATGATGGCCAGAACACGCTGTTGATCGTGCCAGACCCGAAACGGCGCAAGCCGGGGCGGGGAGCATGGATTCAACCAACCCTCGACGCGTGGGAGATCGCCGAAAAGCGTCGGGCATTCGCCCGAGCGTTGAAGGTGTCCGCCTCCGCGGCGGATGCGAAACCTGTACGTGACTACATTGCCTCTCAGAGCAACACAGAAGAGCCGGTGGAATAATCCACCCGTGGTCAGTGGTTGAAACACAGAGGACATGGACAATTGCGTCGAACAACAGAAAGAACCCGAACACTGATGAGCGCACGATGAAGCAGCATCAGCGATGAGTGACAACAAGTACGGGGGCCGTACGTAGCTGGGTAACCGGCCTACGGCTCCGCAACCAAGAAGGAGAGTAGTGGCCGGAAAGCTACGCGTTCACGAGTTGGCCAAAGAACTCGGCGTAACAAGCAAGGAACTGCTCGCTACGCTGAAAGAGCAAGGCGAGTTCGTCAAAACAGCTTCCTCCACGGTGGAACCACCCGTGGTCAAGAAGATGAAGAAGTACTACGGTGTGGGCCAGGAGAGCACCCAGGCTCAGCCGGGCGCTGGCGTGCCCGGAGCAGGCAAGAAGCCCGCTGCCGGTGGACCCAAGCCCGGACCGAGTGCTGTCGCCAAGGCTGGCACCAAGCCCACCACCTCGGTGAAGCCGGGCCAGGCTGGCCCGAAGCCGGGTGCTGCTGGTGCTAGTGCTGGTGCTGCGGGCGCTCAGGCAGGTGCCAAGCCAGGTGCGAAGCCGGGCGCTGCTGGCGCCGCCGCCAAGGGTGCGAAGCCTGGCTCCACGCCGGGCGCTAAGAAGACGGGAGCTACCCCTGCGTCGGCCGCTGGTGCCGCTCAGGGTGGTGCCGCCCGTCCGGGCCAGGCTCCGCAGCCTGGCGCCAACCCCGCAGCTGCCGCCCGCGCGGCGGGCAAGCCGGGTTCCGGTGCTGCGGGCGCAAAGCCTGGATCCAAGCCGGGTGCACAACCTGGTACTCAGCCGGGTGGTCAGCCTGGTGCACGGCTCGGTGCCAAGCCGGGTGCCGGCGCGGCCCCGAAGCCGGGTGCTGCAGGTGCCCGCCCGGGCGCATCGAACGCCCCCAAGCCAGGTGCTGGTGGCCCCAAGCCGGGCCCGAAGCCGGGTGGTCGCGCTCCTCGCGTTGCCAACAACCCGTTCTCCTCGTCCGCTGGTTCCGAGCGCCCTGCTCCGCGTCCCCGCGGTGGTCAGGCAGGCCCGAACGACATGCCCCGTCCGGGCGGTCGCGGCGGTGCTGCCAAGGGCGGTCCGCGCCCAGGTGGACGTCCCGGCCCCGGCGGACGTGGCGGTCAGGGCGCACCGAAGCCCGGCGGTAAGCAGGGCGGTGCCCGCGGTGGTGCAGAGCGTCAGGGTGGAGGACGTCGTCCGTCTCCCGCAATGATGCCGTCGCATCCGAACCCGGGTCAGATGCCAGCGAAGTCGGACAACAACTTCGGCGGCGGTCGCGGCCGTGGTGGCGGACCGGGTGGCCCCGGTGGTCCCGGTGGCGGTCCGCGCGGTGGCCGTGGTGGTCGTCGCGGTGGCACCGCAGGTGCATTCGGACGCCCCGGTGGCGCTCCTCGCAAGGGACGCAAGTCGAAGCGGCAGAAGCGTAACGAGTACGAGGCAATGCAGGCACCTTCCGTTGTTGGCGGCGTGAAGCTGCCCAACGGCAAGGGCGCTAAGATTCGCCTCGCACGCGGTGCTTCTCTGGCTGACTTCGCCGAGAAGATCGACGCCGATGCAGCAGCATTGGTGCAGGCACTGTTCAACCTCGGCGAGATGGTGACCGCAACTCAGTCTGTCTCCGACGAAACCCTGCAGCTGCTGGGCGACGAGATGGATTACAAGGTTGAGGTTGTCTCTCCTGAGGATGAGGACCGTGAGCTGCTCGAGTCCTTCGACCTGCAGTTCGGCGAGGACGAGGGCGAGGACGAAGACCTCGCTCAGCGTCCTCCGGTGGTGACCGTCATGGGTCACGTCGACCACGGTAAGACGCGCCTGCTGGATACCATCCGTAAGGCGAACGTCGGTGGCGACGAGGCCGGTGGCATTACCCAGCACATCGGTGCATACCAGGTGGCAGTGGACATGGAAGGCACCGAGCGTTTGGTGACCTTCCTGGATACCCCGGGTCACGAGGCCTTCACGGCTATGCGTGCTCGTGGTGCGAAGTCCACGGATATCGCCATCCTCGTGGTTGCTGCTGATGACGGCGTGATGCCGCAGACGGTGGAGGCCATCAACCACGCGAAGGCCGCAGACGTGCCGGTCGTGGTTGCTGTGAACAAGATCGATAAGGAGGGCGCTTCCCCGGAGAAGATCCGTGGCCAGCTCACCGAGTACGATCTGGTGCCGGAAGAGTACGGTGGCGACACCATGTTCGTGGACATCTCTGCGAAGCAGGGCACGAACATCGATGCGCTGCTCGAAGCGGTGCTGCTGACTGCAGATGCGTCTCTGGATCTGCGAGCAAACCCGGACATGGACGCACAGGGCGTGGCCATTGAGGCTCACCTCGACCGCGGCCGTGGTCCCGTGGCCACCGTGCTGGTGCAGCGCGGTACGCTGCGCGTCGGTGACTCCATCGTGGTCGGCGACGCCCACGGACGTGTGCGCCGCATGATCGACGAGCACGGCAACGACGTCACCGAGGCCGGTCCGTCCCGACCGGTGCAGGTGCTGGGTCTGACCAGCGTGTCCGGCGCAGGCGACAACATGCTGGTGGTCGATGAAGACCGCACGGCACGTCAGATCGCCGATCGCCGCAACGCACGTCGCCGCAACGCTATGCAGGCTAAGAACCGCAAGCGCGTGTCCCTGGAGGATCTGGATGCGGTGTTGAAGGAAACCAACACCCTCAACCTCATCCTCAAGGGCGACAACGCCGGTACGGTCGAGGCTCTGGAAGACGCGCTGCTCAAGATCGAGGTGGACGACGAAGTAGCCCTCAACATCATCGACCGCGGTGTCGGTGCTGTGACGGAGACCAACGTCAACCTGGCAGCGGCCTCCGACGCCGTGATCATCGGCTTCAACGTGCGCGCCGAAGGCAAGGCCACCGAGGTGGCCAACGCCGAGGGCGTGGACATCCGCTACTACTCGGTGATCTACAAGGCCATCGAGGAAGTCGAAGCCGCTCTGAAGGGCATGCTCAAGCCCATCTACGAGGAGCACGAGATCGGCAAGGCGGAGATCCGCCAGATCTTCAAGGCATCCTCCGTCGGCCTCATCGCAGGCTGCATGGTGGAATCCGGCAAGGTTCGCCGCAACGCCCAGATCCGTCTGGTGCGCGATGGCAATGTTGTCGCCGAGAAGGCGAAGATCGAGTCGCTGCGTCGTGAAAAGGACGATGTCAACGAGGTCTCCGCTGGCTACGAATGCGGTATGGTTCTGTCCTACCCGGACATCCAGGTGGACGACATCATCGAGGTCTTCGAGCTGGTTGAGGTGCCCCGCACCTAAGCCGACTTCGGCACAGCGCCCCGCGAGATCCGAGGGTTGATCCTTTAGACAGCCCTTGATCATTCGCGGGGCTTCGTGTTGTGTCGATGCGCACGCAAGGGCACGTGCGTTTGCACGCTAACCTCGACACCATTAGGCAGTTAGGCAGTCGCCCAACCCATTTCGAGGCATCTCGAAGATTGAGCGTCGAGACCACGATCACCAAACCGATTTCCAGACTGATTACCAGATCTTAAAGACCCTAATAACCTTAAAAAGACCCCAACACTTAGTGAGGATGAAACCCATGGTTGACCACGCCCGCGCAGCACGCATGGCAAAGCGCATCCAGACGATTGTCGCTACCGCCATCGAGCGGGAGATTAAGGATCCCCGCCTGGAGTTCGTGACGATCACGGACACCCGGCTCACCGGCGATCTGCACGACGCCACGGTGTTCTACACCGTCCGTGGCCGCACTGTCGATGCCGAGCCCGATCTCGCGTCGGCCGAGGATGCCCTGACCAAGGCTCGCGGTCGGCTGCGCAAGATCGTCGGTGACCAGCTCAGCGTGCGTTTTACCCCCACGCTGACCTTCTCGCTCGACACCGTTCCGGAGGCCTCCGCGCACTTCGAGGAGATCCTCGCCCAGGCCCGTGCCAAGGATGAGCAGCTCCGCGCCCAGGCGTCCGGCGCAACCCCCGCGGGCGACGCCGACCCGTATCGCAAGCCCGGGGACGAGCACACTGAGCACACTGAGCACGCTGAGCACACCGAGCACACGGCCGAAGAGCGCTAGACCCTTGGCACACCCCGCCTCCGCCGACGAGAATCACGACGGCACCCGCGACACCGACGCCCCCGGCACCCACGACCCCAACACCGATGCGTCCGAGGTCCGCGCCGACACGCGCACCATCCTCGGCCTCGCCTGGCCCGCCCTCGTGGTCCTCGCAGCCACCCCGCTGTATCTGTTGTGGGATACGGCAGTCGTCGGTCGTCTGGGCGCCCTCGACCTCGCCGCGCTCGCGGCCGGCGCCACGGTGCTCAGCACGGTCACCACGCAGCTGACGTTCCTGTCCTACGGCACCACCGCCCGCGCCGCGCGCCACTACGGCGCCGGCCGCCGCTCCAGCGCGATTTACGAGGGCGTGCAGGCCTCGTGGGTCGCCGTGGGGGTCGGTGCGGTGCTCGCGGCTATCGTGTTTAGCTTCGCGCCGCACATCATGGGCTTCTTTTCGTCCGACGCCACAGTCGTGCACCTCGCCACCCAATGGATGAGGGTGACGTGCCTGTCTGTCATCCCAGCCCTGCTGGTCATGGCCGGAAATGGGTGGTTGCGCGGCATGTCCAACACCCGCTTGCCGCTCTATTTCACCCTGGCGGGCGTGATTCCGATGGCCATCACCGTTCCCTGGTCCGTGGGGTGCTACGGGATGGTCGGTTCTGCCTATGCGAATGTGCTTGGCGAAAGCATCATTGCGGCCTGCTTCCTTGGAGCATTGGTGGTGTACTGGCGTCGCGAAGGGGATGGCCGTCCCTTGTCCCCGCAGTGGAACGTCATCAAGGCGCAGCTGACGATGGGCCGCGACCTCATTGCGCGCAGCCTGAGCTTCCAGGTGGCCTTCATCTCCGCTGCGGCCGTGGCTGGCCGCATGGGGTCGGCTCCACTGGCGGCACACCAGATTCTGCTGCAGTTGTGGAACTTCCTCACCTTGGTGCTGGATTCGGTGGCCATCGCGGCGCAAGCGTTGGTGGGTGCGGCCTTGGGGGCTGGGTCTGCGCGGCATGCGAGGCGCGTCGGAAATATCGTGCTGAGGTTCTCCGTAGCGGCGTCGGTGTTATTGGCCCTGTGCCTAGGAGCCGGAGCGGGCGTGATTCCGCGGTTGTTCACCCAAGATCCGGCCGTGCTGTCTACGATGGCGGGGCCGTGGTGGATGCTCGTTGTGCTGGTGCTCATGGGTGGCGTGGTGTTCGCGCTCGACGGCGTGCTGCTCGGCGCGGCAGACGTGGCGTTTCTGCGTACGGCGACGATGGTGTCCGTCATCGTTGGATTCATCCCCGTGGTGTGGATGGCTTATATCTTCCACTGGGGTCTGGTGGGGGTGTGGTGTGGCCTGCTGGGCTTCATCAGCATCCGGCTCGCTGCAGTGGTGTGGCGCTACCGGGGCAGCGCGTGGACGGACAATGCGTTGTGAGATGCGCTGTACCCCCGCGCCGTAGCCTCCGGAGAAGCTTTTGCGCCCCATAGTTCACAATAGTCAAGTATTTTCACTATAGTCACAGGAAGTATGGTGATTTTTCCGACGCGCGCCACAGCGTACTGTCGCTAGGCGCGTGATGGCCTAGGAAATGACTCGACCGCGAATGATGTGAAGGAGGTGCCGCCCGTGCCAGCAGCTGCAGTGGCTGAGACTGCTACAACAACCAACACCGCCAACACAGCTAGCACCGCCAACACAGCCAACACAGCCCTAGCGCGCGGGCGGCGCGCCACTGCACGTCCCGCACGTTCCGCACGCCCCGCGACGAGCCGACCGTGCACGCTCTGGGCCGTGAGCGACCTCCACGTTCATTCGCAGGGCAACGCGGACATCGTCGATAAGTATCTGCGCCCACCTAACCCCGATGACTGGCTCATCGTGGCAGGAGACGTGGCCGAGGATATCGACACGGTGGTGCGGACGTTGGCGAAGCTGCAGCAGCGCTATGCGCACGTCATTTACACGCCGGGGAATCATGAGATTTATGCGCGCTCGGATGATCGCCTCAAGGGGAGGGCCAAGTACGACGCGCTGATCCACGCCGTCCAACGGCTCGGCGTCACCACGCCCGAGGATCCCTACGTCACCTTCGGCGACCACACGATCGTGCCGCTGTTTACGTTGTATGACCACTCGTGGCGTGCGGAGGGAACCACTCGAGACGAGGCCCTGGCCGCCGCGCAGGAATCGGGTGTGGTGCTTACCGACAGCTTTACGGTGGAGCCGTACGTGGACGTGGAACTGTGGTGCCGGGATCGCCTGAAATACTCGGTGCGGCGGCTCGCCAGCGTTTCCACGCCGACGATTCTGGTGAATCACTGGCCGCTAGCTCGGGAAACCCTGAAGAATGTTCGCTATCCGGAAATCGGGTTGTGGTCAGGAACGAGGCACACTCAGAACTGGCCTTTACGCTATCGAGCCAGTACCGTGATCTACGGTCACTTGCATATTCCTGTGGAAATCTTTGTGAAAAACGTAACGCATGCGGAGGTCTCACTCGGTTATCCACGGGAGTGGAAAAAATCTTTGCCACCCCGCGTGGATAAGAAGCTGTGGCCCTACCCGGTTCTTACCCGCACGCATGACCAGCACCGCCCAACCAACCTAACCAATTCAGCCAGCATAGCCAGCCCAACCGACACAACCAGCACAACCAACACAGATAAGGAGGTGACCCCGTGAGAAGCGCAACGATGTTCGGCTGCACCGCCACCGACTACGCCGGACAGGATGTCCGCACCGTCATTCCCAACTCGATGTTGCCCACGGGCACCCGCTGTGTTGAGGTGCACTCGGCGTCCGGTGATCTGAGCAATTTCTACGAGCTCTGCCCCGAGGAGCAACAGCTCGTGGCCAACGCCGTCGACCGCCGCAAGGCTGACTTCGGCGACTCTCGCTGGTGCGCGCACCGCGCCATGTCCGAGTTTGTGGTGGACCAGCCCATCATGCGCGGCGAGCGCGGCATGCCCGTGTTCCCCGACGGCGTGACCGGCTCCCTGACGCATACCGAGGGCTTCCGCGCCGCGATCGTCGGCCGGTCGAGTCGGTGGCGCTCCCTCGGCATCGATGCCGAACCCGTCGGCCCGCTGCCTGAGGGTGTGTTCAACACCATCGCGCTACCCGGGGAGCAGCGTCGCATCCGTCGCACCACCCGTCACACGGGTTTGCGGGATCTCGACAAGGTGCTGTTCTCTGCGAAGGAGGCCACGTACAAAGCGTGGTTCCCGCTGACCCACCGGTTCCTCGACTTCGACCAGGCCGATATCGACATCCGCCCGGATGGCACGTTTGTGTCTTACCTGCTGGTGCGCCCCGTGCCGGTGCCGTTCATCCAGGGCCGCTGGGCTGTGCGCGACGGCTTCGTGGTCACTGTCGCCGCTGTGGCCGCGGGGCAGGCAACTCGTCGCTAGTCGAGCCCGTGGGGACGGGCCACGAACACCGACGCCGCCCTAGCGCCCTTCTCCTTCAGCAGAGCATAGGCATGTCCCGTGGGCGTGACGACCGCGTAGACACCCCGCTTGCCCACTGGCTCGAGCCATTTGCCCAGAGCCACGTTGGTGGCCTGCTCCTCGGTGATCTCGCGGGTGGGGAAGCAGCGGATCATGGCGTCGTCGAGACTCAACGACAACTGCGGGTTCTCGGCGAGTTGCTCGAGGGTCTTCGCCTCTGCGATGTCGAAGGGGCCGACCGACGTGCGGCGCAGTTGGGTGAGGTGCCCACCCACGCCCAATTCGGCGCCGACGTCGCGGGCGATCGCGCGGATGTAGGTGCCGCTGGAGCAGTGTACGGAGATGACGACATCAATTGCTTCCGGGGCTTTTGTGGTGTTCGCCCCGTTTGCCCCGTTCGTCGTGTTCGTCCCGCCGCTACCGTCCGCCGCAGCGCCGCCAACACGAGTGATCGAATGCACCTCCAAGGAATGCACGGTCACGGGGCGGGCGGGGATGTCCACTTCCTGCCCCTCCCGCACCAGTTCGTGAGCCCGCCGGCCGTTGATCTTAATGGACGACACGCTGGTGGGTTTTTGCTGAATGTCGCCGACGAGCGCGGCACAGGCGGCGCGGATGCTGTCGTCGTCGAGACTACCGAGCAATTCGGGAGCGGCCGTGGAGAGCACGTCCCCCTCGGCGTCGTCGGTGACTGTCGACGCGCCGAGACGCATCGTGGCTTCGTAGCGCTTATCGTGGGTGACCACGTGCGCGAGGAATTTCGTCCCGCGTTCGACGCCGACCACCAGCACTCCCGTCGCCATCGGGTCGAGGGTGCCGGAGTGGCCGACCCGGCGGGTGCCCATGATCCGCCGCAACCGCGCGACGACGTCGTGCGAGCTCATCCCGCTGGGCTTGTCGACGATCATCACGCCGGAGCGGCCGAGGATACTTGCTGGTTGGCCGTGTGCTTGCTCGTGTGACTGGCCGTGTGCTTGCTCGTGTGACTGGGCGTGTGCTTGCGTGCGTGATTGTGCCGGGGGCGGGGTGGGGGTGTGAGCCATAGCCATAGGGTATCGGCTAGCATTTGGTCTGTGAGTATCTGGTACGGACTGGACAGGGTTCCCGAGCATGTCGGGGCCAACGGAACTGTGGTGACCATCGGCGTGTTCGATGGCGTGCACCGTGGCCACCAGGAGCTGGTGACCCGCACGGTGGCGACGGCGCGTGACATGGGCGTGCCGAGCGTCATGTTCACTTTCGATCCGCATCCCACGGTGGTATTCCGCCCGGAGTCCGTTCCGCCGCTGCTGGGCACGGTGTCCCAGCGTGCTGAGCTGGCCCAGCAGATGGGTATCGACAACGTGGTTGTGGTGGCCTTCACGAAGGAGATTTCCAGCTGGTCGCCGGCCGAGTACGTCGATCATGTGCTCGTGGACCTGCTGCACGCGAAGGCCGTGTATGTGGGGGAGAACTTCACCTTCGGCCACAAGGCTGCGGGCACCACGGACACCCTCGCCGAGCTCGGTGCTGAGCGTGGCATCGATGTGCACGTCGTGCCGCTTCTGGAGGAATCGAGTCCATCCGACGCCACCGCGTCCCCCCACGTCGTATGCTCCACGTGGATCCGGCAGGCGCTGGCCGACGGTGACATTGCGGGGGCGAACCACGCGCTGGGTCGGCCCTTCACCGTGGAGGGGGAGGTGACGCACGGCGCGGGCCGTGGTGGTCGCGCGCTGGGGTTCCCCACAGCAAACCTGTACTTCCCGGAGAAGTACGCCCTTCCGGCGGACGGTGTGTATGCCGGCTACGTGACGGTCTTGCCGGGCAAGGGCGCGCCTGGACAGAAGGTGGGGACGATGCCCGTGGGGGAGAGGCTGGCTGCCGCGATCTCGGTGGGCACGAACCCGACCTTCGGGCATGAGCCGCGCAGCGTGGAGAGCTTCATCCTCGATCACGAGGCTGACCTGTACGGGTTGGACACTCGTGTGGAGTTTGTGGAGCGGCTGCGTGGGCAGGAGACGTACACCTCGATGGAGGAGCTCATTGAGGCGATTGGCCGGGACGTGGCTAATACGCGGGCTGCGCTGACACGGTGAGCATGACGTAATGGCGCAGTGACGCACTGACGCACTGACGCACTGACGTAATGACGTAATGAGGCTCGGGGAGAAAGGGGTGTGGCTTTTGGCCGCTGTGGGGTGTCGGTGGTAGTGTTGCTAAGTCTGCGACTGTGGTCTGCGGTAGTCGCATGCTCATCACACGCCGAGGTCTGACCGGCGGCGCTGTGTATGGACAACTTTTCGCGCGGACTGAAACAACTACCAAGGAGATATTCTTATGGCTCTTTCCAAGGAGCAGAAGGCAGAGACCCTCAAGGAGTTCGGCCTCCACGAGACCGACACCGGTTCCCCCGAAGCTCAGGTTGCGCTGCTGACCGTTCGTATCCGTCAGCTGACCGAGCACCTGAAGTTCCACAAGCACGATCACCACTCCCGCCGCGGCCTGCTGCTGCTGGTTGGTCGTCGCAAGAGCCTGCTGAAGTACCTGGCTGAGAACAACGTTGACCGTTACCGTTCTCTGATCCAGCGCCTGGGCCTGCGCCGCTAGTCTTGCCGCTAGCTAGGCGACTAGTCCAGCACTAGCGCTGTGCGGGGTGTTGCCTCGCGGCATTGCCCCTCCACCACGCCATCCTCGTATTTTCGGGGTGGCGTGGTTTTTCTTGTCTCGGGGCTAACGAGTCTGTTTGCTTGGTGTGCTGGTGGTGGGATGGTTGCGTCCGGATTCCGGATCGGCTCGGTTCGGATTGGCTTGGTTCGGGTTTGGGGTGGGGTGGTGCTCGGTGCTGGTGCTAAGTGCTGCTGGTTGGTCATGATGCTCGATCACTGCGGCGTGTTGGGGACTGTGGTTGTGGTGGGTCGAACAATGCCTGAACCTCCTCACTTCCCCAAGCCTGGTCGGTCACTTTGGCGCCGGGGGCTTGGCTGGCGGTGGTGGACGTGTTGACCACAACCGTGTCACTCAACCGCGGGTGCGGACGCGGGCGTGCGTGCGGGCCCGACCCTGAAGGTTCGGTGACCGGTGACCCAGACGGTGATGGATCTGTCTTTGGTTCAGTATCTGGTGGTGGTGCCCCAGGCAGATCCGGTAAGCCCTCATGAGTGTGGCGGGCTTCCCACCAGCCGACGCGTCCGGAATCCGGATCAACCTCGGCATGGCCCATACCCACACCACCATCATGCTGATCCCTATTCATCCGATGATGCGTCCGACACAACAACGTCAAATTATCAACGGTCGTGCGTCCCCCACGGGACCAAGCTTTGATGTGGTGAACATCGCAATCCACCGCAGCCCGGTTACACCCCGGATACGCACAACACAGCTGCTCAGCAACGAGCATGAGCTTCTGCTCCACCGTGGCGTGCCGCTTCATCCGCGCGGCAGTAAGGGCGCGTCCGGAATCCGGATCGAGCACCACCCCCAGATCATGTTCAGCCAACCCCAACCGGAGAATATCGATCGGGTGCAGCCGGGCGTTGGTGTTCGTGGGAAACCACACACCAGGTGCATTCAGTGACTCTCCGGATACCGGTGGTGGGGAGCCAGTGGTACCGCTGGTGGCAGGTGCTCCGGATTCAGCTCGGATCGTGGGGCTGGCTTTCACGCCAGGGTCCGCATCAGCATCAGTGGTGTTGGTGGGCAGTGTGGTGAGATCCTTGGCCGACAGTGCCACCACTAGGGATGCCAACCCCCGTGTGCGTGGGGCGGTGGCGGCGTCAGCATCCTCGGCCCAGGTTTCCAACATCGCCATGAACACATCCGCCCTGCGTTGAGCCATGGTTCTACGGTCCTCGTCCGTGTTCACCCCACGACTGCGGTCGAACGCCGCTAATCGTGCTGGGGACATCAGCGTTTCCAACAATGCGTGCCCTGTGCGGGGGAGTACGGCGGTGAGGCGGATGTTGCCGTGGGTGTCGGCGGGTGACCAGAGGAGTTTGCGTGCCCGGTAGTCAGCGGTCGGATCCACCACGCTGCTATTGAGTGTGCGGACTTGGGTGCGCAGGTGGAGTTTGAGGTCGTCGACGGTGGTGGTGGTTGCCATGGTTGTGGCGTTGTCGAACAGGATGTGGTGATGCTCGGTGTGCAGGCTGGGGTGGAGGTGTTCGAGTTCGCGGTTGATCTCCGCCAGTTTCGCATCGCTAAGCTTGCGGGCTTGTTTGCGTGCTTGTGCCTGGGCAGCCAAATGTGCTTGGTGGGCTTCGTGTGCCCGACGACGTTCGGCTAATTGGTCGGCACGACTCTGGGCATCGTCGGTGTCATCGTCGTCATTGTTGGCTGAGTCTTCCTCGCCGTCGGTGGTGTTGTCGCCGTCAGTGTTATCTGTGGGTGGTTCGGGTGGTTTGTACAGGCTTATCCCGAGGTTGATCCACTGTCGTGCTTGGTATTCGGAGGTGTCCAACAACCTCGCGAGGTAGGTCGAGGTTCGTGTCGTGCCCGCCGCGCGGGAGATGTGTGCTTCGTGGGCAGCATAAGCAAACGCCGCATACAACGTGTCGGTGTGGCTGATGGTTTTCAACAGGCGGATGATGTCGGTGCGGTGGGTGTGGAATAGCTCGGCGGTGGGGGTGGTGAGGATGTCGGTGACCGTGGCCATGGATGCTTCGATGACATCAACATGCGTGGCCAAATCAACGACACTGTCACTGTCGGTATCGTTTGTGTGTTCGTCTGTTCTGATCGACTCTTTGGTGTGTGGTGTGGTGGCCATAGTGATCTTCCCCCTGGATAATTCCCCTACAAAGTTCCTACTGTGCCCGTGGCACCACCGGTGATAAACTCCGATATACCTGCTAAAAGCCAGCATATCCGGATGTTTCTTGGTGTTTCCCCGTGGTGTGGCGTCCCCGTGTGGTGTTGTTGGTTTCTATAGTACAGGCGTGTGGGACATCGAACAAGAGTGTTAGGCAACATTTTCGAAAAATATTGACACGCCCTGGTCAGATCGAAAAGATACATCGGGCGCACAAATGCCTGTGCAGGCACTACCTGCAACCACCCGAACCCAACCCAACGAACGGGAGGCTGGTGGCGTCGAGGAAAAAGAGGCCAACCCCCTAGGGTGCAACGCCCCGAAAATCCAACACCGAAGGGTGGCCACCGGGTGGGGTGGGTGGTAGCCGAAAACCACCCAGGTGGGTAGTGGATAACCCTCCTTCGCGCGCCATAGTGTGAGTTGCATCACAGCCTCGTGGGTGAAGGAACCGCGGGCGTGATCTCGTGAAACGGAGGAAGGTATGGCTCCCGAATCTGCCGCCCGCAGGGTTGAAGTGCTTGGCATCGACGCCGGCGGGACTATGACCGACACGTTCTTTGTCGACAACAACGGCGACTTCGTCGTCGGCAAAGCACAATCCAACCCAGACGATGAGTCCGTGGCACTGCTGAACTCCAGCGCCGACGCACTCGTGGGCTGGGACATCGACAATATCGACGACGCAATCGGCCAACTCATCACCGGTGTGTACTCCGGTACGGCCATGCTTAACCGTGTTGTGCAGCGCAAAGGCCTCCGCTGTGGCCTGATCGTCAACGCAGGAATGGAAGATTTCCACCGCATGGGCCGAGCAATCCAGTCCCACCTCGGCCTGGCCTACCCCGACCGCATCCACATCAACACGCACTGGTACGACGAACCGCTCGTGCCACGCGACCTTACCCGAGGCGTTGTGGAGCGCGTTGACATGTTCGGCACCGTGGTGATCCCGCTCCGCGAGGACACTGCCCGCCAAGCAGCCCAGGAACTCATCGAAGCCGACGTTGAAGGCATCGCGATTTCCCTCCTGCACTCCTACAAGAACCCCGAGCACGAGCGCCGCGTCCGCGACATCGTGCTGGAAGAAGTAGAAAAGTCCGGAAAGAAGATCCCAGTCTTCGCCTCCGCCGACTACTATCCGGTGCGTAAGGAAAGCCACCGCACCAACACCACCGTGCTGGAGGCCTATGCAGCAGAGCCCTCGCGGCAGACGCTGAAGAAGATCTCCAACGCCTTCCGCGAGCACGGCGCCAAGTTCGACACCCGCGTGATGGCCACCCACGGCGGCACCATCTCTTGGAAGGCCCGCGAGCTGGCTCGCACCATCGTGTCCGGACCAATCGGCGGTGTGATCGGTGCGAAGTATCTCGGCGAGACGCTGGGCTACGACAACATCGTCTGCTCCGACATCGGCGGTACGAGCTTCGACGTGGCTCTCATCACCCGAGGCGAGCTGTCAATCCATAACGACCCCGACATGGCCCGCCTGGTGCTGTCCCTGCCGCTGGTCGGCATGGACTCCGTCGGCGCCGGTGCTGGTTCCATGGTGCGCCTCGATCCCTACACCAAGGCCATCAAGCTGGGTCCGGATTCCGCCGGCTACCGCGTGGGCGTGTGCTGGGCTGATTCCGGCATCGATACCGTCACGGTCTCCGACTGCCACGTGGTGCTGGGATACCTGAACCCGGATAACTTCCTTGGCGGTCTTATCACTCTCGACGTCGACCGCGCACGCAACGCCATCAAGGAGCAGATCGCCGATCCACTGGGCCTCAGCGTGGAGGAAGCCGCCTCCGGCGTGATCGAGATTCTCGATACCGAACTTCGCGACTACGTGAAGTCCCTGGTCTCCGGCAAGGGCTACTCGCCAGAGAGCTTCGTCTGCTTCTCCTACGGCGGTGCCGGCCCGGTACACACCTACGGCTACACCGAGGGCCTGGGCTTCCAGGACACCCTCGTTCCCGCCTGGGCCGCTGGCTTCTCCGCCTTCGGATGCGCATCCGCAGACTTCGAGTACCGCTACGACAAGTCCCTCGACCTCAACATCGATGAGGATGCAGCCGACGACGAGAAGGCTGCCAACGCGAAGGTTCTCCAGGACGCCTGGTCAGAGCTCACCGAGAAGGTCCTTGAGGAATTCGAGCTCAACGGCTACAAGGCCGAGGACGTGACCCTCATCCCCGGCTACCGCATGCAGTACCGCGGCCAGCTCAACGACCTGGAAATCGAGTCTCCCATCTCGAAGGCCTCCAGCGCCGAAGACTGGGACGCCTTGGTGGACACCTTCAACGACACCTACGGCCGCGTCTACGCAGCCTCCGCCCGCTCCCCAGAGCTCGGCTACTCGGTGACCGGCGCCATCCTGCGCGGCAAGGTGGACATCCCCAAGCCGCAGATTCCGGAAGAGGAACTCCAAGGCAAAGAGCCGCCAGAGGAGTCCCGCCTGGGCACGCGCCGCTTCTACCGCAAGGGCGAGTGGAAGGAAGCGCAGCTGTACCAGATGGAATCGCTGCTGCCAGGCAACGAGATCACCGGTCCCGCCATCATCGAGTCCGATGCCACCACCTTCGTGGTCCCCGATGGCTTCGAAACCTACCTCGACAAGCACCGGATCTTCCACCTCAAGGAAGTCTAAGCCCCTACCTCTAGGGACCCCCAAGGGAAGGAAAGACACTCATGACCACCACAATTGGCACTCCTGCCGACAACTCCGTGGACTCCGGGCCCAAAGAAGGCATCGTCTACGGAGGTGAGACCCTCAAGGCTCACCGCGACCGGATCATGGAAGCGACCCGCTCCACGGGCCACTACGCAGGCCTGAAGGACAAGGACCTCCGCGCCTCCAGCCCAATCCAGTACAACAAGATCTTCTCCCGCCTCCGCGCCGGCCTGGTGGACGCTCGCGAAACCTCCAAGAAGATCGCAGCATCCCCCATCGTGGAGCAGGAAGGTGAGCTCTGCTTCACCCTCTACAACGCCTGCGGCGACTCGATCCTGACCTCCACCGGCATCATCATCCACGTGGGCACGATGGGCGCGGCCATCAAGTACATGATCGAGAACAACTGGGAAGATAACCCAGGCGTGGAAGATGGCGATATTTTCTGCAACAACGACTGCCTCACCGGCAACGTGCACCCCTGTGACGTGCACACCCTGGTGCCCATCTTCTGGGAAGGCAAGCTCATCGGCTGGGTCGGCGGCGTGACCCACGTGATCGACACCGGCTCGGTGGGCCCGGGCTCCATGTCCACCGGCCAGGTTCAGCGCTTCGGTGACGGTTACTCCATCACCTGCCGCAAGATCGGCTCCAACGACACCCTGTGGCGCGACTGGCTCCACGAGTCCCAGCGCATGGTCCGCACCACCCGCTACTGGATGCTCGACGAGCGCACCCGCATCGCCGGTTGCCACATGATCCGCGACCTCGTGTACGACGTCATCGAATCCGAGGGCCTGGACGCCTACTGGAAGTTCGCCTACGAGTCCGTCGAGCACGGCCGCGAGGGCCTGCAGAACCGCATCAAGGCGATGACCATTCCGGGCACCTACCGCCAAACCGCCTTCGTGGATGTGCCCTTCAGCCACGAAGACGTGCGCCTGCCCTCGGACTTCGCCAAGGTCGACACGATCATGCACGCGCCCTCCGAGATCACCATCCGCTCGGATGCCACCTGGAAGATCGACTTTGAGGGAGCCTCCCGCTGGGGCTGGCACACCTTCAACGCGAACCCGGTGAGCTTCACCTCCGGCATCTGGGTGATGATGACCCAAACGTTGATCCCCTCCGAGATGATCAACGACGGCGCGGCCTACGGCACCGAGTTCCGCCTACCCAAGGGCACATGGACAAACCCGAACGATCGGCGCGTAGCCTTCGCCTACTCCTGGCACTTCATGGTCTCCGCCTGGTCCGCACTGTGGCGCGGTCTCTCCCGCGCCTACACCGGCCGCGGCTACCTCGAGGAAGTCAACTCCGGAAATGCCAACACCTCCAACTGGCTGCAAGGCGGCGGCTTCAACCAGTACGACGAGATCCACGCCGTGAACTCGTTCGAGTGTGCAGCCAACGGAGTGGGCGCCTCCGCCACCCGCGATGGCATCTCCCACGCAGCGGCCATGTGGAACCCGGAAGGCGATATGGGCGACATGGAGATCTGGGAGCTCGCCGAGCCCCTGGTCTACCTCGGCCGCCAGATCAAGGCCGGCTCCGGTGGTGCAGGCAAGTACCGCGGCGGCTGTGGCTTCGAGTCGCTCCGCCTGGTCTACAACGCCAAGGACTGGACCATGTTCTTCATGGGCAACTCCAACATCACCTCCGACTGGGGCCTCATGGGTGGCTACCCGGCAGCTTCCGGCTACCGCTTCGCCGCCCACGACACCAACCTCAAGGAGCTCATCGAAAGCGGCGCGGAGATTCCGATCGGTGGCGACACCGATCCGGAGAACCCGAAGTACGACGCCCTCATCCCGGACGCGCAGATCAAGCGCGACAAGCAGGCCGTCACCACTGAGGAAGCCTTCAAGGACTACGACCTCTACCTCAACTACATGCGCGGCGGCCCCGGTTACGGCGACCCGCTCGAGCGTGACCCGCAGGCCGTGATCGACGACATGAACGGCGGATACGTTCTGCCCCGCCTGGTCGAAACGGTCTACGGCGTCAAGGCCACCGAGAATGACGGCGTGTGGGAACTCGACGAGTCCGGCACCGAGAAGCTGCGCGAGGACATCCGCAAGGACCGCCTCGCCAAGGCCAAGCCGGTTTCCGAGTGGATGAAGGAAGAGCGTCAGCGCATCATCGACAAGAAGGCCGCCATCCCGGTCCAGCTCATGTACGCCCAGTCGTTCAAGCTCGGCCAACGCTTCCGTAAGGAGTTCCGCGACTTCTGGGACATCCCGGAGGACTGGGACCTGCTGGAAGAAGATCTGCCGGTGCCAAGCTTCGGCCGCGATCGCGCCATGGACATCTCCGAACTGCCGGACGTCCACATGGTGAAGTTCGTCGAAGAGTAAACCCCCACCAGCGCCACCACCCCAAGCCACTACTCACAAGGAGACTAGACCAATGGCTTACACCAAGGAAAAGGTCAGGGACCTCGTCAACGGCAAGATCGACGACGATACCTACCAGCAGATGCTCAGCTCTCCGAAGGACATTGAGCGCTTCCCGATGTACCTGGAGATCCTCCAAGAGCAGGTCCCCTGGGACGACAAGATCGTGCTTCCCCTGGGCCCCAAGCTCTTCATCGTCCAGCAGCCAGACGACAAGCGTTGGGTCATCAAGTCATGGTCCGGCCACGTGTTCTGCGACTGGAACGAAAACTGGAAGATGCACGCCCTCATCCGCGTCCGTGAGACCGCCGCGGACATGGAGGAGATCTACCCGCGGCTCATGGCCCCGTCCACGGACTGGCAGGTCATCCGCGAGTACATCGACCCCACCTCCGGCGACCTCCTCGAGGTGGAGGCCCCGGTGCCGTGGTACCCGGTGATCCGCGACTTCGAGCCGGATATCGACACCTTCTACAAGGAGTGGGTCGGCATCGATATCCCGGAGCGCTCCAACTAACCCCGCACCTCTAACCCCCCTCTAACCCCCCCTCTAACCCCCGAGCAGCGACAGCCACTCAGCACCGTCGCCGCCCGGGGGTTAGCCTATGCGTGGCCATCTAGATCGAAGCCTGCATCCTCCGCCGCACGCACGCAGTCATCGCGCCGGGACACATCGAACTTCACGAACAGGTTCTTCAGATACCACTTCACCGTGTTCACCCCGAGCCTGATCCTGCGGGCAATATCGCGGTTACTCAGCCCCTGGCGCACCAGCGCGAGGATCTCGATTTCGCGGTCGCTCAGTTCCACGTACTCGGTGTCGTCCGTTGCGGCGTCGGATATCGAAGGTTCTTGTTCACGGTCGACGCCACCAGCATCCCCATCCCCAGCCAGCCCAGGGGACTGACCGGAGTCCTCGGCGCTGAAGGGATAGGCGGGGGCAGCATCAGCCTGGAGCGCGGATGGGTCGGGCAGTAGCGTGCGTTCGAGGTGCACGTGGGTGGCGAGGCGGTGCAGTCGCAGCTTGTGTGCCACCTGGAGAGCTTGGTCAAGCACAGCATTGGCGTCGTCGAGGCGGTTGCGGTCGGCGTAATAGCGAGAAAGCGTGAGGTAACCGGCGATCATGAAATCGACCACGCCGCCCTCGGTGCGCAGCTCGCAGTAGTTGCGGCAAAGCTTCTCCACGTCGTACCACTCACCCGGGCCGTGGACGGTGAAGTCCTTGCGGGCGTAGGTGAGGGAGGCGACAACGGCGCCAGCGAGGCGTGCGGCGTGGGAATACGAACCGGCTTGGCTGCAGGCCACTTCGTAGCCATGGAGGGCGTAGCTCTGGGCGCGGGTGACGTCGTTGGCGTCGCGGTGAGCGAGGGCGCTGTAGAGCAGGCCGTAGACCACTGAGAACGGCCCGGTGGTCGCGCGGTGATAGGGGTGCGCCCAGCGCTGCACCTTGAGCGCCCCGACCGAATCCCCGGCGCGGAGGTGCACGAACGTGGCAATATTCGCGGCGACGGACACCACCCACGGGCGCAGGGAATCCGCGTAAGGGAAGCAGACATCCTGCATGGGGGCGATGTCCTCTACGGCATCGGCGTACATGTCGATGCAGGCCTGGATGACGGAGGCCTCGATGCTTTGGGATTGGGAGAAGCCCTCCTGGGACATGAGGTCGAGGAAATACTGGGCGTCCGCAGCTCGGTGGAGCAGGCAATTGGCCCACGCGAGCGCGAGCTGCAGTTCCGTATCCGACTCGCGGACGTGGGCGGGGACGAGCTCGCACAGCGCGATGAGCGAGGACATGCGGGAGTGTTCCACGAGGTTCATGGCGTGGGTGCGGACGATGTCGATGGCGAGCTCGGGGTCCGGGGCCTTGTTGGCCTGATGGACGGCATCAAATGGTTGATTGTGGGCGCTGAGCCACTGCGCGGCGGCGATGCGCGTGTCGTGGAGCCGTTGGGGATCCACCACGGCGAAGCGTCGGCGCAGGGTAGCGGCGAACATGTGGTGGAAGCGGTACCACTCAGAGTTGTCATCAATGGCTTGGAGAAACAGGTTGCGCCGGGAGATGTCGGAGAGCAATAGAGAGCCGTCGCTTCGGCCTGTAAGTGCGTTGACGAACTCAGCGTTAATCCGCTCTGGGACGGAGATGACGTGGAGTATCTCGAGCAGATCTGGCGGCAGGCCGTCGAAGACCACCTCGGCAAGATACGTGGACACCTCGCCGGGAGCGGTGGCGAGCATGTCGAGGAACTCGTCGGTGTCTTGGGCATCCTGGTACGCCAACAGGGCTAGCTGGAGCCCAGCCACCCAACCATCGGTGGCTTCCAAAAGGCGGGCGCGAGCGGCGGAATCAAAGCGTGTGGCGGGGGAGTCGTGAACGAATTCTGCGAGCTCCTCGGGGTCGAAGCGCAGGCTTGCCGCACCGACTTCGCGAAGGCGTCCGTCCAGCTTCAATTTACGCAAGGGCAGCGGGATGCGCTGCCGGGAGGTGATGAGGATGGTGACTTGCTCGCAAGGGTGATCGACGAGCCATTGCAGGATCTCCTGGCAACGCGGTTCCTTAATGAGGTGCCAGTCATCGAAGACGAGAGACAGGTTGGCTTCAGACTGATGAATCCAATCGACAATGGGCGGCAGGCCCCAGCGGGCGATGTCATCGGTGTGCTCTTCGAGGGCGGCGCCGAGATGTTCCGCGCAGCCGGGGATGGCGGAGTCGATGACCTCGATGAGGTGGGACATGAACCGGATGGGTGCGTTGTCGTCTTCGCCCACACCCATCCAGGCGGTGACGGAGGTGGGGTGCGGCTGCGCGGTGTGCTCTCGTCGCTTGAGCCATTGTGCCGCCAAGGTGGACTTGCCGTACCCGGCCGGGGCGGTGACGACGATGAGCGGTGGATCGTCCGACAAAAGCCGGTTGAGGATCCGATCGCGGTGGACCTCGTTGCGGACGGGCGCGGGCGGGCGTGATCGCGCCACAGGTACATGAAACCCCTGCTGCGCGGAAGAAGTCACGGCGATAACCTCCGATGGCGAGTCCACAAATTTGTGATGTGCAGCACAGGCTACCCGCACGTGTGCAGCGGGGGAGACGATCAGGATTTTTCTTAGGATCGGTCGACAAGTGTTACACCGAAAGGGGAAAAAATTCGCCAGGGAGAACCGGAAGATTTAGCGTTGAACAGCAAAAATGGTGGAGAGCGGATGATTGTCTGCGGGGGAGTCTCCACCGATGGGATGTGTCCGATTGGCCAAGCTCACCCACGCCGACGTTAAGGAAAGGTGGGGATGCTGTGCAGAAAACACAAGTAGTCGATTGTGTTTTCAGAACTGTTGAGGGCTCGTCCAGTCAGGGGCGAGAGGGGGCAAGCGTGGTAGGATTGCTGCTGGTAAAAACCGCACAACATCTCTTAAATACCTTCGCTACAAACGCTTCAGCACCGGCATCGACGACCTGGATGGCTGAGAGGCGAGGGGAAGACGTGAAGCGAGCTCCGCGGAGCGCGCAGAAAGGCGATTCATCGCACCCGTTATGAGTCAGAAAAACTCGAAGATCACCGCTGAACTTATTGATCCCGACGCTGGAGTGTGGGAAGCAGCCGCCACCATCGACAATGGCGACTTCGGTACCCGCACCATCCGCTTCGAAACCGGCCTGCTGGCCCGTCAGGCTGACGGCGCAGTGACTGCCTACCTGGACGAGGACACCATGCTCCTGTCCACCACCACCGCCTCCCGCAACCCGCGTGAGGGCATCGACTTCTTCCCGCTGACCGTGGACGTGGAAGAACGCATGTACGCAGCTGGTCGCATCCCCGGCAGTTTCTTCCGCCGCGAAGGCCGCCCGGGCACGGACGCCATCCTGGCCGCCCGCCTCATCGACCGTCCGCTGCGCCCCACCTTCGTGAAGGGCCTGCGCAACGAGGTTCAGGTCATCGTGACCGTCATGTCCGCCGACCCGCAGGATATGTATGACGTAGTTGCGATCAACGCTGCATCCGCCTCCACCCAGCTCTCCGGCCTTCCTGTCTCCGGTCCTGTCGGTGGCGTTCGCATGGCGCTGGTTGCTGACGACAAGCACAAGAAGGGCCAGTGGGTTGCCTTCCCGACCCGCGAGCAGCAGGAGCAGTCCGTCTTCGAGCTCGTGGTGGCAGGCCGCGTGACCGATGAAAACGACGCCTCCTCCGCCAAGCACTCCCGCGGTCGCGGACGTGGCCGCGGCAAGGCTTCCCAGCAGCCCAACGTGGCCGTCATGATGGTAGAAGCTGGCGCAACGGAAAACGTTGTAGAGCGCATCGCCGAGGGCGCGCCGGCTCCCACCGAAGCCGTGGTGGCCGAGGGCATCGAAGCAGCCAAGCCGTTCATCGCCACCTTGTGCGAGGCTCAGAAGGCACTGACCGACGCCGTAGACGCCGAGGCCCGCAGCTTCGACCTCTACCCGCCCTTCGGCGAAGACGTACTGTCCGCCGTTGAGTCCGAGACCGAGGACACGCTGGCCGACATCATGTCCATCGCCGACAAGCAAGAGCGTGACGAAGCACTGGCGAACAACATGCAGGAAACCGTGGACAACCTGCTTGACGAGTTCCCCGAGCGTGAAGCGGAAATCCGTGCTGCCCACAATGACGTGACCCGCAACCTGGTTCGCAAGCGCATCCTCGAAGATGGCTTCCGCATCGACGGCCGCGATCACACCACCATTCGCGACCTCGGCATCGTGGTGCAGATGGTTCCGCGTGCCCACGGCTCCGCACTGTTCGAGCGCGGCGAGACCCAGATCCTGGGCGTGACCACGCTGGACACCCTGAAGATGGAGCAGCAGCTCGATTCCCTGGGTCCGGAGACCTCCAAGCGCTACATCCACCACTACAACTTCCCGCCGTACTCAACCGGAGAGACCGGTCGTGTGGGCTCCCCGAAGCGCCGCGAGATCGGCCACGGTGCTCTTGCCGAGCGTGCCCTGACCCCGGTCATTCCCTCCCGCGAGGACTTCCCGTACACCATCCGCCAGGTCTCCGAGGCGCTGGGATCTAACGGCTCCACCTCGATGGGGTCCGTGTGCGCCTCCACGCTGAGCCTGTACAACGCCGGTGTGCCACTCAAGGCACCTGTCGCCGGCATCGCCATGGGTCTGGTGACCGGCAAGGTCGGTAACAAGGACAAGTACGTCACCTTGACCGATATCCTCGGCGCCGAGGATGCCTTCGGTGACATGGACTTCAAGGTTGCCGGTACCGAGGACTTCGTGACCGCACTGCAGCTGGATACCAAGCTCGACGGCATCCCCTCCGACGTGCTCAGCGAGGCCCTCGGCCAGGCTCGCACCGCTCGCCTGGAGATCCTGTCCCTCATGGCAGATGCCATCGACTCTCCGGACGACATGAGCGAGTTCGCACCGCGCATCACCACCGTGACCATTCCCCAGGCCAAGATCGGTGAGGTTATCGGGCCCAAGGGCAAGACCATCAACCAGATCACGGAGGAGACCGGCGCCAACATCTCCATCGAGGATGACGGCACCGTGTTCATCTCCGCTGTGGGTGGCCCCGCCGCAGATGCAGCGATTGAGAAGATCAACGCCATCGCCAACCCACAGATGCCCAAGGTTGGCGACCGCTTCCTGGGCACCGTGGTGAAGACCACCGCCTTCGGTGCCTTCGTATCGCTGGTTCCGGGCAAGGACGGCCTGATTCACATCTCGAACCTCGGCGGCGACCGCCGCATCGAGCGCGTTGAGGACGAGGTCTCCGTGGGAGACAAGATCCAGGTTGAGATCGCAGATATCGACAACCGCGGAAAGATCTCCCTGGTTCTCGTCGACGAGGACTAGTGAGACAATGAGGGCGAGTCATCCAGGTGATGGCTCGCCCTTTTGTTGCACAATAGCGGGCACAGGTATGCACGTGTAGGTACATGTTTGCACAGGCGCGCGAATGCACCGCATGCACCGCATGTATCGCATGCACACTGCCAATTAGCACTAGTAACTGCACATATTCACACGTTTAGAGGAGTTTTAGCCCATGGGTTCCCAGGCCACAAAGGTTGGCGTACTTGGCGCACACGGTCGCGTTGGCACCGCCATCGTCGCCGCGGTGAAAGAGGAAGAAGGCCTTGAACTAGCCGCTGCCGTTGATCACGGCGACGATCTCCAGGTACTCGTCGACAACGGCGTGGAGGTGGTCGTTGACTTCACCGTCCCGGATGCCGTGATGGATAACCTCGAGTTCTGCATCAGCCACGGCATCCACGCCGTGGTGGGCACGACCGGCTGGACCGAAGAGCGCTACAACACCGTCCGGGAATGGCTGGACAAGTCCGAGGGCACCGGCGTGCTGGTGGCCCCGAACTTCGCAATCTCCGCCGTGCTGACCATGAAGTTCGCCGAAATGGCAGCACCGTTCTTCGAGTCCGCCGAGGTTATCGAGCTGCACCACCCGAATAAGAAGGACGCCCCCTCCGGCACCGCAGTGCACACCGCAGAGGGCATCGCCCGCGCCCGCGAAGCCGCCAACATGGGGGAGCAGCCGGACGCAACCGAGCAGACCCTCGACGGCGCCCGCGGCGCAGATGTCGACGGTGTGAAGGTGCACGCGGTCCGCATGACCGGCATGGTGGCTCACGAACAAGTCATCTTCGGCACCCGCGGCCAGTCGCTGACGATCAAGCAGGATTCCTATGACCGCGAATCCTTCGTCCCCGGCGTGCTCGTCGGCATCGACAAGATCGCTGACAACCCCGGCCTCACCATCGGTCTGGAGAAGTTCCTCGGCCTGGAGAACAAGTAGCCATGGCCACCATTGCGGAATTGCAGGTTGACCTCATCGGTCACACAACCTTCGATCCGCCCGCCGACGTACCGTGGAGCACAGACGCCGAGGACGGCGCTGCGCTCGTCGAGTTCGCCGGGCGAGCATGCTACGAAACGTGGGACAAACCCAACCCCCACACGGCTACGAACGCGGCGTACGTGCGCCACGTTATGGACGTCGGACACACTACGCTGCTCGAACACGCCAGCGCCACGATGTACCTGCGCGGAGTGTCACGCTCGTGCGGGCATGAAATCATGCGCCACCGGCACTTCAGCTTCAGCCAGCTGTCGCAGCGCTACGTGCCGGCCGAAGAAGCGCGCGTAGTGATTCCCCAGGCCATCCGAGAAGACGAGAAACTCACCGAGCTGTTTCTCCAATCCGCGGATGTTGCCTACCAGGCCTACGAGGAGATCCTAGAGGGCGTGACCTCCACGCTCGACGGACACTCCCACGTGGTCATGCGGAACAAGCAGGCCCGGCAGGCCGCACGTGCGGCATTGCCCAACTGCACGGAAACGCGCTTCGTCATGAGCGGAAACTTCCGCAGCTGGCGGCACTTCATCGCCATGCGAGCAGCAGAACACGCAGATCCGGAGATCCGCACGGTCGCGGTCACGTGCCTGCGCCACCTGCAACGCATCGCGCCGACGGTCTTCGACGATTTCTCCATCACGCCGCTCGTCGATGGCGGGGAAATGGCAACCAGCCCCTACGTCAGCGACATGTAGCGGACTCCAGGGCCGGTGAGGCTGGTGGCGTCGAATAAAAAATGGCTCCACACAACCGAGCTAGCCGACAATTGCACACATACTGTGAGCAAACGGAACAAACGGAGCAAACGATAGCCCAAATACGCCCAAATCGCGGGCAGGAAGGTAACCTGGGTAGTCATGAGTACAGGTAATGCAGCAACAAGGGGAGCCGAGCACTTCGGCACAGTTTCTCTTGCGATGGTCACGCCCTTCAAGAAGGACGGAACCGTCGACTTGGATACCGGCGTCTCGCTCGCGGGGCACCTGGCGGACAAGGGCTGTGACTCTCTGGTTCTCGCCGGCACCACCGGCGAATCACCCACCACGGGTGTGACCGAGAAGTTGGACCTGCTCAAAGCTGTGCGTGCGGAACTCGGCGACCGGATCAAGCTGATCGCCGGAAGTGGTTCCTACGACACGGCCGCAGCCGTGGAACTGTCTCGCGCATCCCAGGATGCCGGTGCCGATTCACTGCTCGTGGTGACTCCGTACTACTCCCGTCCCAACCAGGAAGGGCTGTACCAGCACTTCACCACCGTCGCTGACAACGTGGACATTCCCGTGTGCCTCTACGACATTCCCTCGCGATCCGTCGTGCCCATTGAGGCCGACACGATCCGCCGGCTGTCCGCACACCCGAATATCCAGGCTGTCAAGGACGCCAAGGGTGACCTGTTCGCAGCCATGGAACTGATCGAGCACACCGATCTGGCCTGGTTCTCCGGCGACGATCCGCTGAACCTTCCATTCCTGGCGATCGGCGCCACCGGCTTCATCTCGGTCATCGGTCACGTGGCTTCCCAGCAACTGCGGGACCTGCGCGACGCGTACGACGCGGGAGATATTGCGAAGGCCCGGAGCATCGCGGTGGCGCTGCAGCCATTGCAGAAGGCACAGGCGCGTCTCGGGGGCGTGACATTTGCGAAGGCTGCACTGAAACTTCGAGGAATTGACGTGGGATCCCCGCGTCTTCCCATTATTGAACCAACCGCCGCTGAGATGGATCAGCTGGCACAAGACCTGCAGGACGCAGGGGTATAGGGAAAGTATGACTGAACAACGATCCCGGGGCCGTAAGGTCACCCGGAAGGCGGCTCCGCCGAGCGCGGAAACTGCCGCATCTGCAGAAGCAGGCAACAACGGAAATAACGGCAACGGCGGCAACGGCGCGCCCTCGCACTCCGACGTGGCAACCGTGTTCAACGACGGCGGCGCCGCTGCCCGCGCCAACGATGGTGCCCAGGGCGGCGACAACGCCGACAACGGTAGCAACCACAACGCCAACCACAATGACGGTGGCAACGGCGGTAATGGCGGCAACGGCGGTGGCAACCGCAGCCGCAACCGTCGCTCCCGTGGCCGTGGCCGCAACGGCGGCAATAACGGTAGTAACGGCAACGGCGGCCAGAACAACGGCAACAACAACCGCGGCGGCCAGAACAACGGCAACGGCGGAAATGGTGGCGGCAACAACCGTGGCCGCAATAATTCCAACAACCGCGGCAGCAAGAACAACAACCGCGGCGGCAACGATCGCCGCAAGGGCGCGCTCAAGGCCATGCAGGGCGCGGATCTGACCCAGCGCCTGCCCAAGCCGCCGAAGGCTCCGAAGGGCGGCCTGCGCATCGTCGCGCTCGGCGGTATCTCCGAGATCGGTCGCAACATGACCGTCTTCGAGTACGACGGCCGACTGCTCATCATCGACTGCGGCGTGCTGTTCCCCAGCTCCGGCGAGCCGGGTGTGGACCTGATCCTGCCTGACTTCAGCTACCTGGATGACAAGTGGGATCGCGTGGAGGCCCTCGTGGTCACCCACGGTCACGAGGACCACATCGGCGCTATCCCGTGGATGCTCAAGCAGCGCGCGGATATCCCGATCATCGCCTCGCGCTTCACCTGCGCACTTATTGCCGCGAAGACCCAGGAGCACCGTCAGCGCCCCAAGCTGATCGAGGTCGATGAGAACTCCCACGAAAACCGTGGACCGTTCGATATCCGCTTCTTCGCCGTCAACCACTCCATCCCGGACTGCCTGGGCATCGCCCTGAAGACCGGCGCTGGCCTGGTGGTCCACACCGGCGACATCAAGCTGGACCAGACCCCGCTGGACGGTCGCCCGACCGACCTGCCGGCACTGTCTCGCTTCGGTGACGAGGGCATCGACCTGTTCCTCTGTGACTCGACGAACGCCACCACCCCCGGCGTGTCCGGTTCCGAGGCAGACATCGCCCCGACCCTCAAGCGCCTCGTGCGCGATGCCAAGCAGCGCGTCATCATCGCGTCCTTCGCCTCGAACGTCTCCCGCGTGCAGTCCGCCGTGGATGCGGCCGTGGCGGCCGGGCGCAAGGTGGCCTTCAACGGCCGCTCGATGATCCGCAACATGGAGATCGCCGAGCGCATGGGCTACCTCAACGCGCCCCGTGGCACCGTGGTGACCATGGACGAGGCCGCGAAGATGGCCCCGCACAAGGTGGTTCTCATCACCACCGGTACCCAGGGTGAGCCGATGGCAGCCCTGTCCCGCATGGCCCGCCGCGAGCACCGCCAGATCACCGTCCGCGATGGTGACCTCATCATCCTGTCCTCCTCGCTGGTCCCCGGCAACGAAGAGGCAGTGTTCGGCGTGATCAACATGCTCGCCCAGATCGGCGCAACCGTGATCACCGGCCGCGATGCCAAGGTGCACACCTCCGGCCATGGCTACTCCGGTGAGCTGTTGTTCCTCTACAACGCAGCCCGCCCGCGCAACGCCATGCCGGTTCACGGCGAGTGGCGCCACCTGCGCGCCAACAAGGAGCTGGCCATCAGCACCGGCGTGAACCCGAACAACATCCCGCTGGCGCAAAACGGCGTGGTCGTGGACCTCGTCGATGGACACGCCAAGGTTGTGGGCCAGGTGACGGTCGGTAACCTCTACGTCGACGGCGTCCGCATGGGCGATATCGACTCCGAGGTGCTCGAGGACCGCACCGCCATGTCCGAGGGAGGCCTGATCTCCGTGACGGTTGTCATCGACAACCGCACCGGTCGCCCACTGGAGGCTCCCTCCGTGCAGGCCAAGGGCTTCTCCGACGATGCGCGTGACATGCTCAACGAGATCCGCGAGATGGTGGATAACGTAATGCTGGACCTCGCGGGCGAGGGCGAGAACGACCCGTATCGCATGGCTCAGGCCATCCGCCGCAAGGTCGGAAAGCTCATTTCCGACAAGTGGAAGCGCAAGCCGTTCATCGTTCCCACCGTGGTTCCGATGACCAGCGAGATCGTGGAGGAGCTGGACGAAGAGGAGTCACGACCCTCCGTTTAATCCTCCGCTAGTCTGGTGATTATGACTTCTGATAATCGACACAACGGCCATAATTCACCAGGCACCCCTTCGGTCCGTTCAGCAACGACCGCTCAGCGTGAGCGGCAGCAGCTGGCGGACCTTTTGCTGTCCCTCGGCCCGGACAAGCCGACCCTGTGCGAGGGCTGGAATACCCGCGACCTCGCCGTACACCTCGTCCTGCGCGAGTACCGCCCGGACGCCACCGCGGGCATGTTCATCTCATCGTTGTCCGGTCACCTGGACAAGAAGACTGCCGAATACGAGAAGAAGCCCTACGCCGAATTGGTCGAGGCTTACCGCAGCGGCCCTCCCGTGTGGAACCCCATGCGCCTGGGCGACAAGTTCATCAACGCGGCGGAGAACTTCGTTCACCACGAGGATGCCCGTCGTGGGGGAGGGGAGTACACCCCGCGTGACCTCCCCGCCGAGGAGCGCGACGAGCTGTGGAAGGTTGTGCGTCAGGTCTCCCGGTTCTTCCTGCGGGATAGCACCGTGCATGTCATTCTGGAGCGCACCGACGCTGCCTCTTCCTCGTCGTCTTCCTCCTCTTCCTCGTCGACGCCATCAGCCAGCAATCCCGTCCACCGCGCAGGTGCTAACGCCTCCGCTGAGGTCCGAGTGGCCGGCGAAGCCGGCGAGCTCCTGCTGTGGCTGTTCGGGCGTGACGATGCAGCTCAGGTGGAGATCACCGAGTCCGAGCCTGGAGCCAAGGACGGCGTAGTCAAGCGTGTAGCCTAGACGCTCTGCCGCTAAAAAATCTTTACCTGAAACGCGTGTTGCACATGTGACCAATGTGGCTTGTCCGGTTAAGCTAGACCCATGTCTGTCTCTAGTCGCACGCGCACGTCAGGATCCCGAGGGCAAGGTCACACGAAGAGCTACTCCTCGGGCACGTCGTCGCGCCCGCAGACCCGAAGGGCTGCAGCGGGGTATGACGACTTCGAGAGGACCGGTAGCGCGTTCAAGCCCGTCGGCTCCTCGCTGGGCTCTGCCTTTGGCGGAGCAGCGCGCGGTATCGGCAGCCTGACCCGCAAAATGTTCCGCCCGAGCCGCGGTGCCGCAGGAGCTCCGGACGGTTACAACGACGGCTACGGCGACGCCTACGACGACGTCGCCGAGCTCATGGACGCCCCCACCACGCAGCTCAACACGCGCGGTGGCTCGGGCAGTGCTGGTGGTGGCTCGGGACGGAAGCGCCGACGCAAGCCCGCTGCCGATCCCAATTACGATCCCCGTCCGTCGAACTCCGGTGCCGATGACGGGGACGAACCGACTCACGACGACGATTCTGCCGACGCCCCAGAGGCCATCCGCCTCGGCGGCGAGCGGGACGGCGCAGCCCTCGCGGTCTTCGCCCTCGCGGTTGTCCTGGCCGGAACCGTGTGGTTCAAGGTCGGCGGCACCGTCGGTAACCTCGTCGCATCTGCCATCACCTGGGTCATCGGTGCTGGCGCGTTCATCGTCCCCATCGCGCTCGTCTTCGTCGCGTGGGTCCTCATGGTGGGCGTCACCACCACCCAGCGCTCTCGCGGGCGCCTGTGGTTGGGCGTGGGCATCATCGTGCTCGCCGTGTTCGGGATCATCCACATCATCGCTGGTCTTCCCTCCGACGCCGAAGGCCGCAGCCACGCTAGTGGCATGCTCGGAGCCATCGTGGGCGGTCCGATGGAAGTCGGGTTCAGCAAATACATCGCCATTCCGTTGCTGCTGCTCGCCGTCGTGTACGGGGCGCTGCAGCTCACCGGCATGACTTTTACCCAAGTCTTCGGAGCGCTGAAGAACTTCCTGGGCTTCGGTCACCTCGGCGATGGGGCTGATGAGGACTTTGCCGAGGGCACTGGGGACGGCGTTCTCGACGAGGAGGACGATGATTACGGCTACGTCGATCGCCACCTCGAGCGCCAGATGCGCGGCGCGCGCACTCGCCGCCCGTCGCGCGCTACTCCCATGGATAACTACCCCGTGGACAACGGCGCTGATCACTACGGTGACCAGGACGCAACCCTGGTTCTTGGAGCCCAGGGTGGCCCGCAGGCCCAGCCTGAAACTGCGGGTCGGACAAGCGGTGTGGCGTCGGATAAAAAGGCGGACAAGAAGCCAGTACGCAAGCGCCGCGCACCGAAGCAGCCCCCGATGGACGACGTGGCCGAGCTGCTCGAGGACGAACCGCAGCAGTCGGCGCAGCCACAGCAGCCGCAGAAGCCTCAGCAGCCCGCGCAACCGCAACGCTCGGCAGCGCCGCGCATCACGCCGGCGGCCAACGATCGGGCTGCGGTGCGGCAGGCGATCATCGCCCGCAGCGGCATCGATGCGTCCGCAGTGCCGGCCTCCACGCCCAAGTCGGAGGAGGAAAAGAAGGCTGCAGCCAGCACGGAGGTCGCTCCTCGGGAGCCGGAGGGCACCTACGAGCTGCCGTCCAGCGACCTGCTCATCCCCGGCGATGCGCCGAAGACCCGAAGCGAAGCCAACGATCGGATGATCGAGGCGATCACGGACGTCTTCGAGGAATTCAACGTGGATGCACAGGTGACCGGATTCAGTCGTGGTCCCACAGTGACCCGCTATGAGGTCGAGCTGGGGCCAGGCGTGAAGGTCTCGAAGATCACGAACCTGCAGTCCAACCTGGCTTACGCTGCCGCCACCGACAACGTTCGGCTGCTCACGCCCATCCCCGGCAAGTCCGCTGTGGGTATCGAGGTGCCCAACTCGGACCGCGAGATGGTTCGGCTCAGCGACGTACTGCACGCCCCGAGCGTGGTCGGTGACCACGACCCGATGCTCGTGGGCCTGGGCAAGGATATTGAGGGTGATTTCGTTGCCCACTCCATCCAGAAGATGCCGCACTTGCTGGTCGCGGGTTCCACCGGCTCCGGTAAGTCCGCGTTCGTGAACTCCCTGCTGGTCTCGCTGCTCACGCGCGCGACCCCGGACGAAGTGCGGTTGATCCTGGTGGATCCGAAGATGGTGGAGCTCACGCCCTACGAGGGGATTCCGCACCTCATCACGCCGATCATCACCCAGCCGAAGAAGGCTGCCGCTGCCTTGCAATGGTTGGTGGAGGAGATGGAGCAGCGATACATGGACATGAAGTCCAGTCGCGTGCGCCACATCAAGGACTTCAACCGGAAGGTGAAGTCCGGGGAGATCACCACGCCATTGGGTTCGGAGCGCGAGTACCGGCCGTACCCCTACATCGTGTGTGTGGTCGACGAGCTGGCGGACCTCATGATGACCGCGCCGCGCGAGATCGAGGATTCGATCGTGCGCATTACGCAGAAGGCTCGTGCTGCCGGCATCCACCTGGTGCTGGCGACGCAGCGTCCGTCCGTGGACGTGGTCACCGGTCTGATTAAGACGAACGTGCCTTCGCGTCTGGCCTTCGCCACGTCGTCGCTGACTGACTCCCGCGTGATCCTGGATCAGGCTGGTGCGGAGAAGCTCATCGGCATGGGCGACGGCCTGTTTATCCCGCAGGGCGCGGGCAAGCCGAAGCGCATCCAGGGCGCGTTTGTCACGGACGAGGAAGTCTCCGCAGTGGTGGAGGCTGCCAAGGATCAGGCAGAACCCAACTACACCGAAGGCGTGACCGAGGACAAAGCCGCCGAGGCGAAGAAGGACATTGATCCGGATATCGGAAACGACCTCGAGGATCTGCTGCAGGCCGTGGAGCTTGTGGTGACCTCCCAGTTCGGCTCCACATCCATGCTGCAGCGCAAGTTGCGCATCGGCTTTGCGAAGGCAGGCCGACTAATGGACCTGATGGAAACCCGCGGGGTGGTCGGCCCCTCCGAAGGCTCCAAGGCGCGTGAGGTGCTGGTGAAGCCTGAGGAGCTGGAGACGATGCTGTGGATGATCAAGGGTGCCGACCCCGCTGATGCGCCCAAGGAGGTCATGGGCGAAGACGGCAGCGGTGACGGCAGTGGCGACGGCGAGCTCGACAACGATAGCGCTGGCGGAAACGGCGCTAGCGACAGCGATGGCACCGCTGGCGCCAGGGATGGAGTGCGCGTGGTTCGCGCCAACCCCTCCACAGCTGGCGGCGCGTTTTAGGTATACCGCCACCTGATAGGTGTAGGATTATGCCCATTGGAGGGGAGTATCCCTACACCATCGACACTGATCGTCAGCACGGCAGTCCATCCGCCCCGCGCGGAGGGCTCCCGGTCGTGTCGGCCCCAGCGGTTCACTGAACTGTCGTGGGGTGGGAGAGACCTCCGGTCTATTTGTTCACCCCATATCCAGACCGGAGGGCCATAACTTCATGGAAGTAAATGCATTGACGTGGATCATCACCATCGTGGTGGTGATCGGATTTTTCATCTTCGACTTTTACACGCACGTAAAAACTCCCCACGAACCCACGCTGAAAGAGTCTGCGTGGTGGTCGGTGTTCTACATCGTCCTCGCAGTGATTTTCGGCGCGTTTCTGTGGTTGACCTGGGGCGAGCCCGGTAACCCGCACCAACACGGCATCGAGTTTTTCGCGGGCTACGTCACCGAGAAGGCGCTGAGCGTCGATAACCTGTTTATCTTCGCGCTGATCATGACGTCCTTCCAGATCCCCCGGAAGTATCAGCAAAAGGTGTTGCTCATCGGCATCGCGCTGGCTCTGGTGTTCCGCGGTATCTTTATCGCCCTCGGCGCTGCTGTCATCCAGGCATGGTCGGATGTGTTCTATCTCTTCGGCCTGTTCCTGCTGTGGACGGCCGCCAAGCTGGTGTGGGACGAGATCGCAGACAAGGAAGAGACCGATCCGCAGGACATGCTGGTGGTGCGGATGATCCGTAAGTTCATCCCGGTGCACAACGAGTACCGTTCCGACCACCTTTGGTTCCGGGAAAAGGGCAAGCTGATCCTCACACCGCTGTTTATCGCTTTGCTGGCCATCGGTTTCATCGACGTTCTCTTCGCCCTCGATTCCATCCCCGCTATCTACGGCATCACCAACCAGCCCTACATCGTGTTCACCACGAATGCCCTTGCTTTGCTGGGTCTGCGCCAGCTGTACTTCCTGCTGGACGGCCTGCTGGATAAGCTCGTTTACCTGTCTTATGGTTTGGCGGTCATCTTGGGCTTCATCGGTGTGAAGCTCGTGCTCCATGCGTTGCACGAAAACAAGCTGCCGTTCATCAACGGCGGTGAGCATGTGTCAGTTCCCGAGGTTCCCGTCGAGATGTCGCTCATCGTCATCGTTGGTGTGCTCGTCCTCACCGCTGTGCTGAGTCTGACGGTGGGCAAGAAGAAGTACGCCTCCGAGCACCCCGACGAGAAGTCTTCCCAGGCGGAGAACACCACATCTGAAGCCGCCCAGTCTTAGAACTCCGGTGTGAACATTCCCGGCCGCAGGCGGCTTTCCTCGTGGCGGGGGATCCTCACAGATAAATCACAGCGAGGGGAGTAGTATCGGCATCGTGCAACAGCCACAGACAACGACTTCGACCACTGGACGGATTTCCCCCTTCGGGAGGTTCGTGCGGCGATCGAGCCTTCCGAACATCCTCACCACGGTTCGGATCGTTCTCATTCCGGTCTTCCTCTGGCTGATTTTAACCTCCGGTTCGTGGGCCGACGGGGGATCTGCGCTCACCCACCGCTGGTGGGCCCTGGTGGTGTTCATCCTGCTGATGTTCACCGACCAAATGGACGGCCATTTGGCCCGCAAGTACTCGGTCATCACCGACTTCGGCAAGCTGGCGGATCCCATCGCGGACAAGGCGCTCATGATCAGCGCCTTCGTGAGCCTCAACATCCTCGGCGAGTTGTGGTGGTGGGTTACTGCCATCATCGTGGTGCGCGAGCTCGGCATCACCATCTGGCGCCTCGTGCTCGCCCGGCAGGGCAATGTAGTACCGGCCTCGAAGGGCGGCAAGCTCAAGACTGTCCTGCAGACCCTGGCGGTCGTCCTGTTCATCCTGCCGTTCGGTGGCGTGATGACCTGGGTCGCTGGAATCGTCATGGCGATCGCCGTGGTGCAGACCGTGGTGACCGGCGTGCAGTACATCCTTGATTCCCGCCGGGCGAACTAGGTTATGGAATCCCAGCAGGACTCGAATCAGGCGAGCGGTCATTCCGGGGATGCGGTGGCGTCCGCTGCCGATGTTGTCCGCGAACTCAGCGCCCGGTCGCTCACCGTCGCCACCGCCGAAAGTCTCACCGCTGGTTTGTGCGCGGCGACGCTCGCCAGCGTCCCCGGTGCTTCCGCCGTGCTGCGGGGTGGCCTGATCGTCTATGCCACGGAGCTCAAGGCACGCCTTGCTGGCGTCGACGACGAACTGCTGCGTGACCGCGGGCCGATTGATCCGGATGTCGCCGAGCAGCTGGCTCGCGGGGCGGCAGACAAATGCGGCGCTGATATCGGCGTTGGATTGACCGGAGTTGCCGGCCCCGATCCTCAAGACGGTCACGACGTCGGCGAGGTCTACGTGGGTGTGTGGTTTCAGGGTGTTGCTACGCATCGCGCCGTGGACGTTTCAGGCATCCTCGACGCCGAGAGTTCCCAGCAGGGCGGCGCGGCGACGCGTGAGAAAATTCGCCGAGCTGCTGTCGATTTTGCGTTCCGAGTAATTCTCGAGACGGTGACGGGGTAGTCTGGCACCACAGCCACGTTGGATAACGGTGGTTGGGAACAAATCGAGCAGGCGAGCCGTTGGAGTAAATGATGACTCAACAAACGATGCTAATGGGACCGAAGCTGGCGGAGAAGCCTTCGCCCACCTTGCCTGCAGAAGAGCCGCTGCTGCGCGAGGCGCTAGGAGCAACACTGCGGGAATACCGCGGGGAAAGCGGCTTTACGCTGCGCGAGTTGGCTGCGCTTGCGAACGTCAGTCCGGGCTACCTTTCGGAGCTGGAGCGGGGACGCAAGGAAGTGTCCTCCGAGCTGCTCGCGAGCGTGTGTCACGCGATGGGCGTCAGCGTCGCGTCCGTGATCCTGGAGGCCGCGTCGATGATGGCTCTCGACGCCGCCGCGGCCGAGCTTGCCGCCAACATGGCTACGCGCGCGGTGTCAAGCAGCTAAGCCCCATGGGGCATGCGGGAGCGGCCGTGGCGTCGCGCTCGATTGCTAAGATGTCAGTGTTTACGCTGATCGGTGATCGCGTTGATCAGCGTCCACATTGATGGGGCTCTCGTAAGCCCGCTGCACACCTTCCACCAGAATTCTTTTTTTGAGGAGCACAACAGCTCATGGCCAACCCTTTTTCCAAAGCATGGCACTACCTCATGGCCTTGTTCGACAACAAGATTGAGGAAAACGCTGACCCCAAGATCCAGATCGAACAGGCCATCCAGGAGGCTCAGCGTCAGCACCGCGAGCTGTCGCAGCAGGCCGCGGCGGTCATAGGAAACCAGCGTCAGCTGGAGATGAAGCTGAACCGTCAGCTCGCCGAGGTGGAAAAGCTGCAGGCCAACACCAAGCAGGCGCTCAACCTCTCCGACAAGGCTCGTGCAGCGGGCGATACCCAGAAGGCGACGGAGTACGAGAACGCCGCTGAGGCATTCGCCGCGCAGCTGGTGTCTGCTGAGCAGTCCGTGGAGGATTTGAAGTCCCTGCACGATCAGTCGTTGCAGCAGGCCGCGCAGGCCAAGCAGGCCGTGGAGCGCAATGCGATGCAGCTGCAGCAAAAGGCTGCCGAGCGCACCAAGCTGCTGAGCCAGCTCGAGCAGGCGAAGATGCAGGAGAAGGTGGCGGAGTCACTGCAGTCTATGAACTCCGTATCGAACACCTCCACTCCGAACTTGGATCAGGTGCGCGAGAAGATTGAGCGCCGGTACGCCAACGCGCTTGGGCAGTCCGAGCTCGCCCAGAACTCGGTGCAGGGCCGCATGATGGAGGTCGAGCAGGCCGGCATCCAGATGGCTGGGCACTCCCGCTTGGAGCAGATTCGTGCGGAGATGAACGGTTCAGGCCAGCAGGCTGTGGGCGGAAGCAACGCACAGCAATCGATCGAGCAGGGCAACCAGCAGTTCAACCAGGCTAACCCGGCCAACACTCAGGCCTCGGAGGATGCCGTGGCGAAGCGCATGCGCGAGCTCCGTGGCGAGTAAGAGCTCTGCGCCACTGTGTCGCTGTGGCAGGGGCACTGCGGCGCTGCTGCAGGATGGTCCATCCGCCCGCCACTGGGCGACAATCTGTGAAGGGGTAGTGCTATGAGGCGTACGGAGTTTGATCGGCTCGTTGACGGCGAGTTCGGGTCGAGCTTCTCCGCGTGGATCGGCGACACGCACGTGCTCAGCGAGCTGGGGGATACGGCGGAAAACCTAATCGAACGTGGGGTTGATCCCCGCGATGTATGGCTAGCGCTGTGCGATGATTTCGACGTTCCAGCTGAGCGACGTTTGGGCGAGGATATCTGAGCATAGACACACCGATTCGATAGTCGTTCTTTCGAACAGAAGTTCGTGTATAGTGTGTCGTGTACGAGCGATGTCCCATCGGGGTACTAAACATAGTGATCGTGAACGTTAGCGCCAACAATGTGGTCTAACCGTTCTGTTACGACAGTCGAAGAACGTTAGAGCACAAGCTGCGCAGTCAGCAACTGCGAGCGCTTGCGTCAATGAGCTAAAAACGAGCTAAAAACGAGCTAGCAACGAGCTACTAAGGAGCATCTGCATCCATGCCACCCAAGAAGAAGACAACCACCACCGGTTCTAGCGGCGATCGGTCGAAGGCTCTCGAGCTGGCCATGTCCCAGATCGAGAAGGACTTTGGCAAGGGCGCGATCATGCGCTTGGGCGATGATAAGCGCCCGCCGATCCAAGCCATTCCCAGTGGCAACATTGCTATTAACGTTGCCCTGGGCATCGGTGGTTTTCCCCGCGGTCGCGTGGTCGAGGTATACGGTCCGGAGTCCTCGGGTAAGACCACTGTGGCGCTCCACGCCATTGCCGAAGCTCAGCGCGCCGGTGGTATTGCCGCCTTTATCGACGCCGAGCACGCGCTGGATCCGGAATATGCTCGAGCTCTCGGCGTTGATACCGACGCGCTGCTCGTTTCTCAGCCCGATACGGGCGAGCAGGCCTTGGAGATCGCGGATATGCTGATCCGCTCTGGCGCGATCGACATTATTGTTGTCGACTCCGTTGCTGCTCTGACACCCAAGGCCGAAATCGACGGCGATATGGGTGATTCGCACGTGGGTCTGCAGGCCCGACTGATGAGCCAGGCGCTGCGCAAGATGACGGGTGCGCTGTACCAGACTGGCACCACCGCGATCTTCATTAACCAGCTGCGCGAAAAGATCGGCGTGATGTTTGGCTCTCCGGAGACCACCACGGGCGGTAAGGCTCTGAAGTTCTACGCATCGGTTCGCTGCGATATTCGCCGCATCCAGGCGTTGAAGGATGGCCAGGACGTCGTGGGTAACCGCACGCGCCTCAAGGTCGTGAAGAACAAGGTTTCCCCGCCGTTCAAGATCGCCGAGTTCGACATCCTCTACGGCGAGGGCATCTCGCGCGAAGGCTCCATCATCGACTTGGGCGTGGACGCCGGCATTATCAAGAAGTCCGGCGCATGGTTCACCTACGACGGTGACCAGCTGGGCCAGGGCAAGGAGAAGGCCCGCGAATACCTGAAGTCCAACCCCGACATCGCATCGGAGCTCGAGGATCGCATCATGCGCGAGCTCAAGGTGGGTAAATACGCCAACCTCAAGGATGAGGATCAACAGCCGACCAGCGAGGATGATCCCATCGATCTGGCTCCAAGCTTCGATGACGATGAGGATGAATAGGCCATCATCGTCCGAACAGCGGGCTGGCCAGGAGTCTGAGCAGCAGGCTAAGCTCGCGGCGCTCAGTGAGGCGATCGCCAACTACCAGGCTGGGGACAACCCCATTATCGATGAGGGTAAAGAGGAAGCTCTGGCGCCGATCAAGCGCAAAGCGACTCGGCTGATCAACCATCGACCTCGCTCGGAGCACGAACTGCGCACGCGACTACTCGAGGATGATCACGCCCCAGAACTCGTGGACGCAGTCGTGGCGCGGTGTGTCGACAACGGCATGATCGACGATGGCGTGTTTGCCAGAGAGTGGGTTCGCCAGCGGTCGATGAATCAGAAGAAATCAGTTTCCGTGCTCCGCCGGGAGCTTCAGGCCAAAGGCGTGGCAGCACGGCACATCGAAGCAGCGCTCGCTCAGGTCGATGACGACGATCAACATCAGATCATGGTCGAGCTCATCCGTAAGAAGGCTCACGCCATCAAGCGGGCCCCGAAGGATCGGCAGGAATACCTCAAGTTTCTCCGCCGCATCACCGGCGTGGCCGCGCGGCGAGGCTTCCCAGAGGGGGCGGCTGTTAGGGAAGCCCGCGAGGCCCTCGACAACCGCATCTCAGAACTGAGCTAGGCGGGAGAGACGTGCTTTTCCAGCGTGTCGCCCAGCGCTGGAATGTTGTCCTTCACGATGGAGGACACTTTGCCGCGGACGGGACCGTAGATCTTGGACACCGCGGGGTTGTTGACGCTCTCTGCCTTGCTATCCGCCGTCTTGAGGATGCCCTCGGCAACTTCGTCGCGCCGTTGACCGAGGAAGTCCCCGAAGCTGCCAGCGTCCGATCCCTGAGACGTGTACTCATCCCAGTACGGCTCCAGCTCGCGTGCGATATCGGGAAGCAGACGATCGGTTCCCTTGGACACAATGTCGGCATCCAGCTTCTTCGCTGCAGCGTAGGCGCCCTTGACCAGCTTGCCGCTGAGACCCGACTGGCTCTCCACCGTGTCGTTCGCCAAGGTGGTGAGGTCCTGGACGGCAGCCTCGCGGTTGGTCTGGGTCAAAGAGTCAACAAAGTTACCCATGTGTTCAATCTTTCTCTCACTACTGTGAGGTCGGAATACAAAGAGGGAGGCACCGGGCTAGCGAAGCTAGGGTGCCTCCCAGACGATCCCAGGATAGCGTCCTGAGGGCGTCGAAGTGGGAACCAGAAAAGATCTAGTCCGTAATGTTACGAAGATCTCGGTGAGACGGGTCGCGCCAATCCACGTTGACCTCGTCCTTGGTCTCCAGGCCCACATCCTTCTGGTGCGGAACCTTGGCCACGATGTTGCGACGCGCACGGCCGGCGCGCAGCTGAGACTCGATACGCTCCGCCAAACGAGACAGTGCGTAGTTGAGGATGATCATGATGATCGCGACCACAACCATCGCGGCGAGGTAGTTCTTGTACCATGATGCCGCCTGCAGCGACGAGCGGACAACCTCCACGTAGCCAATGAGGTAACCCAGCGCAGAGTCCTTTAAGGCGATGACCATTTGAGAAATCAGCGCAGGAAGCATGGATGCTACGGCCTGAGGGAGCAGAATGCGGAACATCGTCTGCGACCGGGACAAGCCGAGGGCCAGCGCGGCCTCCTCCTGACCGGACGGCAGGGACTTAATGCCTGAGCGCAGAATCTCGGCGATCACCGAGCCGTTGTACATCGTCAGGCCGAACACGACCGCGGCGAAGGCCAAATATTGGGTTGGCACCAGGCCGTACAGTGCGAACACCTGGTACGCGAAGATCATGAGCAGCAGCACCGGGATGGAGCGGAAGAACTCCACGATGACCGCGCAGGGGACGCTCACGTACTTCTTGTGCGACAACCGACCGAGCCCCAGCGCTCCACCAATGATGAGGGCCAGGATGATCGAAAACACCGCCGCTTTGATGGTGCCCCACAGACCGGGCAGCACGTAGGTGGTCCACATTTCTGATGTGACGAACGGGTGCCACTTCTCGGCGGTGAACTGGCCGTTGGCGTTGAGCTGTGCACCGACCAGAGCCAGCACGCCAACCACAACGATGATGGTGACCGCGGTGAGAATGCGGTTGATGCGCACCCCGCGTGGGCCGGGAGTGTCATAGAGAACTGTTGCGCGTGCGGACATTAGCGCTTCACCGCCAATCGTTTACCAGCTGCACCGAAGATCAAGCCGGTCGGCAGCGTCAGAATAATGAAGCCCAGGGCAATGATGCCGAAGATGACGAACACCTGGTCGGCGTGGTTCTCCACGCTCGTCTTCATCAGCAGTGAGGCCTCAGCCACGCCGATGACGGATGCAATGGTGGTGTTCTTCGTCAACGCGATGAGCGTATTGCCCAGCGGCACGATGGCACCGCGCAGAGCCTGGGGGAAGATGATGTAACGAAAGTTCTGCATGAAGCTCAGACCCAACGATCGCGCCGCCTCGGCCTGGCCGAACGGAACGGTGTTGATGCCGGCGCGCAACGACTCCGCCACGAACGACGACGTGTAGAGGATGAACGCCAACACCGCCAGGCGGAAGTTGTTCTCGGTGGTGAACGTCGGCCCCTGTGGCGCCAACGTCACGTTGAGGTTCACGTACAGTCCCAGCGACGCGAACAGGACGATCAGCGTCAGCGGGGTATTGCGGGTGGTGT
Source organism: Corynebacterium falsenii (assembly GCF_020099275.1). Classification (NCBI taxonomy): domain Bacteria; kingdom Bacillati; phylum Actinomycetota; class Actinomycetes; order Mycobacteriales; family Corynebacteriaceae; genus Corynebacterium; species Corynebacterium falsenii. The sequence goes on along the minus strand of NZ_CP083646.1, from coordinate 1,842,690 downwards.
TGATGTAGAACGTCGCGATCGTGCGCAGGATGCCCACCGGGGACACGCGCATGGCCGTGAGGATCGTGCCAAGGATCATGGATCCCAGGGCGGACCAGAACGTTAGCTTGATCGTTGTCCAGAATGCTGGCCACAGGTCAGGGGCCATATCGGACCACAATTCGGTACTCATGATGGAAGCGACCTCCTTTCGTGAAGAATGCTTGTCGGTCTACTTGTTAAGGAAAGAGAGATCGCCGATCTTGGGCTTTTGGCCAGGGGCGATGTCGTTGGCGAGGTTGCGCTTGATGATCTCCACGTAGGCACCAGAATCGTACATGTCATTGAGTGCCTCGTTGATCTGCTTCACGGCCTCTGGCTGACCCTTGGCGAGTCCGATGCCGTAGTTCTCATTCGTCCAGTAGGAGCCATCCGGCTTTTTCAACTCCACGACCTTCATCGTGCCGGGGTACTGCTGAGCAAAGCCCGCCAGAATGGTGGCGTCTGTGGACAGGGCATCCACCTTGCCGCGAGACAGTGCCTCCACGCAGGCCGAGTATGTATCGAACTCCTGCAGCTGCACCTCGGGTAGCGCCTTCTTAATCTTCTGCGCCGGGGTGGATCCCGTCACCGAGCACACCTTCGTATCCGCGTTCATGTCTTGCAGACCACCGATGGGATCGTTCTTGCGCACGAGGATCGCCTGGTGCGTCACCAGGTATGGTCCCGCGAAGTCCACCGAGCGGTAGCGCGAGGCGCTGATCGAGTAGGTGGCGGTGATCATATCGACCTCACCATTGTTGATGAGGGTCTCGCGCTGTGCGGACGGGGTTTCGCGCCACTTCAGCTTGGGCTCTGCCCAACCGTTCTTCTTGGCGATGTAGCTCACCACGTAGCGTGCCACGTCCGTATCCACACCCTCGAAGTGCTTGCTGGGAGTGCGCACGCCCAGGCCGGGCTGATCGAACTTGGTGCCGAGAATGATCTCGCCGTTTTTAATGGATTCCAGCACGCTGCGCGGCTCGTTTGTACCGCATGCAGCCAGGGCTGTCACGCTCACTACCGCACACACAGCAGCGATGAGCTTGCGCCACCAACTATTGCGGCGTGGCCTGCTGGCCATCCATGACCGCGTCGCAGCGCGTTGTCCTTGTTGCCTATTCATCTTCCAGATGTCCTTGCTTGTTTGCTGCCCACAGTGACGCAGGGCTCTAGTGACCCAGAATCTTGCTGAGGAAGTCTTGTGCACGGTCGGATTGCGGATTCGTGAAGAAGCTTTCCGGATCGGTGTCTTCCACAATGGAGCCCTCAGCCATGAACAGCACACGGTTGGCCACCTTGCGCGCGAAGCCCATCTCGTGGGTCACGCACACCATGGTCATGCCGCCAGCCGCGAGGTCGGCCATGACGTCCAGGACCTCGTTGATCATCTCGGGATCCAGCGCAGACGTGGGCTCGTCAAACAGCATCACCTTCGGGTCCATGGCCAGTGCCCGGGCGATGGCCACGCGCTGCTGCTGACCGCCGGAGAGCTGAGCGGGGTACTTGTCCGCCTGGGCGGCAATGCCCACGCGCTCCAGCAACTCCTCGGCGCGCTTGCGGGCCTCAGCCTTGGACTGCTTGCGCACCTTCATAGGGGCAAGAGTGACGTTGTCCCGAATCGTCATGTGGCTAAACAAGTTGAACTGCTGGAAGACCATTCCCACTTCGGCCCGTAGCCGGGCTAGGTCTTTGCCTTCTTCGGGCAGTCGCTCACCATTGATATAGATCTCTCCATCGTCGATGGTTTCGAGCCTATTGATGGTGCGGCACAAGGTCGACTTGCCTGAGCCGGACGGGCCAAGTAGTACGACCACTTGACCAGTAGGAATTTCCAAATTGATGTCTCGCAGTGCGTGGTAATCGCCGAAGTGCTTGTTGACACCTCGTAGGGAGATCATCGACTGAGCCGGTGTGTTTTCTGACATAGTGGGAACACTAATGCATCGCATGTCACTTTTAGGAAAGTCGCAGATTGGGGTTTTCGTGTTCACCCGAGGGGAGGGGTAGGATCGACTGCTGTGACACAGACGATCCAGACCCCATCTTCGACCGATAAAACCGCACGTAGCTACGAGGTTCGCACCTTTGGCTGCCAGATGAACGTCCACGATTCGGAGCGGTTATCGGGGTTGCTGGAGGAATACGGATACGTCCCCGCCGGAGCCGATGAAACCCCGGATGTTGTTGTTTTCAACACTTGTGCCGTGCGTGAAAACGCCGACAAGCGCCTCTACGGCACCCTCGGTCAGATGAAGGCAGTCAAGGATGCTCACCCCGGCATGCAAATCGCTGTGGGTGGCTGCATGGCGCAGAAGGACAAGCAGACCATCGTGGATAAGGCTCCGTGGGTCGACGTTGTCTTCGGTACCCACAACCTGGGTTCGCTGCCCACGCTGCTGCAGCGCTCGGCGCACAATCAGTCCGCCGAGGTGGAGATCGTCGATTCCCTCGAGCAGTTCCCTTCCATCCTCCCGGCCAAGCGCGAATCCGCCTACGCCGGATGGGTGTCGGTGTCGGTGGGGTGCAACAACACGTGCACCTTCTGCATCGTGCCGTCGCTGCGGGGTAAGGAACAGGATCGACGCCCAGGTGACATTCTTGCCGAGGTGAAGGCTCTGGTAGATCAAGGCGTCACCGAGGTCACGTTGCTGGGGCAGAACGTCAACGCATACGGCGTGAACTTCTCCGACCCGGATCTGGAACGTGATCGGGGAGCGTTCGCCAAGCTGCTCCGCGCCTGTGGTGAGATCGAGGGGCTCGAGCGGCTCCGATTCACTAGCCCACACCCGGCCGAGTTCACCGACGATGTCATCGAGGCGATGGCCGAGACCCCGGTGGTATGCCCACAGCTGCACATGCCGCTGCAATCGGGCTCCGACAAGGTGCTCAAGGATATGCGCCGCTCCTACCGCTCCAAGAAGTTCCTGGGGATCCTCGACAAGGTCCGCGAGCGCATCCCGCATGCCGCCATTACCACGGACATCATCGTGGGATTCCCCGGCGAGACGGAGGAAGACTTCCAGGCCACGCTCGACGTGGTGGAGCAGGCACGCTTCTCCAGCGCGTTCACCTTCCAGTACTCCCCGAGGCCCGGAACCCCAGCTTCGGAGATGGACCAGCAGATCCCGAAGGCCGTGGTGCAGCAGCGCTACGAGCGCCTTCTCGAGCTGCAGGAGCGCATCAGCGAGGAAGAAAACGCTCGGCTCGTCGGCACTACCCAGGAGCTGCTCGTGCAAGCTGGCGGTGGCCGCAAGAACGACCAGACCCACCGCATGTCCGGCAGGGCTCGCGATGGCCGCCTCGTCCACTTCGCGCCCACGCCGGAGATTCGTCCCGGTGATGTAGTGACTGTGGAGATCACCGGTTCATCGCCGCATTTCCTTATCGCCGATGGTGGTGTGCTGAGCCACCGCCGCACGAAGGCAGGCGACATGTACGACGCGGGGAGGACTCCGACGACGGCGCCTGTAGGCGTCGGACTAGGGTTGCCAACAGTGAAGAAACCAGGCAGTGAGCAGGAGAACACCCCTGCGACGAGCTGCGGAACCGGAGGATGCGGTTGTGAGTAACGCCGACAAGCACACCGAAAATACTGCGAACACCGCGAATACTGCGCAGACTGGGGCGGCCGGGGAGAAACGCGATCGCCTAGCCGCATACCGCAGCGACCTCAAGGGCGCGGAACGGGATGCCGCCAAGAGCGTGGACTACACGAAGGCGCTGCCGTTCCTTGCCGTGGGTCTCATGCTGCCGATGGTGGGGCTGTTCATGCCGCACTCGGGGCAGGTGCATGGCTTCGACGTGCTGTTCTACAGCAAAACCGCGGAAATGTACGGCACGACGATGCCGGAGCGGATCTACTCCTGGCTGTGCGTGACGGCGCTGCTGCTGACGGTGGGCACGATTGTGTCCCGCTCGTGGATCGTGGCCTGGGTGAACTGGGCGTTCGCCGGCGTGGCCTGGTGGTACAGCATTTTCGCAATCTGGATGCGGCAAAGCCGTCCCGTGACCGACCCCGGCGAAGGGCCGGGATTCGGCCTGATCATGTGCATCATCGGGCTCACGATCCTCTTTGTGACCCTGACCGCGCTGCTGTTCCGTCGCACGGCGTTCCAGAAGGCTATTGCCGAGGCGCGGCGTGAGGAAAAGCTGCAGGCAGCGCAGGCGGAGGAGTCTGCGCAGCGGATGCGCACGGGCATCCAGCCGCGCGAGACGGTGGAGATCGTCGACGACCGGCGGGCTAGGGCGAAGGCGCGCCGCCGCCGGGTTGAGGAGTACAACCGCCGGAAGGCGGAGGAGTCTCAGCGAGAGGAGACCTCGGGGGAGTCCTAGGGGGAGTCCTAAGGGTGATTCTTAGGGCCTTAGCTCCTCCACAGTGAGCGCTCGGTCGCTAACCTTCCACAGCCTGGGCGGCGGCATCCGCCCATTCCTTCCACTGCGCGGCTTGGTCACGCAGTTTTTTCGCTTTGTCGGTCTTACCCTTAGCCTCGGCGGCCTCCGCTTCAGCGGTGAACTGATCCACCTTGGCTTGGAATTGAGCCACGCGGGCCTGTGCCTCCGGATCGGTACGCTTCCACTGCTCATCGGCGGCTTCGGACACGCGGTCTTCTAGCTCGCCGATCTTGTCCTCGAACTCGCGGACGCGGTCGCGGGGAACGTAGCCGATGGCCTCCCATTTATCCTGCAGTTCGTGCAGGGCATTGCGGGCCTTATCGAGGCCGTGGGCCTGCGGATCAACCTGATCCCGGTATTCGTCGATGAGCTTCTGCTTGGCCTCCGCGTTGGCCTCGAACTCCTCATCGCGCTTGGCGCTATCTGCCTTGCGGGCGTTGAAGAAGACGTCCTGGGCGGCGCGGAACCGAGCCCACAGTTCGTCGTCCACGTCGCGGTGCGCGCGACCGGCCGCCTTCCACTGGTCCATGAGATCCCGGTAGGCCCGAGCCGTAGGACCCCAGTCGGTGGAGTGCTGCATCGCCTCAGCCTTCTCAATGAGGGCTTCTTTCTTGATGCGTGCGCTCACGCGGTTCTTATCCAGTTGGTCGAAGTGCTCCTCGCGGCGGCGGTTGAACGCATCGCGGCCTGCGGCGAAGCGAGCGTAGAGCTCATCATCGGTGGCCTTGTCCACGCCCTTGATGCCACGCCATTCGTTCATCATGGCGCGCAGGCGATCACCGGATTTCTTCCACTCCGTGGAGCTCTCGCCAATGTTCTCCGCTTCTGCGGCCAATTCCTGCTTGCGCTGCGTGGCCGCGGCCTTGCGGTCGGCCTTATCCTGCTCGGCCTGGCGCTCGGCTTGATGCGAGTTCGCCACTACGTCCTCGGCGCGCTGCTGCAGGGCAGGGATATCACCGATGATCGCGGCAGTGGGGAGGTCGGCGATGATGCGCTGGGCGTCCTCCCGGATGCGTTGGGCCTCCTCGGGGTGAGTCACCAAGCGTGCGGCGAGGACGGCGACCTGCGTGGAGACGTCGTCGTAGCGCGCGCCGAAGTGTGCCAAGCCTTCTTCGGGGCTTCCGGCCTGGTATTGCCCGATGGCGCGGTCGCCATCCGGGGTGGTGACCCACGCTGTGCCGTCCGCATCAACGCGGCCGAACTTCGCCGGGTCGTTGTGCGGAACCTGAGGAGCGGCGGCCTCTGGCTTCGGGGCGCCGGATGCGGACTTCGCTGAGCCAGCAGGCTTGGGAGCGGGGCGCTGAGTCGAGACCTTCTGGCCTGGGCGAGGGCCGGGACGTGGACCCGGCTTGGGAGCAGGCTTCGGCGCAGCCTGGGACTGCGGGGTTGCCTGGGACTGCGGGGTTCCGTTGGGCTTCGCGGGCTCTGACATCGTTGGACTCCTGACAAGCTAAGACACGAACCATGCGCGATCACTCGCGCCATTCTTTTCAGTATTACAGAGCACGGCCCTGCGTGGGGCGGCTTTAGCGCCGTACCCCCGCAACTGTGTACCCCCCGAGCTTTCGCGAGCCCTGTGACCTCACGTGCCCACCCATCGACACCGGAGGTCTCTGGGGTTTCTACACTGGGGAGCTATGAACGATTCGCCACGCTCCACCCGCCCGATCGCGGTGGTGGGCCCCACGGCGTCCGGGAAGTCTGCGGTCTCGCTCGCCTTGGCCGAAGAGCTATCCGGCGAAGTGGTCAACATCGATTCGATGCAGTTGTATCGCGGCATGGATATCGGCACCGCCAAGCTACCGGTCGATGAGCGCCGCGGCATTCCCCATCACCAACTCGACGTGTGGGACATCACCAAGCCCGCGAGTGTGGCGGAGTATCGCGCGTCTGCCGTCGCGGACGTCGAATCAATCATGAACCGCGGCAAACGCCCCATCATCGTGGGTGGTTCCATGATGTACGTCCAAGCTCTCGTCGACGAGTGGGATTTCCCGCCTACCGATCCGCATGTTCGGGCGCGGTGGGAGCAACAGCTGGATCGCATCGGCGTGCATGCCCTCCACGATCACCTTGCCACGGTGGACCCGGAAGCCGCGCGCATCATCGAGCGCAACGATCCTCGCCGCACCGTCCGGGCTTTGGAGGTCATCGAACTCACCGGCCGTCCGTTTGCCGCGTCCCAACCTCCTAAGAATTCGACGCCACGCTGGAACCTGCGCCTGGTCGGGCTATGGGCTGATGCGGACTGGCTGAACCCCAGGATTGAACAGAGGGTCCGCGAGATGTTCGATGCCGGTTTCGTCGATGAGGTCCGGGGGCTCATTGAGCAAGGGCTTGTGCGTGAATCCACGGCGGGCAAGGCTATAGGGTACTCGCAGGTGTTGGATTACTTGGAAGGGGAGTGCAGCCTGGACGAGGCGATTGAGGCAACGGTCATGGGAACGCGGCGCTATGCCCGGCGGCAGCGCAGTTGGTTCCGGCGCGACCCTCGTATCGAATGGCTCGATGCTGCGGCTCCCGATGTGGTGGATCGGGCGCTTAACCTCGTGCGGGACGAGAGCTAGCACGTTCGAATACGGTCCGCCGTGAATCTTCATGGAAGTGGGGGAGTAAGGCACGCGGGGGAACGGTGAGCGATGCACGGGGATGTCTAGGATGGAGGCCATGACTGACACTGGGCTGAACACTGGGCTGAACACAGCGTTTATCAAGGCACACGGCACCGAGAATGACTTTGTGGTGCTTGTCGATCCGCGCGCTCAACTGGATCTCACCGAAGACCGGGTACGCGCGATCGCTAACCGCCGCGCAGGCATCGGCGGCGACGGCGTCATCCGCGTAGCCACCGCCGAGACTCTCCTTGCAGCCGGGGTTTTGGAGGAGCTGCCCGAGGGCGTGAACCCCGAGGAGTGGTTCATGGATTACCGCAACGCGGACGGCTCCGTGGCCGAGATGTGCGGCAATGGCGTGCGGGTGTTCGCGCACGTTCTCGTGGCCGAATCCCTCGTCACCGGCGGCTCCGCCGAGACCGGGCCGACGGACTCTGACCCTCTAGTCTTCGGCGTGGGTACCCGTGCGGGCCGCAAGGAGGTTCGGGTCTTCCACGCCGATGCCACTTCTGCAGACGTGCAGGTGGACATGGGCGCACCGGAGGTGCTGGGCCTGTCCACCGCGTTCGCCGGCGATATGAAGGTCGCGGGACTAGCAGTGGACATGGGCAACCCACACCTCGCCGCCGTGGTGCCGGGGCTCGATGCCCAGACGCTCGATACCCTGCCTGTCGCCGAGGAGGTGCGTTGGGATCCGGAGTTCTTCCCCGCTGGGGTGAACCTCGAAGTCGTGACCCCAATCAACGATGGGGCTGTTCACATGCGCGTGCACGAGCGCGGTGTGGGCGAGACCCGCTCGTGCGGCACGGGCACCGTGGCCGCTGCGGTCGCCGCCCTCGCCGACGCCAACCAGGCCGCCGGTACCGTGCGGGTCAATGTTCCTGGAGGAACGGTCGAAGTAGAGGTGGGCGAGGGCTTCTCCACCCTCCGGGGCCCATCTACAATCGTGGCGCGGGGCACCACCAACCTCGTGAACTAGGGCGTTGCAGACTGCACTAGGTCGTTCCAGCCCTAGTGGCCGCCGCAGCCGCAGCTACCACTGCCGCAACCACCCGGGCTGCACCCCGGTGCGGCCATTGTGGTGGCGGTGAACTGCACAAGACCGTCGAGGATGAGGGGCGAATCGAGTGTCACCCACTCAGCCGAGGAATCGCTCAGCTTCGCCACGATGTCCTCGGGCAGCCCCTCCAACGCACTGTCATCGACAACAACGGTAAAGTCGAACGGCTGCTGCACGGTGAACGCCCAGAACGTCTGGCCCGTCAAAGAGTTGACTCGCCGCGACACTAGCGTCGTCTCCACCGCGATGCGCGCCGCAGCGTGCGGAGCCTTCGCACCTGAATTGATATCGGTCATGCCGAGCGAATCCACCACGCCGAGCTTCGAGCCACCTGCGGTGGCGAAATCTGCTGCATTGGCGTGTACCCGCAGATCACTGGCGAGCGCCGAGAGCTCCACTTGCTGGTATTCGAGCGTTTCGGCGTCGAACAACAAAGGACCCTGAGCAACGGTGGCCGCGACGGAAGCGACTACCGGGGCGGACTGACCGCTGGTCTGCAGTGCGGGGGAGTCGGCGACGATATCGATGACGCCCACGACGTCGTTGACCATGGATAGGTGGCCGGTGGTTCCCACGCCGCCGAAGAAACTGGCGAAAGCCCCGTAGGGCTCCACGGCGAGGATGACGAGGCGGGCGCCGGAAGGATCGTCGAACTGGAGGACCTGGCCGTCGCGGACCTCGCCGGAGACGGTCAGGGCACCGGTGGCGTGAGCGGCCTCCAAAGCGTCCTGCCACCTGGGGTAATTCAAACCAACGCTGGTGAGTTCAGGAATCATGACTACCACTCTAACGCCGCATGCACCGTGGCTAGCTTTTGTGCAGGTGAGGGTGTAGAAATTGATAGGTAATGACAGATTTTTCGCAACATAACTTTACTGAGCGCGACGCTGCTAACAGCGACGACTACTACAGCGACGACTACTACGACGCCGTGCACGGCGCCAACCAGAACCCCCGCCACGACCCCACGGTCGGCGAGCTCGACCTCGAAGCCCGCAGCAGCCTCCGCCGTCTGACGAGGGGTGTGAGCTCCTACACCGACGAGCAATCAGACGGCTACGACGTTGAGTACCGAAAGCTACGCCTCGAAAAGGTCGTGCTTGTCGGCGTGTGGACCGAGGGCACGGTCGCACAGATCGAGGCGCGCCTCGAAGAGCTCGCAGCGCTCGCCGAAACGGCCGGCTCCGACATCGTGGACATGCTCTACCAACGCCGCGACAAGCCAGATGCCGGAACGTACATCGGCCGCGGCAAGGTCGAGGAGCTGAAATCCATCGTGGCCGAAACCGGTGCGGATACCGTGATCTGCGACGGTGAACTCAGCCCCGGCCAGATGATTGCGCTGGAAAAGGCGCTCAACGTCAAGGTCATCGACCGCACCATGCTCATCCTGGATATCTTCGCCCAACATGCGAAGTCCAAAGAAGGTAAGGCACAGGTGGCGCTGGCCCAGATGGAATACCTCATCACGCGCGTGCGTGGTTGGGGTGGGGCGCTGTCTCGGCAGGCCGGTGGCCGTGCCGGATCTAACGGTGGCGTGGGCCTGCGTGGTCCCGGTGAAACGAAAATCGAGGCCGATCGCCGAAGGCTGCGCTCCGAGATGGCGAAGTTGCGCAAAGAAATTGCCGGGATGAAGACCTCCCGCGACATCAAGCGTGAACGGCGCGACCGAGCCGCGATCCCGCAGGTGGCCATCGCAGGCTACACAAATGCCGGCAAGTCCAGCCTTATCAATGCGCTCACGGGCGCCGGTGTGCTGGTTGAAGATGCGCTGTTCGCCACGCTGGACCCCACGACCCGGCGGGCCAGCTTGGCCGATGGGCGCACCGTGGTGTTCTCCGACACCGTGGGGTTCGTTCGGCACTTGCCCACGCAGCTAGTCGAGGCGTTCCGTTCGACGTTGGAGGAAGTGCTCGCCGCCGATGTGGTGCTGCACGTGGTCGATGGCTCCGATCCGTTCCCGCTGGAGCAGATTCAGGCGGTGAACAAGGTCATCAATGAGATTGTCGAGGAAACGGGCCGCCCGGCCCCGCCCGAGATCATGGTGGTCAACAAGATCGACAAGGCTGATCCGCTGGTCCTCGCCGAGCTTCGGGCCGCGATCGACGACGTTGTTTTCGTCTCGGCGCACACAGGCGAGGGGATCAAAGAGCTCGAGGCGCGCCTCGAGGTATTCCTGAACACCCTGGACAAGCAGGTCACCTTGCACGTGCCGTTCGACCGCGGCGACGTGGTGGCCCGGCTCCACGAACTCGGCACTGTGCTGGACGAGCAATACGACGAACAAGGCACCCGCGTGGAGGTGCGGGTTCCTGCCGCGGTCGCGAACGAGCTGGCGAGCTTCGAGGTCTGACCTGCCCTGGGCTAAGCTACGCCCATGACGCAGAGGAACATCGCGGGGAACTCCGCGAGGAACATCGAACAGCACGAACACCGCGGCCGCTTCTTTGGCTGGGATGTGCACGGCGATGGCAAGACCATCGCCCACGGCCAGGTAGTCACCCCGGAGCAGCGGCTGAGTTGGCCACGCACCATCGGCATCGGCATGCAGCACGTTATCGCCATGTTCGGTGCCACGTTGCTGGTGCCCATGATCACCGGGTTTCCCACGAACACCACGTTGTTGTTCTCTGGCATCGGAACCATCCTGTTCCTGCTGGTCACCCGAAATCGCCTGCCTTCCTATCTGGGCAGCTCTTTCGCGTTTATCGCGCCGTTGACGGCCACGCAGGCGCAGGGCATGGGCGCTCAGCTGGGCGGCATCATTTGCGCGGGTGCGCTTCTGGTTCTCATCGGCGTGATCGTCTCCATCGCTGGTCGCCGGGTGCTGGACGCCGTCATGCCGCCCGCAGTCACCGGCGCCATCGTGGCTCTCATCGGCCTGAACCTAGCCCCGACGGCAACGAAGAACTTCCAGGAGCAACCCCTCATCGCCTTCGTCACGCTCGTGGCGATCGCCGTGATCACCGTGGCGGGTCGGGGCATGGTCGCCCGGTTGGGCATCCTCCTAGGTGTTGTGGTCGGTTGGGTGTTCGCTGCGCTCACGGGTGGGGTCGACGACGCCGCCAAGCAAGCCATTGCCGATTCGGCATGGATCGGACTGCCCACGTTCCACAGCCCGGAGTTTTCGACGTCCGCGATCCTGATCACGCTGCCTGTGGTTGTTGTCTTGGTGGCGGAAAACGTGGGGCATGTGAAGGCCGTGGCGACGATGACGCAGCGCAACCTTGACGATCTGGCAGGCCGGGCGCTGATGGCTGACGGTGCATCGACGATGCTGGCCGGTAGCTTCGGCGGATCGGGTACCACGACCTACGCGGAGAACATCGGTGTGATGGCAGCGACGAAGGTCTATTCTTCCGCCGCGTATTGGGTGGCGGCCTTTACCGCCATTGTGCTGGCCTTTGTTCCAAAGTTCGGGGCGATCATCTTGACGATTCCGGTGGGCGTGCTTGGTGGCGCAACGATGGTGCTGTACGGCATGATTGGCCTGCTGGGCGTACGTATCTGGCAGGACAATAACGTTCAGCTGACGAACCCGGTGAACCTGACGGCAGCCTCCGTGGCCATCATTGCTGGTATTGGCAACCTGACCTTGACCGTGGGCTCTGTGTCCCTGGAGGGTATTGCGTGGGGTTCGGTGGGCATCATTGTGGGATACCCGATTCTCAAGTGGCTGTATAACACCGTGGGTGAGGCTAGCAAGGACCCGATGCTGCGGAGCTAGCTCGGGGGGCCAACGTGCGGCTCAAGGGCGGTTTAGCTCGCGGCGGTTTCGGTGCTGGTGGAGTTTGCCGACTTGCCTGTGTCTAGGGGGTCGGCGAAGACGACCTGGATTCCTTGGTCCTCCAGGGCGTGAACGTAGCCTTCCGGCGCTGCTTGGTCGGTGACGACGTGGCTGAGGTCATCGAGGGTGGCGAAGCTGACGAGGTAGTCGAGGCCGAATTTGGTGGAGTCACAGAGGGCGACGACGTGGTCAGCGTTGGTTACCATGGCGCGCTTGATCGCACCTTCTTGGGCATCCGGGGTCGATAGTCCGTGATCCATCGTGAGCGCGTTTGTTCCGACGAAGGCGACGTCTGCGTGGAGAACGCCGAGGTAGCGGGTGGCGATGTCGCCAACGATGGCTTGCGATAGGGGGCGGACGTGACCGCCGATGAGTTGAACCTCGCAGCGTGGGGAATCCGCCAGGGTGGTGGCGATCGTGAGCGAATTGGTCACGATGTTGAGCTTTGGCGCCATGAGGTCAGGGTCTTGGGTGCTGTTGGCTTCTGCGATGGCGCGGGCGAGCATGCCGGTGGTGGTGCCTGCGTCGAAGAATACGGTGCTCCCATCGGGCGGGAGCACTTTGAGAGCCGCTTTCCCGATGGCGCGTTTCGCGGCGAGGGAGGACTTCGACCTAGTTTCCAACGTGGTGAAGTCTGTGCGGTAGTTGTGCGCGGGAACCGCTCCACCGTGGACTCGGTATAGTTCGCCTTCACGATCGAGGATGGCGAGATCCCTGCGGATAGTTTCAGCCGTGACGCCGAACTTCTCGGCCAGCTCCACCACCGTGACGCGACCGTGGACGGCGGCCAGGGATGAGATTTGCCTACGGCGCTCGGCTGAATTCACGGACTAAACACTCCACAATGGCTGGATCGAACAAGGACCGGACTTATTCTAACGCGATCAGGGGAGCCTAATGCCCGCAGCAAGGGGCTTCATGTCCGAATCTCACCCCATGCGGGGCTATGATTGCGGGGTCGTCGCACGTCGACCCCGCCGGGGCGTCGTCGTGCCCCGTGGCGCGCTGTGCGCTAAATCTTGCGCAGGACCGCAGCCACCTTACCGAGGATTTGTGCGTCTTCGGCCGGGATGGGTTCGAAAAGCTCGTTGTGGGGAACCAACCACAGCCCCTGAGAATCTTTCTGGAATTCCTTGACGGTGGCTTCGCCATCGATCATGGCGGCAACAAAGTCGCCGAACTCAGCCACGGCCTGAGAACGCACGACAACGAAGTCGCCATTCAGAATGCCCGCATCTTGCATCGAATCGCCGACGACCTGCAGCAGGAAGAGCTCGCCGTTACCAACCAGCTCGGCCGGAAGGGGGAAGTGAGCCTCGACATTCTGCTCGGCAAGGATCGGGTTGCCTGCGGCAATCTGACCCACGACCGGCACATACGTTGCCGGTGGCAGCTCCGCACCGTCATCGAGCTGAGCGCGCTGAGCAGGCTTGGAGACCTGACGCCCAGGCTTGGGGCGGGCTGCGATGTCCTCATCGCTACCGGAGTAGGAGCGGACGTCAACCGCGCGAGGACGCTTCTCCTCACGCCGGAGGTACCCCTTCGCCTCGAGCTGGTTGAGGTGGTACGACACAGACGACGTGGAGTGAAGCCCCACGGCATCGCCAATCTCGCGAATGCTTGGCGGGTAGCCACGCAGCACCGTGGAATCCTGGATGACTTCGAGGATGCGGCGCTGACGGTCGGTGAGTCGGCTCTTCTTGCCGGCACGGGCTGCGGCTCGGTCGGCTTCCTTCTCGGCCTCGGACTTCTTCGGCCGGCCTGGGCGCCGACGGGGAGGTGTCTTTTCTGTGTCGGATGGGATTGGAGCGAGTGGGTTGGGCTGGGTGCTGGTCTCGTTCGTCTTGTCAGTGCTCACTGTTCTTCGTGGTCCTTGTCGTCGCTTGTGTGGGTTGGTTGAGGGTCGATTAGTTGAGGTCGTGGGCTCACGTGACGTGCAACGGTCTGGTGGTCGGTTCCTGTGCGGGACGTGTGTGCTTCGTCCGGCTAGTGACCTCAGCCTACATGATCGTTGCGACAATGTTGACCAACACGTTCGAAAAAATTGAAAAACTGTTGATTGAAACCGAACGGGTGTGCTAGATTCATGTTCGAAAGAAGATTAGAACAGAACATCTAAAAAGATGCTCGTTTCGGTTCCGCTGTCCACCCTGGATGTTTAACTAGCGTAGCAAGTTGAAACGGCAAGCAGCGTGGATGCGAACCCGATTGAGTTAAGGGAATGCGAGCAATCCCGTCAGTGTTGAAGTGCATCACCACCCAATGAAATTTAAGGACATCGCAATGAATAACCTCACGATCAACGCCAAAACCGCTAACTTCTCGAATGGCTCGGAGGCCGCCCGGAGGGGTGTCGTTCCTCCGTCTCGCACCAATCGAGGAGCGGTGCCACGTGTTCCCAGCGTGGTGAAGCCACGGTGGGAAGATGTTGGTAGCAGTAGTGAATCGAACACGCGAGGCAGTGGTAAGGTCGTGAACCCCTCCCGCGCCTCACTGCAGCGATCAGAGCGTATTCGAAAGAACCCGCAGTGGTCGTTCGATAGGGGAACGCGGTCGCGACTGAGCTACCGGGCTCGCTCCATCGCTCAATCCCCTGGAGCTGTGCTCGTAGCCACGCTCACCGTTGTACTAAGCCTGGGGCTGAGCCCTCTCGTTCTCGACGATCTTCCCGAGGGGCCGAGCCAGGTCGTGAGCTCCACGGCGGGCTCGGCACAGGGCGACGCAGCGCAACACGTTCCCGCTGCGGGCGACGGCGCCAATAGTTCGGCCCCACGGCAGTAGGTCACGAGTGGAAGGACTCGCACCGCCCGGAACACCAGACAATGAGCGGATTCGGGAAACCCACAATTCGCTATAACATGGAGACGTGTTGTGCCCTTCATGTAGCTCCGATTCCTCTCGCGTTGTTGACTCGCGCACTGTAGAACAAGGCGTTTCGATTCGCCGCCGTAGGGAATGCAGCCAATGCCATACCCGCTTCACCACCATCGAACGATCCGTTCTTCTCGTGACAAAGCGCAATGGAGTCACCGAAGAATTCAGTCGTGACAAGGTGATTAAGGGCGTGCGACGCGCCTGCCAGGGGCGAGAAGTATCTGACGATGCCCTCAAGAGGCTTGCTCACGAAGTAGAGCAGTCGATCCGTGTGCAGCACGGATCGCAGGTTCAAGCCAATCAGATCGGCCTAGCGATCCTAGACCCGCTCCGGAAGCTCGATGAGGTTGCGTACTTGCGCTTCGCCTCCGTCTATAAGTCCTTTAACTGTGCCGAGGACTTCGAGCAGGAAATTGAATCCCTTCGCGCGCATCGAGCTCACAGGGCTCTACAGAACGCCGCCGAACAGGTGGCTCCACCACAGGACGTACAGGACGAACAGAACGCAGAGAGCAACTGAGCTGGCAAACCGGCTGCTAGCCGCGAGCGCTCAGAGCCTTATCGAGCTGCTTGCGGATGCGTTGCAGAGACACAGACTGTGCCGTGCCCAAGTTCTGGGCGAACAAGCTCACCCGGAACTCCTCGATCATCCACCGAACCTTCTTCATCTGGGGAGAGGCCTGCCTATTTTGCGGAAGCTTGCGCAACGTCGCCTCATACATCTGCTCAGCCTCACGAACTTGGTCGTCCAAGTCCGCTTCCTTATCGGGATCGGACGACATCAGCTCCAGCCGCGCTTGCATCGCAGCAACATACCGGGGAACATGCCGCATTGCCGCCATTCCATTGCGCGCAATCGCATGTGGACCTAGATAGAAATCCAACTGCTTTCGCATGTCATCGATGGCGTCGCCAGTCCACGACGCTAACTCGGCGCGCATATCGGCCACAGCGAGCACAGCCGGAGCCACAGCCACCACATACTGACGCACCTTGCCTGGCCCCTCAGAACGCGCGGCCTCGATCATGTCGTCGCAGCGATCCGGATCCTTAATGACCGGCCCCTTTGCAATCAACATGTCGCGACACACCACAGCAACAATGTCCTCAATCAACCCCCCGGGGCCATTGGGAAGTGAATCCATCGCCACCCGCTGGCGCAGCGAAAGACCCTTCACCATCTGGTTGGCGTTCACCGAGCACGCCCTCGTCATGAGAGTCAGTACTGCCTTGAACTGTTGTGCGTCAGCTGCCTGCTTCGTGGGGAAGGCCTTCAGCACCACGGACGATTTCTCTAGGACGATCGCAGGGAAGGTGTGGACAGTCTGTCCGTCAATGACCGTCTCGACCGTATCCGGCACCACGCCGATACCTTCAGATGTCCATGAATCGCTGCGGGCCAGGACACCACCCAAGCCACTGCCGCCGGACGCATCGCCGCGGCCCGAGCTGTCCTTGCCACCAGAGGAACCTCGCGAGCCGCCCTGTGCGGGCCGAGTGCCTTGCTCGCCCCCTGCACCCCGTGAGTAGCGCTTGCCGCGTCCACCGGAGCCGCCCTGCCCACCATGCATGGAAGCATCGGATGGACTGGGGCCTGCACCCAACGCTCCGGATCGAGCTGTCGCCTGCGCAATAGCCTGCGTGACCTGGCCCGATAGACGATTCTGCAGTGCCGCGAGATCCCTATCCTTATCAACGACCTTGCCACGCCGATCGATCGCCGCAAACTGCATACGCAGGTGGTTCGGAACCTTCGACCAATCGAAATCGGACGGGGAAATGCCCGAACCACCCAGCATCCGCAATGCGTCGGCGAGCGCGAGATCAAATGCGCCCTCGTAGGGAACCATCTTTTCCAAGGCCTTGCGCGCGAAGTCAGAAGCGGGAACAACGCTGGTGCGCAACGGCTTAGGCAACGAGCGGATGAGCGCCACTGCGAGCTCTTCACGCATGCCTGACACGAGCCACTGGGTCGCCTGTCCATCAACATTCGCAAGCAAGGGCAGGGGAACTCGCATGGTAATGCCGTCGTCGGCATCACCAGGCAGGAAGACGTAGCTGAGGTCGAACTCCAGGCTGCCCTGGCGCCACACGTCGGGAAACTCCTCGGCCGCAGCCGCGCCCTCCGCGCTGCTAATGAGCGCGTCGAGGGAGAAGTTTAGCTTCTCCGGATCCTTGTGACGAGCCTTCTTCCACCACGAATCGAAGTGACGCGCGGAGACAATTGATTCGGGCAGGCGGGCGTCATAGAAGTCGAACAGCGTTTGGTCGTCGACGATAATGTCCCGGCGACGGGCCTTATCCTCCAACTGCTCGGCCTCGGCGAGAAGCTTCTGATTGTCGTGAAAGAAATGATGACGAGTCTTCCAGTCGCCCTCCACGAGCGCATGGCGAATGAACAGTTCTCGCGCCAGCTCCTTATCGACACGGGAAGCGTTGACCGTCCTGCCTGCCACGAGGGTCAACCCCAGCAACAACGCCTTCTCGTCCACCACAGCGGCACCACGCTTGCTCGACCATCGCGGTTCCGAATAGGTGTACTTCACCATGTGTGGAGCCTCGGCCTCCACCCAGGACGGATCGATGGGACCGACCGTGCGGGCGAAGACCTGGGACGTCTCCACGAGTTCTGCAGCCATCACCCACTGAGGCGGCTTCTTGGCTACATACGACGACGGATGAACGACGAAATGTGTATTACGGGTGCCCGTAAATTGCCTACTAGACCCCTCGCGCATGCCGACGTGGGTGAGCAGACCGGTGAGGATGGCTTTGTGCACCTGATCCTCATCGATGGAATCGGGTTCGAAGACCAGCTCGCGGACGTGCGGAATATTGGGGATCTTCCACGAGAGATCTTGAATCGTCGTGAGCAACTGGCGCACCAAATCCATCCACTCGCGAACGCGCATGTAGTGGATGAATTCATCACGGCACAGCTTCCGGAACTGATTACCGCTGAGCTGCCGGCGCTGCTCTTGCAGGTAGTTCCACAGCTTTAACACACTGATGAAATCCGAGTTTGCAGCGAACCGAGCATGCATCTCATCAGCCTGTTGCTGCTTTTCCAACGGTCGCTCGCGAACATCTTGGATGGACAACGCCGCAACAATCACGGCGATCTGTTCCACCACGTTATTGCGGTGACCTGCCTCCAGCATGCGCGCCAGCCGAGGATCAGTGGGAATCCGGGATAGATCCTTGCCCACTGGAGTGAGGGCCGCTTCCTTGTCAGGGGTGAGGGCGCCGAGCTCTTGCAGCAGCATCACACCGTCGCGGATGGATTTGCGGTCAGGCGCCTGGAGGAAGGGGAAGTCCTCAATATCCCCGAGCCCCAGGGCGGCCATGGCCAGAATGACGCTGGCCAGGTGAGTGCGCAAGATTTCCGGATCGGTGAACTCCGGGCGTGCCGCAAAGTTCTCTTCCGAGTACAACCGGATCGCAATGCCATCAGCGATACGCCCTGAACGGCCGCTGCGCTGCTTTGCAGAAGCCTGACTGATCTCCTCCACCGGAAGCCGCTGCACCTTCGTGCGGTGCGAATACCGGCTGATGCGTGCATAGCCCGTGTCCACCACATAGTGAATACCGGGAACCGTCAGAGACGTCTCGGCGATGTTCGTGGCCAGGACGATTCGACGCTTGGGTCCGGGGTTAAACACCCGGTGCTGTTCCGCATTCGACAACCGACCGAACAGTGGCAGGATATCGACCTGGGAGCGCCCGCGCCCTCGGAACTCAGATTCCAGAGCATCGGCCGCGTCTCGGATTTCGCGCTCACCCGAGAAGAAGCACAGGATATCGCCATCGCCCGCCCGCATGAGCTCCCGGCACGCGGAGACCAAACCATCGAGCGGATCAATCTCAGTGCGAACGATGTCGCCGGTGGCCTCGTCTTCCCGCTCGGTGACTAAAGGCCGGTAACGAATCTCCACCGGATATGTGCGCCCAGACACCTCGATAATGGGCGCCGGTTTGCCGTCCGCATCTGCAAAATGCTTCGCGAAGCTCTCCGGGTCGATCGTCGCGGACGTGATGATCACCTTGAGATCCGGGCGTTTCGGTAGCAAACGCTTCAAAAAGCCCAGGAGGAAGTCAATATTGAGGCTTCTCTCGTGCGCCTCGTCGACAATGATCGTGTCGTAAGCACGCAACAACCGGTCGCGCTGGATCTCGTTAAGAAGCACGCCATCGGTCATCAGCTTCACGGCGGTGTTCTTCGACACCGTGTCATCAAAACGGATCTTGTAGCCCACCACGGAGGATGGATCGCCAATCGGAGAGCCCAGCTCCTCAGCTATGCGCTCGGCCACGCTGCGGGCGGCAATCCTACGAGGCTGTGTGTGGCCAATGACCTGCGAGCGCCCCCGGCCGAGGTCGAGGCACATCTTCGGGATCTGGGTGGTCTTACCTGAACCCGTTTCACCGGCGATGATCACCACCTGGTTGTTCTCGATCGCCTCCATGATGTCCGCGCGGCGATCGGAGACCGGGAGATCCGGATACGTCACCGGGGGAATGGAGCGCTCCGGAGCAACGCGGCGCTGCTCCATGGACTGACCACGGGAACGGGAGCGGCGTCCGCCACGACGGCGACGGTGGGACGGGTTAGTAGACATCACTTATGGAAGTTTAACAACCCGAAAAAATCGTTAACGCCACCAACCTGATTAGTTTTTGCCAATATAACAATCTACGGGCCGTTGGTGCCCGCGAAGGTACGAAGTCTGAAATGAGATCCTGAGAAAAGATCCTGAAAAGAGATCACTGTGAATACAACACACCGGACTATTAGCCGTAGAAACTTTTTCGCCGGGATGGCAGCCGTCTCCGGAACCGTGATCTGGGCGACGAGCGGGGCCGGCCTGGTGGCGTCGGCGGAAGAAAGGCCCACTACCAACCAGGGGAGCGGGCAGCTTCTCGTCGGCCGAGCGATGGCGGATATCACCGGCGAACCCTGGGGCGCCGGGATGTTCGGTTATGCGGTGGGGGATCAAACCTCCGTGGGTATCCAGCGCAGGCAATACGCTCGAGCGTTTATCTTCGCTGCGGCGGACGATCCGGCCAGCGCTGTGGTCCACGTGACGCTCGATGTTGGATTGATGTTCCAATCCATCCACCTAGAAGTCCTCCGCAGGCTGCGCGGGATATTCGGTGATCGGTACGGCCAGCACAATGTGCTGCTCCACGCCACGCACACACATGTGGCTCCCGGAGGAACTTCGCAACACCTCATGGTCGATATCACCCACGGAGGGTTCCGCCCACGCACCTTCGAAGCGACCGTAGCCGGAACTGTGGATGCCATCGTGCGGGCCCACGGCGACCTGTCGCCGGCGGAGGTCGTGGTCACCGAAAACACCGTGGAAGATGCCGGCCGTAACCGCTCCAAGCAGTCCTTCGATCGCAACCCGCCGGAGGACAGGGCTGCACTGCCCGGTGGCGTGGACAACCGATGCGTCACCCTCCATGTCTCCAAGAACGGCACGGATGTGGGCCTGATCAGCTGGTACTCGATCCACCCCACAAGCTTCGGACCGGAATACCGCCACATCTCTGGCGACAACAAGGGGTATGCCGCGTGGGCGACCGAGCAGAGCAGGGGAGTCAACCACCGCGAACCCGATCACGCCCCATTCGTGGCCGCGTTCGCCAACTCCACCCCTGGAGACATCACTCCCAACCACGGGCTCGTGCCGGGAAGTGGCCCCGGTGCCACCGACAATGAATCCGCACGGATCTTGGGCGAGCGGATGATGGCTCCCGCAACCAACCCCAGCGGAGGGCGGAACCTCGGCGGACTCATCGATGGAGTGTTCCAGTGGGTCGACTGCCCCAATCTCACAGCAGACGCGCGGTTCACCCCGGATGGCAAGCAGCATCGGCTAGGGCCTGCGATCCTCGGGGCGGCATTCGCGGCCTCCTCGCAAGAAGACGGCGGTGGCGTGTCGGAACTGCACCTCAACGAAGGGGAGCGGGGCGGCAACCCATGGATCGCCGAGGCCAATAAGGTGCTGGTGCCACCAGAGGTCATGGAGGTCCACCGCCCCAAAGACAACCTGCTGCCCATGGGCTACATCCCAGGAATGATCCAGCAGACGCACCCATTCTTCATCCACCGCATCGGAGGGCTCGTGTTGGCCAGCCTCGGATTCGAGCCCACCATCACCTCGGGGCTGCGGATCAGGCGCACCATCTCGGAGGCGCTGGGAGTACCCATGAACGCCATCGTTGTGCAGGGATACACAAACTCCTACGGTCACTACATCACCACGCCCGAAGAATACGAGGCGCAAAATTACGAAGGTGGTGCCACCATCTTCGGCACGTATCAACTCCCCGCCTTCCAAGGGGTGTTCGACCGGTTGGCAACAGCACTCAAGGATGGGCGAAAGATGGATCCGGGAAGCCCTGCCGGTGACCTCACGGGGTTGATCCCGAACGCTCCGGGAGGCTACACGTGGGTCGATATTCCGCCGTTGGGTAAGCGGTTCGGCGATATTCTCCGGGCGCCACAAGAGGTCGCCGCCGGGCAGCAGGTCTCCGTGGAGGTCGTGGGTGCCAACCCGAACAATAACCTGCGCCATGGTGCCGGATACCTCACTATCGAGGATGCCAGCGGAGTGATCATTGCCGACGATTCCAGTGAATCCACACTATTGACCTTTAGCAATTCTTTTGGCACCACGACGGTGACTATTGATTGGTCCACAATTGGAGTGAAACCCGGTCGTTACACAATCAGGTATCGCGGTGACGCAAAGGGGGCATTCGGGCCGTTAAGACCGTTCGAATCGGTCATTGAGATCCCCGTGCACTAGCCACAACCCCCGTGCACTAGCCGCATGGGCTGGCGCTAAGAATCCGCTAACGCACCGCCATTGGCTGGGTTACGTCTGCTAGAGCAGCGGCGGGCCCGATGATCGCACTCGACTTACGTCGCCTGCGTTGCCGCGTTCGGTATCACGCCGCCATTGCATAGCGAACACAGCGGCACAACAGTGACCTAGAAAACATTTCTTGGACACCGAAACAGAGAATCCCTTTCTAAAATTGAGGGTGTGCTGCAACTGTGGAGGGGCACTAAGGTAAGGTGACTTTCGTGACACAAAGAGAATATCGACCAACGATTGCGCAACTCCGCACCTTTGTTACCATCGCGGAGCACGGCCACTTCGGAACGGCAGCATCCCATCTGGGTATCTCCCAGCCTTCGCTGTCCCAGGCGCTGTCTGCGCTGGAGAACGGCCTTGGCGTGCAGCTCATTGAGCGCTCGACACGCAAGGTCATCATCACCCCCGTTGGCCATAGCTTGCTGCCGTACGCGCAGTCCACCCTGGAAAGCCTTGAGCACTTCGTGACTCACGCCCGCGGCGCCACCGGTGGACTTGTGGGTTCCCTGGCCATCGGCATGATCCCCACGGTCGCTCCGTATCTCTTACCCGATTTCCTCCGCGCCGTGCCCAGCATCGCTCCCGACCTGTCGCCGCGCATCATTGAGGAAAAGACTCCGCACCTCATGGATGGCCTGCGGCAGGGAAAGATCGACGTCGCCGTCACCGGCATGCCTGGCGAGGGCGGCGGGCTGCAAACGGTCGATCTGTACACCGAGGAGTTCGTTCTCGTGGTCCCCAGCGGCCACCCCCTGGCCGGTCGTCGCGACCTCACTGTCGACGAGCTATCGACCGTGGATATGTTGCTTCTCGACGACGGCCACTGCCTCCGCGACCAAGTCCTCGACCTGTGCCGACACGTGGACATGGCTAACGATCCGCGGTACTCCGTGACTCGCGCGGCCAGCTTGTCCACCGTCATCCAGCTCGTAGCTGCAGGCCTGGGGTGCACCCTCGTGCCGCTGTCCGCGATCGGCGTGGAGTGTCAGCGCCCCGGTATCTCTCTGGCCACCTTCAGCGGTGGTGCGGTGCGTGCCGGCCGCACCATCGGCATGGCCTTCCGCACCAGCTCCACCCGCCTAGACGATTACGCCGCTCTTGGTGAGATCGTGGCGAAGTCCTTTGATGAGGTTGCCGCGCGCAGCCGCGAGGTTCTCGAGCAGCAGCTCCAGCAAGCCTAGAAGCTTTAACAGTTCTAGCAGCTCCAGCGGCTCTAGCCCGCGACGACCCGCAGCTCCGCCAGCCGCACCTCGCCGGCCTCATCGGTGGCATCCAGATCCACCACGCCCTCAAAGGCCCAGCCGTGGTCGCCCTCCGGATCGTCGAGGATTTGCCGCACCGTCCACAGCCGGGGATCGGACTCGTCCACCCCGATAATCACCATGTGAGACGAGCGGGCTTCGGCGTCGAGACCAAGATCGGCGTACTCATCGAAGTAGTCATCCATCGCTGCGGGCCAATCCGGCGGGCTCTCCAAGTAGCTGTCCAACTCGGCGAGCTCCCGCTCCTTTTCGAAGGCGAAAAGTTCCACGTGGCGGAAGAAGTGGTTGCGTACCATGCGTTTGAGTGCCCGCGGGTTGCCGGACAGCGCGTTGGTGTCCTCGACACCGTAGGCGTGCTCGCGGACCTGCTCTTCGCTGAGCGGGGCGTCTGGGTCGCCCATCATCACCCACTCGTCGATGAGCGAGGAATCCACCTGGCGAATGAGCTCTCCCAGCCACACGAGGATGTCGCTGAGCTCCTCGGTGCGGTAGGGCTCCGGAACTGAGTGCTCCAATGTGCGCCACGCATCGGTGAGGTAGCGCAGCACCACGCCCTCTGAACGGCCCAGGCCGTAGGTGGCGATGAGGTCGGAGAACGTCATCGCCTTTTCGATCATGTCCCGCACCACGGACTTCGGGCTGATTGTGAAGTCACGCGCCCAAGGATTGCCCTCCACGAACGTGTCGTAGGCGTCCTCGAGCTCCTCGGCCAGCGGCTGCGGCCACGTAATATCCTCGACGATCGCCATGCGTTCGGTGTAGTCGACACCCTCGGCCTTGAGCGCCGCGATCTCCTCACCGCGTTCGGCCTTTTGCTGCGCGACGAGGATCTGCCGCGGATCTTCCAGAACGGCCTCGAACGTGGAGATGATATCCAGCGTGTACGTCGGCGATTCGGGATCGAGCAGCTCGAGCGCTGCCAGCGCGAAGGGCGATAGCGGCTGGTTCAGCGCGAAATCCCGCTGCATCTCCTGGGCCAGCCGCGCATCCTTGCCACTGGGCGTGTCCGCAGCATATTCTTCGACGACGCCAGCATTGAGCAATCCCCGATACAGCTCGATGGTTCGCAGGATGGTCTTGTTCTGCTTGGCGCGGGTGTCGTGATTTGTCCTGATGAGGTGGCGCAGCGCCTCGAACGTCCACTGCTTGCGGGCCACGACGTTGAGCAGCATAGAGTTGCTCATGGCGAACTGGCTGACTAGTTCCTCGGGTTCTGCGGTGGTGAGGCGCTCGAACGTGGATTCGCTCCACGTGACCTGGCCGTCCGGTGCGGACTTCTTCCGAAGCTTCTTGAGCTTCTTGGGATCGCTTCCTGCGCGCTGACGCAGGCGGAAGTTCTCAATTTCGTGCTCTGGGGCTTGGATGACCACGGTGCCCTCGGAGTCGTAGCCCGCGCGGCCGGCGCGGCCGGCAATCTGGTGGAACTCGCGGGATTTGAGGATGCGGCTCTTGATGCCGTCGTACTTGGCCAGCCCGGTAAACAGCACGGTGCGGATGGGCACGTTGATTCCCACTCCGAGAGTGTCCGTGCCGCAGATGACCTTGAGCAGGCCCTGCTGTGACAGCCTTTCGACAAGGCGGCGGTACTTGGGCAGCATGCCCGCGTGGTGAATGCCGATGCCTTGACGCAACAGGCGGGAGAGCACCTTGCCGAAGGCTGATGTGAAGCGGAAATCCCCGATGCCCGTGGCGATGGCCTCTTTGTCCTCCTTGGTGACCAGCTTGATGCTGGTGAGGGCCTGGGCGCGCTCCACCGCCTCGCGCTGGCTGAAGTGGACCACGTAGATGGGAGCCTTACCATCGTGAAGGAGATCTTCCACGGTCTCGTGAATCGGGGTGTAGACGTAGTGGAAGTCAAGGGGAACCGGGCGGGTGCTGCCGGAAACGAGAGTGCTGGTGCGCCCCGTGCGCTCGTGCAGGTCGTTCTCTAGCCACGTGGTATCGCCGAGGGTGGCGCTCATGAGCAGGAATTGGGCGCGGGGAAGTTCCAAGAGGGGAACTTGCCAGGCCCAGCCGCGATCGGGTTCGGAATAGTAATGGAACTCGTCCATGACGACCTGATCGATGTCCGCATCGGCACCGTCGCGCAGGGCAATGTTGGCCACGATCTCAGCGGTCGCGCAAATGATGGGGGCGCCACCGTTGACGGTGGCATCGCCGGTCATCATGCCGACGTTTTCTGGGCCGAAGGTTTCGCACAGGGCGAAGAACTTCTCGTTGACCAGCGCCTTAATGGGGGCGGTGTAGAAGCTGCGCTGCTTGCGCGCCATGGCGATGAAGTGGGCGGCGATGGCAACCATCGACTTGCCCGAGCCCGTGGGGGTGGCGAGGATGACGTTATCCTTCGCCACAAGCGCGGTGGCGGCTTCCTCCTGGGCAGGGTAGAGGCTGATACCCCGATCGCGGGTCCAGCGGAGGAAGGACTCCAGGATGGCGTCGTCAACGAGGGACTCGGGGACCTCGTCGAGATCGGGGAGAAGTTGTGCCAGGTCTGCCGCTATGCCCACGTATCTACTCGTGCTCCTCGTGTCCGGACGGGCCGGTCTCGTCCGGGTTGTCTGTGCCTGTGTCGGTGGTGCCATCGGCGCCATCATCGGTGCCGGTGTCAGAGGCACCGGCTTCAGCACCGCTCACACCCTGCAGGAACGCCTCAAACTCAGCGCCGAGCTCATCGCCGGTGGGGATATCCTGACCGGGTTCCAGGAGGTTGTTCTCCTTGGTGCGGCGCAGGCGCTCCACCTCAGCATCGTACTGGCGCTCTAGAGCACCCACGACCGTGGCGATCTCGTGCGATTCCTCCACCTGCTCGGCAAGTTGCTGCTGCACCCGCTCCATGTCACCCTCCAGCGCACGCACGGGGATGCTGCGGTCCGCAACATCAGCGAAGGCGCTCAGCAGTGCATGGGTGGCCTCCGGGTAGTCGGAGGCAGCGATGTAGTGCGGCACGTGAGCCGTGAAACCAATCGTGTCGAAACCGTGCTTGGTCAGCGCGATCTCGGCCTCCAGCGCGGCGGCGCCGGGGATGATCATCCGGCTCGTCCAGGAGTGGTAGTCCTTCATCAGGTCGGAATCCGACGCATGAGCAGACACCACGAGGGGGCGCGTATGCGGAACCGTCATCGGGGCGGAAAACAGCGTGATAACGCGGTCCACGTTGACGCGACGCGCCAACTCCACAACAGCATCGCTAAACGCCTGCCACTTAAGATCGGGCTCTGGGCCGCTGAGCAGCAGGAACGGTCGCCCATCGGTGTCGGTCAACAGGTGCAGATCCAGCGACAGCTCTTCATGGTCAACGACCTTGGAGTTGTCGATGGTCACGCCGGGGCGCCGCGAGCGGTAATCGATGAGTTCGTCCACCTTGAACGTTGCCACGGGCTGGTTGTCCAGTGCCTGTAGTAAGTGCGTGCTGGCCTGGGAGATCGCCTGACCGGCATCCGCGTAACCATGAAGCGCAACGACCATCGGCATCTTCACCTGGGAACCTTCGGCAGAGTTTGCCGAATAATCCCCCTGAGCTGCAGCATTGAGGCCCATAGGGGTGGGGTATTCGAGTTCGTACATCCGGTTCGTGGGCCGGTCGCCGTGTCCGGATGGTTCGAAGTTATTCCACATCGTCTCGCACTCCCTTTCAGACGAAACATTGTTTGATCAGACTACCAGCCGTACCGGACAACCGAGGTTATCCACAGGCTGATAGTTATCCACAAAAACGGTCGGTTGATGCTGTCATCGAGAAGGTGTTGACCACTCCGCCCGCCATCATGTGGGGCATGACTTCATCTTCTTCATCAAGTAACCCATTCAACCCGCAGCGCCCAGCAAATATTCCGCAGTGCACAGGGGAGGAGCACTGCGCGGATAGGGCGCAGCAGATTCACTTTGGAACTGATCTCGGTGGCCTGATCGCATCAATCCCCACGCTGCTTGGGTTTCCACCCTGTGAGTCCCTCATTGCCATCGGACTCAGCCCCCGAGACATGGATTCGCCCAGTCGGTTGAAGGTGGGCCCGCTTGTGCGCATCGACATTGGAGATCCAACGATCGACGACATGGCAGACGCCATCGCAGACAATGCCTGTGCACCGACCATGGACAGCGATCTGAGCTACGGAAAAGCCGCAGTGGGACAAGTGATCCTCGTCGCTGTCGCCGCAGATAGTGACACTGCAAATCACAGCCTGCAGATCGCCCTTGACGCTCTGCATAGCAGGGGAGTCTCGACCGTCCTGGCCGTCTACACCCCAACTATTGCCACGGGGGATCCATGGATCGACGTCCTCAGTGGCGATACCGGCACTATCGGCAATGTGGAATCCAACCCCGTACGAGATATCGCGACCCTCAACCGAGCCCGGGTGATGCAGGACAGGGAGGAGATGGAGCAGTGGCTGGATAGCAGCGAGCCCCTCGCGGAACTAGCAGCCACCCAGTCGATTCTGCATCGGCTGATCCCACCGGAGACTGCTGATGTGGCCTGCGTGATTGGTGTCTCGGAGGCGCTCGGCCGGATTGAGGCGGGAGAATGCTCTGCCGAGGACATGGTTCGTGATCAGGTGGTGGTCTCACAGCTTGTCCGGGCGTGCCTTGATGCGGATCTCCACACCTACATTGTGGCGTGTTCAGCGGGGCACCACTCGGCCGCCATGAGAGATCTACTTGCCGAATGCGTGCGCCGCGGCAGCGGCCCCATCCGTCGGCGCATGATGGTCATTCTCGCACTTGTTCTCACCGTCAACGACGAGGGAACATTGGCGTTCCACACACTCGGGCGTGTTTGCGAGGAACTCCTCATGGCGGCAGCTACCGATTCCTGCCCTGATTTCGGCTGTGACGGTCAGCATGCCCGGAATCCCATTGATGCCGCTTCAATAGATATGGCCGAACTTGCCTTCGCTGCTCATCGAGCCGGCTTCGCCAAGAAGCTGATCAATCTCATCATCGCGCAGGCACTCGAGCTGATCCATCACATGAAGGTGGACCTGGAGATCATCGACGACCTTGCCACCGACTCAGACGAGCCCCCGTTCCATCGCTGCGGATTCCGCGACTTCGTCGCGATCGCGCAGAGATACGGCGACACCTCGTGGCCGGAAGCAGAGTTGCCTCATCGTGACGGCGCCCTCGTGCTCCCGGTGCTGTCGCACGAATCCTTCTGTGAGGAACTCGTCCACGACATCGCCCCAGCCGTGTGGCCTGACGTCTACACCAGGCTGCATCAAGCAGTCGACGACTTCGACTGGGAGCGCATTAACTCCGCGCTGAATGGGACCGATCTCCCAGGTCCTGCGTAAAGTTCCACGCATCTGACACGATCGTGGTGAGGTCCGAGCGGGTAGGGTTCCACCCCAGCTCCGACATTGCCTTCTCCGACGAGGCAATGAGCACCGCAGGATCACCGGCACGGCGAGGTGCTTCCTCTGCTGGGATTGGGTGCTCAGTGACGTCGCGACACGTCTCGATAACCTGGCGCACGCTGAAGCCATCGCCGCTGCCGAGGTTAAAGATGCGGTGTTCACCCGGAGTATTGGACTGCGCGGCGAGCACGTGGGCATCGGCCAAATCGCGGATGTGAATGTAATCGCGCACCGCAGACCCATCCTCGGTGGGGTAATCGGTACCGAAGATCTTGATGTTGTCTCGCTGACCCAGCGCCACCTGGAGCACGAGCGGGATGAGGTGCGTTTCCACCTTGTGGTTCTCTCCCACATTGCCGTAGGCGCCAGCCACGTTGAAGTAACGCAGGCTTGTTGCTGCCAGCCCGTACGCGTTGGCGTAGGAGGTAATGATGTTGTCGATGGCCAACTTCGACGCACCATAGGGGTTGGTGGGGCGGGTCGGCATGTCTTCGGTGATCGGCGTCTTCTCCGGTTCGCCGTAGGTGGCGGCAGTGGAGGAGAACACGAGGTTGTTCACCCCGTGCTCGTGCATGGAATCCAGCAGACCGAGGCTGGTGACCACGTTGTGGTGCCAGTACATCGAGGGCTTCTCCACGGATTCGCCGACCAGCGACCGCGCTGCGAAGTGGAACACCGCAGCGATGTCGTTGGATGCAAAGACGTCGTCGATGACATCGTTGATGTCGCCTTCCACGAAGTCTGCTCCCTCGGGCACTGCGTAGCGATTACCTGTCGACAGGTCATCGACCACGGTGACCCGGTAGCCGAGTTCCAGCAGCACGGTGGCGCAGACGCTGCCGACATAACCAGCACCGCCGGTCACCACGATGTGGCAACCGGCGGGCAGAGAAGTGGAGTCTTGGGAATTGTCGTTGTCGCTCATCA
This sequence comes from Corynebacterium falsenii, assembly GCF_020099275.1. Taxonomy (NCBI): domain Bacteria; kingdom Bacillati; phylum Actinomycetota; class Actinomycetes; order Mycobacteriales; family Corynebacteriaceae; genus Corynebacterium; species Corynebacterium falsenii. The sequence goes on along the minus strand of NZ_CP083646.1, from coordinate 1,813,505 downwards.
CACCGTCAACGCTACCAAAAGGCGCGAAAGACGAGCGGAGCATCTCAACAAGCTAGCTGAGCACCTCCACACGGATCGCGTGCCCCAGCTCGTCTGGCAACTCGATGGTGCCGTTGTCGTTCGTCAACGAGATTCCATCGTCGGTCGTCTGCAGCGTCACCACACTGCCGGGGTTCATGTCCAAGTTGGAGAGCTTCGCCATGAGCTTGTGCTCCACCTGGATGATCTCGTTGATGCTCAGCAGGCGGACCTTCAGCGGGGACGTGGAGTCCACATCGGCCGCGCGGGTCATCGCGTTGGGATCGTCACTGGACGCATTGTTCAGGATGCGATCCCGCTCCGATGCGGGAGCTTCCTCAACAAGGGTGTCCAAGCCAGGAATCGGGTTGCCGAACGGTGACGTGGAGTAGTTGTCCAATACCTGGACCAGGCGAAGCTCAACTTCCTCGCCCATCACGTGCTCCCAGCGGCACGCCTCGTCGTGAACCTTCTCCCACGGCAGACCAATAACGTCGGTAAGAAGGCGCTCCGCCAGGCGGTGCTTGCGCATCACAGCGGTGGCCAGCGAGCGACCCTCGGGGCTGAGCTTCAGGGAACGATCACGGGCAACCGTCAGCAGGCCATCGCGCTCCATGCGAGCCACAGTCTGGCTCACGGTGGGACCGGACTGGTCGAGACGCTCGGCGATACGCGCCCGCAGCGGGGTGATGCCCTCTTCTTCTAGCTCGTAGATGGTACGAAGATACATCTCAGTTGTGTCAACGAGATCCCTCACCTGCGCAACAACCTTTCTTTACACATAAAACACTTGAAAACTAACGATACACGGCATTTTTTACCTAGTGAGGGCGGACACCACAGAGAAACGCCTAAGTTCTCCGCAGTGCCCGCCCCAGGATCCGCCCTAGAGCGAAATCAATCGCTACACGGCGTACTCGCGCAGCTTGTCAGCGCGATCGCCTTCGCGAAGCTTCGCCATTACCTCGCGTTCGATCTGGCGCACGCGCTCACGCGACAGCCCGAAGCGGCGGCCGATCTGATCCAGCGTGCGGGGCATGCCGTCATCCAGTCCGTAGCGGAGCTTAATCACGTCCTGCTCGCGCTCCTCCAACGTGTCCAGCACGGCACGCACATCGGAGTGGCGCAGCGAGGCAACCACCGCAGATTCCGCATCCGCAGCCTCGGAATCCTCAATAAAGTCGCCCAGCGGAGCTTCCTCGTCAGAGCCAACCGGCATGTCCAGGCTCACCGGATCGCGGGACTGCTTGAGCAGCATCTCGATCTTGGATTCCTCGATGCCGGATTCCTCGCTGAGTTCCTCGTTCGTTGCCTCACGGCCGAGCTGCTGGTACATCTCTCGCTTAATACGCGAGAGCTTGTTGACCTGCTCCACGAGGTGCACAGGCAGGCGGATCGTGCGCGACTGATCTGCCATGCCACGGGTAACAGCCTGACGGATCCACCACGTGGCGTACGTCGAGAACTTAAAGCCCTTGGTGTAATCGAACTTCTCCATCGCGCGGATGAGCCCCAGGTTGCCCTCCTGAATGAGATCGAGCAGGGGCATGCCGCGGCCGGTGTACCGCTTCGCCAAGCTCACTACGAGGCGAAGGTTGGCCTCCAGCAGGTGCGACCGCGCGGCCTTGCCTTCGCGGGCCAGTACCTTAAGGTCGCGCTTCTTAGCGCGGGTCAGAGAATCGGACGTCTCAAGCAGGTGCTCGGCGTACAGGCCTACCTCGATGCGCTGGGACAGCTCAACCTCATCCTCTGCGGTCAGCAGGGCAGTCTTACCGATGCCGTTGAGGTACACGCGCACTAGATCCGCTGACGGATTCTCGTTGTTCCCCCTCCGTCGACCCTTGTCTTCAGTCTTGCTGTGGCTACCTTGGCTATCGTCCTGAGAGGATTCGTTCGTGGACTCGTCGTTCGTCACATCATCGTCGAACATGGAGCTGCTCATTGTCTCAGCGCCTTCCTGGGGGTCGGAAGTTGGGATTGTCTATTGCGTCTAACGGCTCTCTACTCAAGATTGTTCCCGCAGTGCCCCACCAACCTCGACTCGGCTCACCCCCGTTTACGGGTAACGCCCGCGAAAGAGGCGGAAATCACAGCTGCTAGCCGGTTTCTTCTAGCATTCCACCAGCACGGTAAAGGGTCCTTCATTGACTGATGAAACTTGCATCATTGCGCCGAATTTCCCCGTCTCCACTCGTAACCCCCGATCTTGGAGCCCAGAAACGACCTTTTGTATAACCGCTTCCGCGTCCGGCCCGGGTGCCGCCGCGGACCACGACGGCCGCCGACCCTTCTTCGTAGCACCCATGAGCGTGAATTGGCTAACCACCAACACCGGTGCTCCGGCGTCCTCCGCCGAGACATTTCGCGGGCTCTCGTAATCGTCACCCTCGGGCAGCAAGCGCAGCTCGGCGATCTTGCGCACCATCGTCTCCCACGCGTCGGGCGCGTCATCCACGCCGACTCCCAGCAGCACCATCAGCGCTGGCCCGTCGACGTGCCCCACCACGTCGCCGTCCACTCGCACGGTCGCCTCGCTCACGGTCGATACCACTGCCTTCATTGCTGCTCCTTCGTTGTTGGGGTCGCTGTCTCGGTTACTGTCTCGGTTACTGTCTCGGTCACTGGTTGCTTGCTATCTCGTCGGCATCGTTTACTCCGACGCCCAACCCATCCCACGCACCTAGGACGGTTCATGGCTGGTGGCGTCGGCGAGAAGATCGGTGGGAACGATGATGCCGTGACGGATGAGATCCACCGTAATGGGCACGATGGCGGTGGCGAAGGCGGTTTCATCGAGGTCGTGCACGGCGCAATAGAGTGCGATGACGTCGCGCAGCGGCAGGCCTTCGGGGTGCACGCCCGAGACGATGGCGAGCACGTGCTCGTCGATATCGTGGCTGTAGCAGGGGCCCTCCGTGCGGCTGATGCGGCGCGCAACACGGGTGAAGCCCTGGCCGGCCGAGGTATCGGCCATGGTGACGTCCTCCACGGCGACGCCCGGGCGCACCGCGTAGTGGGCATTCAACACGTCCTCAGCGGAGCGGCCTGTGACCCAGGCGGTGCGCCGGAACCATTCGTCGACCTCGTTGCCCAGGTACGTGCCCGCGGGCAGTGGCCAGTCTATGAGTTCCGCGTGCACTTCGGTGGCGGTGTCCGCTTGGGGCTCGAGTTTTTCCATGTGGACGTATCCCAACCCAATTCTTTCGACGCCATGGTCGGCGAAGAAGTCCAGCCACGCCCGAGTGCGGGCGCGACCAGTGGGCGTGCGGGGATCGACAGACTCGTCGCGGAGCCAGGTGGAGATGTAGGTGGCCACGTCGACTTCATCGCGCTGCACGACCCAGGCGCGGATGCCCGTGGCGGGCAGCCAACCGAGCGTGCGCGATCCGACGGTTTCGCCTGCGCTTAGCGCCCAGCCCGCTAGTAGATGCGCGTGGCCGCCGGGGGAGAGGTGCTCCGCGGCGTGGCGGACGACGAGCGCGCTGGCGCCGTCGAGGGCTAGGCCGGAATCGCGGTAGATATGGCCTTCGACAGAGGTGCTGTCTGCCGCGGCGGGCCCAATGACGAACGGCGGGTTCGAGATGATCACGTCAAACGTCTGCCCACCGACTGGCTCGAACCAGGAGCCCTGGCGCCAGTCAATGGTGGCGGTGCCTTGGTCTGCGGCACGGGCGAAGTCTAAAGCACGGTCGTGGATATCCGTGGCCGTGAACTGGACATGCGGGTAGAGCTGGCCGAGCAGCAGCGCCAAGACACCGGAACCCGTGCCGAGATCGAGCACACTCTGGGCGGAGCCGTGGTCGGTGACGAGCGGGGGAATGACGTTGAGAAGAGACAGGGGAGCATGGCCCACTCCAGGGACGTGATGGGGGCCGGGGATACGCACATCGAGGGAAGCATCGGGGTCGGAGGCAACGAGTACTTCGGCATCCCCGCGGCGCGCATCTCCGTGACCTGGTGCAGAGACCGGTCGGATATCAATGTTGAGCTGCAGCGCATCGTCGGAGGTACGGACGAGCGCGAGCTCGTCATGCAGCCGACCCATTAGTTCGTCGCCGATGATGGCGTTCCAACGCTGGTCGGACAGGGGCTGACGCAGATAGACGCCGGCGATCACGTCGGCATTTGCGTCGTCATTGGGGTCCGGTTCGCCGTGTTCGAGGCACCATAGGGCGGCCTCCGGGGATCCATCGGCTGCCGCGGCAACGCCCTGCGCTCCAAGGGCACGGTTAATGCTGTCGGAGCCGTAACCCAGCGTGCGGAGCAATCGGATGAACTCGGCCACCGCAGGACCCGGCGAGCAGAGCTTGTTGTCATCGGCCATGGCGGTTAGTCGTCTCCTTGGGAGGGCGGGGGCGTGATCTCGTCGTAGTCAATGTAGCCAGGGGAGTCGGGGTGATCGAGGCTGTCGGGGCACTTCTCCACTGTGTTTCCTGTGTCTCCATTCGTTGCAGCGCCAGACCCAAGTTCGGCGCGCGTGGAGCCTCCGAGCTCGGCTCTGGCGGCGGCCTTGCGTTGTTCCCGCGCCAGGCCAGGTTTGTAGACCTTGTGACTTTCGGTGGCACCTTCACCCGGCTGATTGGCGATGAGCACGGCAATCCACGGCAACGGCACACTGATGAAGGCGATGATGACGGAAACAGCGAGGTTATGGGTGAGCCACATGACGATGCCCGCCAGCACCAAGACCGGAATACGGGATAGTTGCAGCCACACATAAACGCGCCGTCGGTGATGCCAATTTTCCAGCGGCGAATGGCGTGCATCAGTGATCAGTTGGGCATCACGCTTTTTTCGGCGAACGCCGACCTGCCCGAAGAGATGCTTGTTGCCAGTAGCCATACGCTCAACGCTAGTACGGAAGTGGAAAACAAGGGCATTGAGGGGCATGATGGGTAACCGTGAGCAACCCAAGCACGACAACCATTGAGCGCCCAGACGTCCACACGGACACCACCACCGATGACGACACCCCAAAGTTCTTCCACTACGTGAAGAAGGATCAGATCGTGGAATCGGCTGTGATGGGCAAACTTGTGGTCGCCCTGTGCGGCGAAACGTTCCCGGTGCGCAAGCAAGCCAAGCCCGGCTCTCCGGTGTGCCCGGATTGCGAGGCCATCTACAAGGGGCTGCGCAAGAAGTAGTAGCTGTCGTAACGAACAGCCACGAGAGTTCAACCGCCAGGGAAGACAACCAGAGAAACCACCAGAGAAAACGCTGAAGAATATCGCTGTATGAAACACCTCCGCCAATGGCAGCAGGAGGCACTGACCAAGTACATCGACGAGCAACCACGCGATTTCCTCGCAGTAGCAACGCCCGGTGCGGGTAAGACGACGTTCGCCCTCACCGTGGCTCGCATGCTGCTTGATGCTCGCGTGGTTGAGCGCATTGTCATCGTGGTGCCTACCGAGCATCTGAAGATCCAATGGTCCCAGTCTGCGGCTGGGCAAAACATTGCCTTGGATGCGAACTTCACCAACTCCTCGCCGTTCAATAGCTCCTACGACGGCGTGTGCGTGACCTATGCCCAGGTGGGGATGAAGCCGACCAAGCACTACCAGGTCGCCACGGTGAAAAAGTCACTGGTGATCCTCGACGAGATCCACCACGCCGGCGACGCCCGCAGTTGGGGTGATGGCGTACGCATGGCCTACGCCCACGCCACCCGGCGCCTCGCGCTCACGGGTACCCCGTTCCGCTCGGACGATTCCCAGATTCCCTTCGTCCGCTACGAGGAGGTACCCGACTCCGGCGGTGCATTGCAGTCCAGCGCGGACTACACCTACGACTACGGCAAGGCCCTCAAAGATGGCGTGGTTCGCCCGGTGGTCTTCTTGGCATATTCTGGCCAGGCTAGGTGGCGCAACTCCGCCGGCGAGGAGTTCGAGGCCCGTCTCGGTGAACCACTCAACCCCGAGCAGACCGCTCGTGCCTGGCGGACGGCCCTTGATCCACGCGGGGATTGGATCCCCACCGTGCTGCAGGCCGCCCACACCCGGCTATTGCAGCTGCGTGAGCATATCCCGGATGCCGGAGGCCTAGTAATCGCCACGGACAAAACCACCGCGCGCGCGTACGCCGCGATGCTTAAACGCATCAGCTCCACGCCCGTAACTGTGGTGCTCTCCGACGAAGCCGGCGCTTCCGATCGCATTAAGCAATTCTCCGACAGCACGGATGAATGGATGGTCGCCGTGCGCATGGTCTCCGAGGGAGTGGACGTGCCCCGCCTCGCGGTGGGCGTGTACGCCACCTCGTCCTCCACACCACTGTTCTTCGCCCAGGCCATTGGGCGTTTCGTCCGTTCCCGCCGGCCAGGGGAATCGGCATCCGTATTCTTGCCGAGCGTGCCGGTTCTGCTGGATTTGGCGTCGAAAATGGAAAAGCAGCGCAACCACGTTTTGGGTAAACCGGACCGACCGAACGAGGGATGGGACGACCAACTTCTCGCCGACGCCAACAGGGAGGAAAACGAGCCAGGCGAGGAACGGGGCTACGAGTCGGTCGGTGCAGAGGCCGAGCTGGAGAGCCTCATCTACGACGGGTCCACCTACGGCACCACGGTGGCTGGCTCCGCGGAGGAACAGGCGTACCTGGGCCTGCCGGGATTGCTCGACGCCGACCAGATGCGCACCCTCCTGCGGCAGCGACAGGCCGAGCAGATAGAGGCGCGGGCACGCGACGAGAAGGAGCGGCGTGAGAAGGTGGAGCAGGCGCCGGAGGGTAGTGCCGCCGACGCGCGTAATAAGCGGATTGCCAGCGAGGAGCTGCCCGCGCTACGCAAGGAGCTCAATGCGCTCGTGGCGATGACGTCCGCCCGCACGGGCAAGCCACACGGCGCCGTGCACAACGACGCGCGGCGCAACTGCGGCGGCCCGCCCACGGCGCTGTGCACCGCGCAGCAACTGCGGGACCGGATCGCGTACCTTCGCGCGTGGTAAACGCCCGGCTGATTGCTAAGATCAACGGGGTAGACGGGGGAATCCCCATCCTGAGTCGCGCTGCTGAGCCATGTGGAACGTCGCGCGACAAGTGCAGCGAGAGACTAAAGAAAGACACTGAAGAAAGACGAGGTAGCGCAGGTGGCAGGGAACGGTAAGAACGCGGGCCGTAATTATTCCGACTTGGATCGTTCCCAGGCTCGGGAGGACGCTCGGCGGGTCATCACGCCGCAAAAAGTCTCCGGGTTGAGTTTGGCGGCGTTGATTGTCGGCATTCTGTGCATTCCGGCGTCGATCATGGCGGTCATCGGCATCGTGGTCGCGATGGTGGGCATCGTGGTCGGCGTGACGGCCGTGGTGGTGGCCAGCCGGCGCGGTACACAGCGCAGCTACGCCATCGGTGGGCTGGTCCTGAGCATCGTCGCCATGGCGATCGCTATCTTCTTCACGCAGGCTGGCTTGAGTGCGGTGCAGGGCTGCGATGGCCTGCGCGGCGAAGAATTCCAGCAGTGTGTGCGGGATAACCAGCAGTAGGCGTTCGCTGATCTTTTAGCGATAGACCAGCTGATCTTTTAGCGATAGACCAGCGGGCCCCAGGTCGGGACATGACCTGGGGCCCGCTGCATTTTTTCTTGGATATCTCAGAGCCCGCGTTTATTGCCTCAGTCGGTGACGTTGACCCCTAGGCAACTAGTCCAAGTAGTCGCGCAGCACCTGGGAACGGGACGGGTGGCGCAGCTTGGACATTGTCTTCGACTCGATCTGGCGGATACGCTCGCGGGTAACGCCGTAGACCTGACCAATTTCGTCTAAAGTCCTCGGCATACCGTCGGTGAGGCCGAAGCGCAGCTTCACCACGCCTGCCTCACGGTCGGATAGGGTGTGCAGCACATCCTGGAGCTGATCCTGCAGCAGCGTAAAGGAAACGGCATCCACGGCCACAACGGCCTCGGAATCCTCGATGAAGTCGCCCAGCTGGCTGTCGCCTTCGTCGCCGATGGTCTGATCCAGGGAGATTGGCTCGCGGGCATACTGCTGGATCTCCAGCACCTTGTCCACGGTGATGTCCATCTCGCGGGCCAGCTCCTCCGGGGTGGGCTCGCGGCCAAGATCCTGGAGCAGCTCGCGCTGGATACGACCGAGCTTGTTGATGACCTCCACCATGTGCACGGGGATGCGGATGGTACGAGCCTGGTCAGCCATGGCACGGGTGATCGCCTGGCGGATCCACCACGTGGCATAGGTGGAGAACTTGTAGCCCTTGACGTAGTCGAACTTTTCCACGGCGCGGATGAGGCCCAGGTTGCCTTCCTGAATGAGATCAAGGAAGGCCATGCCGCGGCCGGTGTAGCGCTTGGCCAAGCTCACTACGAGACGGAGGTTGGCCTCCAGCAAGTGGTTCTTCGCACGGCGACCGTCGCGCTCGATCTCTCGGAGATCTCGACGGTTCATCGGGGAGAGCTTCTCACCCGACTCCTTGATCTCCTGGAGGCGGTACTGTGCGTAGAGGCCAGCCTCCACGCGCTTGGCGAGGGAGACCTCCTGCTCGGCGTTGAGCAGGGCGACCTTGCCGATCTGCTTCAGGTACGCGCGCACCGAGTCTGCGGATGCGGTGAGCTCAGCGTCCTTGCGCGCCTGGCGCAGGGCAGCGGACTCGTCTTCATCCCACACGAAACTGCCGTCTTGTTCGTCGGAATCGCTGTCAGAGTCGTCCTCATCGTCGTCATCATCGGACTCGTCGATCTCGTCATCTTCGAGATCGTCATCCAGATCGTCGTCGAGGTCCTCGTCCAAGTCCTCGTCCAGGTCGTCGTCCAAGTCTTCGTCGTCGAAGTCCGGGTCGACATCATCCACGTCGACATCATCGTTGTCGAGATCGTCTGCGGGATCGTCCGCATCGATGACGTCGTTGACCTTGCCCGATGCCGAACCGCCGTTCGCAGCAACGCCAGTGGTGGCATCGGGGGTCTCTACGATCTCATCCTCGTCGGTGCCCTTCCCAGCAGAAGCGGCCGACGTTGCCTTCTTGCGACCGGCCTTCTTCGCAGTGGTCTTCTTCGCGGACGTTTTTTTAGCAGCCGTCTTCTTGGCAGCAGCCTTCTTAGCCGTTGCCTTTTTCGCTGCGGTCTTCTTGGCAGCAGTCTTCTTCGCAGTGGACTTCGTTGACGACTCTACGGAGGAATTTTCCGAAGACGTTGCTGCGGTCTCAGCAGCGTCGGAGGCCGTTGCTTGGGCAGCAGTTGCCTTCTTTGCAGCCGTGCGCTTCGCCGTGGTTTTCTTTGCCGCAGTTTTCTTTGCTGCGGTCTTCCGAGCAGTGGTCTTCTTGGCAGCGGTCTTCTTCGCCGCCGTCTTCTTGACGGGGGTAGAGCTGTCCTGGTTGTCGGGCACGCTGCCGGTCTCGCTGGCGGTGGCGGAGCTGGTTGAGGATGGTGATGAGGCTGGCTTCGTCGAAGTCGCCTTCTTGGCTACCTTCCGAGTGGCCTTGCGTGCTGCGGTCTTCTTGGCGACCTTGCGCACGCCAGTGCCCTCGGAGGTTTCGCTGTTGGCGTTCGAATCTTTCGCTGCCACTGAAGCCCTTTCACTCGTTGTACACAGTGCATTTCAGAACCGGCTCAGCAGTTCTGCCCTAAGATCAAGTCCTGCTGACCAGAGGTACGGTCGCAGCCACTCTTTGCACGTCGGGAAGGTGTAAAACCCGCGTTCGCGGTAATCGACCGCCCATTATAACCCACAATGCAGCAAACTTGTTCCCAAAGTGGGGGTTTGTTGGTAGGTTAAGAGATTTGGTTAACCACATAAACGTGGCGCACTAGGGCTTTACTCCATCGCGCACGGCCAGCGCCGCACCGATAATGCCAGCCTGGTTACGCAGCTTGGCGGGGATGACTTCCTGCTCCACAGTCAGGCGAGGAACCCACTTCTCGGCCTTGCGGGAAATGCCGCCGCCCACGATGTAAATCTGCGGGCTGAACAGCTCGCCGTACATGTGAAGCACCTCGTCCACGCGGGCGGCCCATTCCTTGTAGGACAGCTCCTCGCGATCCTTTGCCGCCGAGCTGGCATACCATTCCACGTCGCCCTTCTTGGAGTAGTGCAGGTGCCCAAGCTCGGAGTTGGGGAACAGGTGGCCGTCGTTGAGCATGGCCGAGCCAATGCCCGTGCCGAAGGTCAGCATCATGACCGAGCCCTGCTTGGCGCGGGGATCACCCAGCTGAACCTCGGCGATGCCAGCCGCGTCGGCATCGTTGAGCACCGCGATGTCGCGCTCGCCGAGGTGCCGACGGAACAGCTCCTGCAGGTCCGTGTCGATCCACGACTTGTCAATGTTCGCCGCCGAACGTGCCACCTGGTTTTTCACCACGGCGGGCACAGTAATGCCGACGGAGCCATCCCAGTCGGCCATCTCCATAAGTTGGCGCACCACATCCGCCACGGCATCAGGCGTGGAGGGCTTCGGGGTGAGGATCTTGAACCGCTCCGTGACCAGTTCGCCGGTATCCAGATCCACCACAGCTCCCTTGATCCCGGATCCGCCAATGTCGACACCGAAACCGAGGTTGCGGTCGGTAGCTTTACTCGACGCCGAAGCCGATTCGGCAGCAGGGGCGGAACTGGTAGGGGCAGTGTGCGTCTGATCGTGGTCGGTCATGGTGGTCATGATACCGGCAAACTATTGCGATGCGTTGGGTGGTCGCGCGCGTCCCTAAGAAGTCCGGAAAGTTGGCCGAAGAGATGGCGGTGGGAAGTTATGGCAAATGGTGCCATGCTGGGGGCATGACTCATTCCTCGTCGCAAGATTCGTCTCCACACGCAGTCCCCTCTGGAACATCTTCCGTCTCCGCTTCCGGATCTAGCGGGCACGGCGGTTCCGCAGACACCGTTGGCGCCGTGGCCAGGGGGTCATGGTGGGTCCTCGATGGGAACTGTACGAATGGGCGCATGGTGGCGTCGAGGATAGAGGCAACAAAGGAGGATCAACCGGGAACAAGCACGCCAGCACAGCTAGAAAGTATCGCGTTGACGGTGGGGCTGGAAGCGGCCGAGCTCGTGCGGACGATGCGCGCGGACAAGGCCGATGCCGCGGGTGCGGTGCACGCTGCGGCGACGAAGTCGTCGGCGGTCGATCCGGTCACTGAGGTGGATCAGGCGAGTGAGCGTCTGATTCGGCGTCGGCTGCTTGAGGAGCTGCCGGGGTCCACGGTGCTGGGCGAAGAAGAAGGTGGGGGAGAAGACCAGGACGATAGCTCTGCTGATCGGGTGATGTGGGTGGTCGACCCGATCGATGGCACCGTGAACTTCATGTACGGGGTGCCGGCCTATGCAGTGAGCATCGCGGCGACGGTCGACGGATTGCCCGTTGCGGCTGCCGTGATCGACGTGGCGCACGAGACGAGCTACGTTGCCCACCTGGGCGGGCCCGCTCGGAAGATCATTGGGCAGACCGAGACGGTGCTGCGCATCAGCCAGGATGCGGCGGAGGCGACAGGGGCAACGGAGGCAGCGGTCGCAACGGACGCAGTCGACGGCGAATCAGCCGGGGGCTCAGATGCCGACCAGGGGAGTACCGACGCCCTGGCGACGGCGTTGGTGGCGACCGGCTTTGCTTACCTGGCACCGCGGCGTGAGGCGCAGGCGGAGCTGCTCACCCATGTGCTGGGCAAGGTCCGGGATATCCGGCGAATGGGCTCTGCCGCGCTTGATCTGTGCCACGTGGCCAGCGGCGAAGTCGATGCGTATTACGAGCATGGTTTAGGGCCGTGGGATCATGCTGCAGGTGTGCTCATTGCGGCGCGAGCGGGGGCGATGGTTCTCATGCCGAATCTGACGGTGCAAAGCAGCGAAGGATTGCAGGTCATGGCCGCAAAACCGGACGTTTTCGCGGGGCTTGGGCAGCTCCTTGATCGGCATACAACGGGGGGAGCCCTGTACCCCGTTTCATAACAAAGTCCGAGTTGGAGGTGACAAGACCGGAACTAGTGCTCTACGATCCGCGAACGACGAATTACACATCACCACGTCCTCGGAGTTTCGGGAGTTTTCCGGCTCGAGGGCATGTGTGAACCGGTCACCTTCGAAGGAGGACTACCGTGGCCACCGATTACGACGCCCCTCGCCGCCGCGCTGAAGACGAGGTTGAAACCGACTCGCTCGAGGGACTGAAGGCCGCTGAGAAGGCCGAGCCCGCCGTCGACGACACCGATGACGGGGAAATTGTTGAGCCGTTCGACGTCCCCATGGCGGACCTGTCCGGTGAGGAACTGTCGGGAACCGTCATTCCCCGCCAGCAGGACGAATTCACGTGCAGCGTGTGCTTCCTGGTTCAACACCGCAGCCGCATCGCCGAGGTCAATGGCGATGAATACGTGTGCGTTGACTGCGCATAAGAGCTGATCCGCAACTCGGATCAGTAGATCGGCCGCCCGAGTGCCTCGAGGAGTTCGCGTGGCTCCTTCGAGGAGATCAGCCAGTACGGCGTGGGATCATCCGGGTCGTCGAGAACGATCATCGCCATTGTGGGGATCCACGCCTTATGCACCACATACGCTGCCGGATCGAGCTGACGGCCCATGGCGGCCTGCTTGGCAGTGGGGGGAATGACTAGGCTCCGGCTCACCACATCAGCCGGTAGCGATGCCGGACCCACATGCAGCCACACCGTTCCATCCGGCTCCTTAACAACCTCCACCGTGGTGCGGGACAACGCCAGCATCGCCCAGATAGCGATGGCGCTGCAGATTACGGCAGCCACGTACATGACCCAGGTCGGGCGGCCCATTTGTGCCTGCCAGGAGATCAGCGCGACCACAAGAGCGGCTCCCAGCCACCAGGTCAAGGGCACTCGTTGACGCTCCGAGTACAACACCGTGCGTCCCGTCGCTGCTGGCGACTCAGATGACACTGGAACTCCTCTGGGTTGGAAGTGGGGTTGGAATGAACCTAACTCTCGCTAGTTTATCGACTGGCGCGCGGTTTCCAACTCTCGGGTGCTCGCTCTGGGTAGTTGCTTCAGGTACTTGCTTCGGGTGGAGCCGATCGGCGGAACTTGTACAGTAGTGACCTATGACTGACAACGCAGAACAGCCGGTGAAGATTGTCCGGCTCGACAAAGATCTGCCGCTGCCCAGCCGCGCGCACCCAACCGATGCGGGCATCGACCTCTACACCAGCGAGGACGTTGAGCTGCAGCCCGGGCGCAGGGCGTTGGTTCCGACCGGAATCGCCATGGCTCTGCCGGCGGGCACAGTGGGCCTCATCCATCCGCGCAGTGGTCTGGCTCTGCGCCACGGCCTGTCGATCGTCAACACTCCCGGAACGATCGACGCCGATTACCGCGGCGAAGTCAAAGTGTGTCTGATCAACCTCGATCCCGACCAGCCCATCACCCTGCACCGCGGCGACCGCATCGCCCAGCTCGTGATCCAGCAGGTCAGTCTTTGCGACGTGGAGGAAGTCACCGACGTTGCCGATCTGGGCGAAACGGTCCGCGGCGCCGGGGGATACGGATCCACAGGGGCTTAGGGGCCGTAGGGGTTGACGCTGCACGTTTCAACCGCCAACGGGCTCTGGCGGGAGCTGACGGGCAATCAGTGAACGCTAGAAAGCATTCGATGGTTCACGACCGCTAGGCTCGATAGGTAGAGCTGTAACAGTACAAAAGCCACTCACAACAATTAGCTACAACAAAGGTAGGCGAGAACACCATGTTCGGACGCAAGAAGAAGAACGAGCCCACACCAGACCAACCGCAGGCACAGTCGGCTCAGGAAACGGTTCAGGAAAGCCAGCAGGTACAGCAGGCAACCGCCGCCTCCGCAGACGCTGGTGCTGGAGCTGCAGCGCAACAACCGGTGCACGACCCGATCAACGGAGAGTTCGGCCCCTTCGATGGTGATGAAGTGGACTTCCGCGAGTACGACTTCTCTGATTTTGCCAAGGGTGGCCTCGATTTGGCATCGATGATGGTGCCCGTTCCACACGAGGGTGAGGTTCAGGTGGAGATGGGCCCGCAGGGCCCGCAGATGATCCACATCGTTACCCCCTACGGTCGTGTCACTCCCGTGGCTTTTGCTGCACCCCGCAATGATGACCTGTGGGCAGAATCCGTGCCAGAGATCATCGAGGGCATGGGCAAGGATGGCCTCACCGCAACGGTGGAGCAGGGTCCTTGGGGCGATGAGATCGCCGCGGTGGCAGGCAACGGCGCCATGCGGATCATCGGTGCATCCGGTCCGCGGTGGATGCTGCGCGTCACGCTGGCCGGCCCGAGCGATAGTGCCGAGGACCTCGCCAAGATGGGCCGAGAAATCGTGGCTCGGACCTTCGTCAACCGAGGTTCTGACCCGATCCCCGCAGGATCGCCGCTGCCGGTTGAGATGCCGCAAGCTATGGCAGAGGAGTTGCAAAAGCAGATGGCAGAGCTCGCCGCCCAGCAGGAACAGCAGGGCCAGCAGAACCCCTCGGCCAACCCAGAGCAGAACGGCTAAGACACCAGGTGCACGACCACAAGAACAACTCCGAGCAGCCCACGTTGCTCGACCAGATGGGCGGGCTGTCCGGGCTTGTGTCCTCCACGCTTCCGGTCCTTGTCCTTGTCCCCATCAACAGCAAGTTTGGACTGGGACCAGCCTTGGGCGCGGCGCTAGGCGTCGCCGTGCTCATTCTCATCTGGCGGCTCGTCCGCAAGGAGAATCTGCAGCCAGCCATCTCTGGATTCTTCGGCGTGGCCATCTGCGCCGCCATCGCCTGGTTCATGGGTGATGCGAAGGGCTACTTCGCCTACGGCATCTGGTACTCGCTCGTCGCCGGCATCGTGTTCATCATCTCGGTGTTCGTCCGGTGGCCGCTCGTGGGCGTTATTTGGCGTGGCATCAACGGCGAAGACCAGCGGTGGCGCACGAATAAACGTGCCGTCCGCGCATTCACTATCGCCACATTGAGTTGGGCCGTGGTGTTCCTGGCCCGCTTCGGCGTGCAGCAGTGGCTGTACGCTTCGGACGCCACGAACGCACTCGGCTACACGCGTATTGCCATGGGCTGGCCGCTGACCGTCATCGTGATGCTCGTCACCGTCTGGGCGGTTAAGGCCGCCAACAAGGCAGAGGGCAAGCACCACGCTGCAGAGCCTGTCGCCGAGGACGGCCCGCTCGAGCAGGTGGAAGAGGCCCTCGAGCACCCAGATTCGCGGCGCCACACTTAAGGCGCAGATCGAGGTCCCACACCACCATCGAATGAGGAGCAGATATGGCTAGCAACGATGACACCGCCGTGGTCGATCTCGGCAACCCAGCACATGGTGGTTCGGTCATCGCCCGGATCGATGGGCAGGTCGTGTTCGTCCGCGGGGGAGTGCCGGGTGAAAAACGCGTCACGATCGCGTGTGATGATGCTCCCGTCGCGGCGTCGAAAAAATTCCGAACCGCAAAGGTGGTCAGCGTGGAACGCCCCAGCCGCCACCGTGTGCCGGGGCAATGTCCTGCCGCGGCTGCCGGTGCGGGGTGCTGCGATCTTGACTTTATCGACGCCGAAGGCAGCCTCGAGTACAAGAAGATGGTGGTGCTCGATCAGCTGCGCCGCATCGGCAAGCTGGAGCTTGGCGAGGATCAACTCGAGGGGATTCGGTTGGACCCGCATACGCACTGGCGAACCCGCACGCGGCTGGGTACGGAAGTGACCGAGACGAGTGGCGCGAATGGTCAGGATGTCCGGGACGTCCAGGACGTCCGGGACGTCACAGTGGGCCTGCGCAAGCCGAAGAGCAGGGAACTGGTCAGCGTGGACGATGCCGCCTGTACGCAGTGGACCGAGGAACTCACCGATGGGGTGCGCCGCACCCTGCCGGAGATGATCGGCGCGGCACAGCGCTCCGCCGAGGCGAGTGGGAAGACCAACCCAGAGATCGCTGTCGCAGTCGGCGACGATGGTGAGTGTGGCTTCGAGGTTGTGGAAACGACGACCACCCGGCGTGCGAAGCGAGGCCGAGGACGTGGCCAGCGCAACCGAGACCGGCGCGCACGCACGGTCACGAGCACAACCACCACCATTCGCCCACTCGGCGACCTGCCGACTACCGTGACCCGAACGCTGCGCCTGCCGCAGCAAGGAACAGCGCTTCCGGGTGCGTCGGAGAATGAGAACTCCGGCACCACCGTGACGTGGCGGCTGCCCGCCCACACCTTCTGGCAGGGCCACCGCGCCGCCGCCGAGGCTTATGCGCGCTGGGTCGATGCCGTCATTCCGCCGTCGACCTCCGACGCCGCTACGGGCTGGGATCTCTACGGCGGCTCAGGCGTGTTCAGTGCCGTGCTTGCCGGGAAGGTCGCAGAGGTCGCGTGTGTCGATGTGGCCTCCGCTGCCACGCAGGTAGGGGAGAGCGCGCTGCGCGAGGCCGGGATCAAATCCGTGCGATTCGTGGATGCGGACGTGGCGCGGGCGCTGCCGACGTTGGCTGAGGACGTGGCCGGTGCACCCGGTGAGTCCACGAACGTGGAGGGCACTGAGCCACACGGCCGAGAGCTTCATGCGGTCGTGCTCGACCCGCCGCGGACGGGAGCGGGAGTGGACGTTGTGCGAGCCATCGCCCAGTGCTCACCCCGGCACGTGGTGCACATCGGGTGTGACCCGGCGACGGCGGCGCGAGATCTGGCGGCGTGGGTGCAGCAGGGGTACCGGATTGAGCGCATCGCGGCGGTGGACGCGTTCGGGCTGACCCACCACGTTGAGGTGCTGGCATACCTGGTTCGGTAGCGGCGCGAAGCTGCAATTTCCACTTAATAACCGCAAGATTCCGCGCTTTTCTGGCAAACCATTAGGATTGAGCTAATACACGGCCTGCCACTGATCCATGCACTACCGGCCTAGGATGGTGGTGGCGCCGAATGCACACCCGCACAACATGATCCGCTCTTTGGGATAAGCCTCACCGGCTTCACCGGCCATATCGGCACCAGGGGCGGCGACGGACGGAGTTGAATCACACCCAATGGGCATCTTAGAGACGGTTTCCTCCCCGGCTGATATCAAAGGTCTCAACGCCGAGCAGCTGGAGGAATTGGCAGGTGAGATCCGGCAATTCCTGATTCAGAAGGTCTCCGCTACCGGCGGTCACCTGGGCCCGAACTTGGGCGTGGTGGAGCTGACGATTGCGATGCACCGGGTGTTTGATTCACCCACCGACCCGCTGATCTTTGACACGGGTCACCAGTCGTACGTCCACAAGATTCTCACCGGTCGGCGGGATCTGTTCGACGGACTTCGGCAGAAAGATGGCCTGTCCGGATACCCGGATCGTGCGGAGTCCCCGCACGACTGGACGGAGTCCTCGCACGCCTCGGCCGCGCTGTCTTACTCCGACGGCCTAGCCAAGGCCTTCGAGCTGACCGGTCAGATGCACCGGCACGTGGTCGCCCTCGTGGGCGATGGTGCCCTTACCGGCGGCATGTGCTGGGAGGCTCTCAACAACATTGCTGCGGCCAAGAAGCGCAGCGTGGTCATCGTCGTTAACGACAATGGCCGGTCGTATTCGCCCACCATCGGTGGCCTGGCCGAGAATCTGGCCGCGCTGCGCCTGCAGCCCGTCTACGACAAGGTCATGGACTCCGGTAAGTCCGCCCTCGGCCGGATGGGCTGGGTCGGTGACCGGGCGTTCCAGGTCATCCACGGACTCAAGGAGGGTGTGAAGCACACCGTCATTCCGCATGAGATGTTCCCCGAGCTGGGCCTGAAGTACATCGGCCCCGTGGATGGGCATGACATCCAGCAGGTGGAAAACGCACTGCGCTACGCCAAGGATTACGGCGGCCCGGTCATCGTTCACACGGTCACGCAGAAGGGTAAGGGCTTCGAGCCGGCCGAGACGAACGAGGCCGATCAGATGCACGCCACGGGCATCATCGACCCCGTCACCGGAAAGCCGATGGCTAAGAAGAACGCTGCGGACATCAGCTGGACCAAGGTGTTTTCCAACCACCTCATCGAGCTGGCCGGCCAGCGCGATGACATCGTGGCGATCACCGCAGCCATGGCTGGGCCGACTGGTCTTGCCGAATTCGCAAAACACTACCCGGACCGCACCTACGACGTTGGCATCGCTGAGCAGCATGCGATGACGTCTGCTGCGGGCCTGGCGCTGGGCGGTCTGCACCCTGTGGTGGCGATCTATTCCACGTTCCTCAACCGTGCATTCGACCAGCTGCTCATGGATGTCGCCCTGCTCAAACTGGGCGTGACGATTGTGCTCGACCGCTCCGGCATCACCGGTTCGGACGGTGCCAGCCACAACGGCATGTGGGATCTATCCATTACCGGCATCGTGCCCGGCATCCACATTGCCGCACCGAGGGATGCACAATCGCTGGAGCGTGCGCTTGATCGGGCTGTTGATATCGACGACGCCCCCACGGTCATTCGCTTCCCGAAGGGCAACGCGCCCGCAGAAGTGCGTGCCTTGAGCGAGGAAGAGGACTTCGATTACTTGGGGCAGTCCGCCCCCGGCGAGACCGCGACCGCGGATGTGGATCCGGACACCCAGCGGGTCCTCATTGTCAGCTACGGAGCATTGACCGATCAGGCGCTCGCTATGCGCGAGGCGCTGGCGAAGGCCGGCCGCACAGCCACGGTTATCGACCCGCATTGGATCATCCCCGTAGCGGACTCCATCGTGGAGCTCACGAAGGACGCGGATCTCGTCATCACGGTGGAAGATAACGGCGTTCACGGCGGCGCAGGTTCACGCCTGCGGCTTGCCATGAGCGAGGCCGGGGTGGATACGCCGGTGCGTCACATCGGTATCCCGCAGCGCTTCCTTGCCCACGCCTCCCGAAGCGAGGTTCTCGAGGGATTGGGCATGGACACCGACACCGTAGCCGCGCAGGCCGTGACGTGGGCGGACGAGATCGCCAGCCGCTAGGAGTGGCTAAGAGCCTTTAAGAGCGCCCAAGAACGCGGCGCCGACCTAGCCGTGGTGCGCGCCGGCGTGCAGGCTGGTAACGCCCTCGGGCGGCAGCCCTGCCACGTTGGAAAGCACCTGCGCGAAGGCCTTGACGTGCGCAGAGAGGTCGGATCCGGTGGCAGTCCACGAGGCTCGCATTTCCAACTGGAAGGCGCGTGGGGGGCCGCCGATCTCGCCGTAGCGCACGGAAGCGGTGGACGTGACGGTGCCACCGAGGTCGATGTAGTCGCAACCGGGGGCGTCGAGCTCCTCGGTCAGCCAGTCCCAAGCCACGTCCGGGAGTAGCGGATCAGACGCCACTGACGCATCCATATCGGCCTGAATGTAGGCAACGAGGCGCATCTTCTTGCCGCGCCAAGCCTCTTCGCCCTCGGGGTCGTGCAGCAGAATGAGGCGACCGAATGCGTCTCCTGCAGCATCGGGGGTGGGCTGAGAATACTCGGAGGGCATCGCTTGATCGTCCTCGTCCTCCCGAATGACCTCCAGCCCGATGGCGTGGCTGAGCGGTGCGAGGTTGCGGGGCGGTCGGATGTCCGCGATGCTGATGCCGCTGCGCACCTTAGCCTCGGACATGGACCGGACGGCTTCCTCGAAATACTCTGGGGTGTCAGTCTCTTGGCTCACAAGCCCTAAACCTAGCCTTTAAGGTTTTGGGGGTTTGTTAGGCGCGCCGTGGGCGCTGGCATAATAGACCGCATGACTGAAGGTACTTCGAACCCCGCCGAGAATCTCGCGCCCTCCGCAGATGCCGTAGACACGGCGGCCTCCCGCCGGCGCTCCGCCCACGATGCGCCGTTGCTCGCCGCCGCCCGCGGGGACAAGCCCGCCCACCGCCCCGTGTGGATGATGCGCCAGGCCGGCCGCTCCCTCCCAGAGTACCGAGAGATCCGCAAGGACATCGGCATGCTTGACTCATGCTTTAACCCGGAGCTCCTCGCGGAGATCACGATGCAGCCGGTCCGCAGACACAATGCAGACGCCGCCATTTTGTTCAGCGATATCGTGGTACCGCTCAAGGCCGCTGGAGTGGATCTCGACATCGTTCCCGGTCGTGGCCCCGTGGTGGAACACCCCATCCGCACCCTCGAGGATATCGACAATCTACCCATGGTCGAGCCCGATCAGCTCACACCCATCGCCGAGGGAATCGGCGGGGTACTGGAGCAGCTCCGTAGCGACCAAGTGCTCATCGGCTTTGCAGGCGCTCCTTTCACCCTTGCCTCCTACCTCGTCGAGGGGGGCCCGTCCAAGAACCATGAGGTCACTAAGGCTCTCATGTACACAAACCCCGAGACGTGGCACGCCCTGATGCGCAAGCTCACGCCGCTGATCGTTCGCTTCCTCCGCGTGCAGGCCGAGGCGGGCATCGATGCTCTACAGTTGTTCGACTCCTGGGCCGGTTACCTCAGTGCCCGCGACTATCGCGAGTTCGTCCGCCCGTACTCCCAGCAGATCTTTACCGCCATGCGTAGCTACGGCATCCCAATGATCCACTTCGGCGTGGGTACGGGGGAGTTGCTGGGGGATATGGCCATCGCCGGGCCAGATGTGGTGGGAGTAGATTGGCGAGTGCCGATGGATTCCGCCGCCGCTCGCGTCTACGGCGCTCTCGAGGCCGATGCCCCGGACGGGCAGCCTGACACCCGCATGAGGGCCTACCAGGGCAACCTCGACCCGGCGGTGCTGTTTGCCGGGCCGGATGTCATCGCGTCGCAGGTCAAGCGGATCGCCGCTGAGGCTGATCGGGCCATCGCCCGTGGCCACTCTCGCGGTCACATCTTCAACCTCGGTCACGGCGTGCTTCCGTCGACGGACCCAGATTCCATTACTCGCGCTTTCGAGGAGATCCACCTCTCATGACGTCTCCAGATACGTCCCCCGACACCAGCTCGCTTCACTCCGGCGCCCACGCACCCACGCAGCTGCGGGCCAACCTGTTTAGCTGCTCGTTCGAGAAGATGGACACCTCCCGGTTCGGGTCTCCCCGCATCGCCGTCATCGGTGGTGGCATCGCGGGTCTGTCCGCCGCGTGGGAGCTGCGCCGCCAGCTCGGTCCGGATGCCCGCATCGCCCTTATCGAGGCTTACGGTCGCTTAGGAGGCAAACTCAAGACCGTCGACTTCGCTACCGGCCCGGTCGACGTCGGCGCCGAGGCATACCTGGGATTCCGCGACGATTTTACTGACCTCGTTCGCTCGGTCGGACTTGGTAATCAGCTGCGCAGCCCGTCCACCCTGTCCAGTGGTGTTTACGCGGATGGCCGCATCGTGGACATCCCGAAGAACACGCTCATGGGTATCCCGGCCAGCGGTGCGGCCGTCGCAGAAGTTGTGGGTGAGGACGCAGCACAGCGCATCGACGCCGAGCGCTCCGGCCAGCCGATGACGTGGTCACCGGACCAGG
Source organism: Corynebacterium falsenii (assembly GCF_020099275.1). Taxonomy (NCBI): domain Bacteria; kingdom Bacillati; phylum Actinomycetota; class Actinomycetes; order Mycobacteriales; family Corynebacteriaceae; genus Corynebacterium; species Corynebacterium falsenii. Next base: position 1,792,193 of record NZ_CP083646.1, on the reverse strand, counting down.
ACACCACCGTGGGCCAGCTCGTCGCCGCCCGCCTCGGGCGGGTGGTCGTCGACCGGCTCGTCTCACCGCTGCTCGGCGGCGTGTACTCCTGCTCCGCGGACGATCTTGGCGTGCGCGCAACCATGCCGGAGCTGGCGGCCGAACTCGATGCCCAGGGCGCTGATGGTCGCTCGTTTTATCTACTCGACGCCATTACGGCCATTCTCGACCGCCGTGCTCAGAAGCGCCCACAGGCGGATTCCGCCACCGATGGGGAATCAGAGGCCTCTCGGAAGCCAGTGTTCCAAGCCCTCGCCGGCGGCTATGGCTCCCTCGTGGATGCCCTCGAACGCAATGCTGACCCCGAGGTGCTGCTCAACACCGGCGTGGAGTCGATCGGCCGGACTAACAAAGGTTGGTACATCGAACCCATCGGAGAGTTCGATGCCCTCGTGGTCGCCACCCCGGCGCCAACGGCTGCCGTGCTGCTGCAGGACATGGCCCCCACGGCCGCCGATGTGCTGCACGGAGTGGAACTCGCGAGCTCTGTGGTGGTGGGGATGCGTTTGGCGTCGCCCTTGGGTCTACCCGAAAGGACGGGAGTGTTGCTGGGAACGGATGCTCCCACCGAGGCCAAGGCCTTCACGTTCTCGTCGATGAAGTGGCCGCACCTGGCCGCGCGAGGGGGAGCGGTGCTGCGGGCCAGCTTCGGCACGTTCAACGAGCCTTGGTACCTGGAAAGTGATGACCGCGCACTGCTGAGCTTTGCGCTCGAGGACCTGCACCGCATCACCGGCGAGCGCAAGCGACCGGAGGAGTTCTTCGTACAGCGCTGGTGGGGCGGTATTCCGCGCTACGGCGTGGGCTACATGGACGCCATGAACGTGGCCTACCAGGAGATCGAGAATATCCGCGGGTTGGCTCTGGCCGGAGCGACGATCAACGGTGTGGGCGTGCCCGCAACGGCGGCGTCCGGCGTGGCCGCGGCACGGCAAATCATCCAAGAAATGCAGCAATCGTAGGCCGCTGTGCCCAGCTAGCCCTGGGTGGTGGGATATCTCACTCCGCTGCCCGGGGCTGGTCGGCGGTTTTGCCGTCTACTGGCGGGTATGTTGGGTGGGGTAGCTTTCTTCATGATCTTTAGAAAGGCAGTGAAAGACCAGAATGTCTGATCTGAGCAGGGAACAAATCCGTGAGCTGAACCGGGTAGTGCAGTACGCGAACTACTCCGCGTTCAAGGTCGAACCGGGAGTACTCGGGGACCGTGCCGAGGTGGCCGCGGATTTCCAGAAGTTCCTCGATTCTTTTGAGGGCACCGACCTGGTGGTGCGCGGTGTGTACGATCTCTCGGCACTGCGCGCCGAGGCCGACATCTTGATCTGGTGGCACACGGAAAAGATGGAAGACCTGCAGGCCGCCTACCGCCGATTCCTCAAGGAGACGAAGCTCGGCCAGGCCTGCGAGCCGTTCTGGACGAACACCGGCCTCCACCGCCCCAGCGAGTTCAACAAGGCCCACCTGCCCTCGTTCATCATGGGCGAGGACCCGCAGAAGTGGATCTGCGTGTACCCGTTCGTGCGCAGCTACAACTGGTACACCATGGAAGCTGCGGAACGTGCGCGCCTGCTGCGTGAGCACGGCCAGGCAGCAGCGGGCTTCGACGAGGTGCGCGCCAACACGATTTCCGCCTTTGCCCTCGGCGACTACGAGTGGCTGCTGGCTTTCGAGTCTCCGACCTTGGAGCGCATCGTGGAGCTCATGCACAAGATGCGTTACACGGAGGCCCGCCACCATGTACGCGAGGAGATTCCGTTCTTCACCGGCCGCCGGATCAACGGCAGCGCGGAGGAGCTCACCGAGTTTATCGAGTCCTTGGCCTAGAACTCCTTGGCTTAGGGCCCCTTGGTTTTGAGCCTCGGCACGCGCTGGGAAGCGTTACGAGGCGCTCTCGGTATCGAGAGTTAGGCAGATGCTGTTGATGCAGTAGCGCAGATCTGTGGGGGTATCGTAACCTTCGCCCTCGAAGACGTGGCCAAGGTGGCTCTCGCAATTCGCGCACAGCACCTCGATCCGGCGCATACCGAGGGAATCGTCCACGCGAGTAATCACGGCGTCCGAGTCAGCCGGATCGAAAAAGCTCGGCCAGCCGCAGTGCGAGTGGAATTTTTCGGTGGAGCGGAACAGCTCCGCGCCACACGCACGGCAGCGGTAGATGCCCTCGGTCTCCGTGTCTGTGTATTCGCCCTTGAACGGGGCTTCCGTGCCGGCTTGGCGAAGTACTGCATATTCCTCTGGGCTCAGGCGCTTCTTCCATTCAGCGTCACTGAGTGAGCGGAAGTCCTGGACTTCCGACATCGGGGAGAGCGACGGCCCACTCTGCTCATTCTGTGCGGTCTGCTCGGTTTGCTCAGCCTGTCGAGCTTGTGGTGTGTCTTGGTGGTTCACGGTGGGTATCCCCTTCGTCGACGTGGTTTGTGGAGGTATGTAAGTTACGGAAGTACGGACGTGCGGATACTACTGGGCTAGCGGGAGTCCGCCAGGGTGTGAGAGCTGTCGCGGCTGGTGTTCTTCGAACCGAACAGACCATACGTGCTCACATCACCCAGTGCGGGCGATCCTTCTCGGCGCTCCATGATCGCCCACACCACGGCTACCGTTGCAGCAGTAACCACTAGTAAAGACCAACCAACTGTGCCACGGGCATATTCCGCGATGCGGCCATAGACTCCCCACCGATCGGAGAACCACGAGTCCAAACTGGTACATAGGTACACCCCGACCCACGCCACTGGATTGTGCATGATGGAGCGCGAGCGAACCACGGTGAAGAACATGGGCAGCAAAAGCATCGAGTAGTACATCTGCCCCAGAGAGCTGACGAGGAACACCCCAGTCAGCAGCACGCCCGCTGTTGTGGTGGCCCACATGAGTTCGTCGCGATCCTTCCACCGCAACAGAACCACGATGGCTACGATGACGAACGCTGCGGCGAGAACACGCCACAGGAGGATGGACCAGTCGGGGAATCCGAAGTGCACCCCAACACCGGAGATTGACGAGTTGGCGTAGTCGCGAACCTCACCGAGGTAGGGAACCAACTTGGAGATGTAATCGCCGGGCGAGACCATGAGTGGCAGTGCCGCGAGGTTGAACAGGATGGGCACGACGATGCCGGTGATCACGTTGACCCATTGCCGCTTGACAAAAGGTAGGAACAACAGTGGCGCGAATTGCGGCTTCACAGTGATTGCGAGTCCCAAGACGATGCCGGAAAGAATCTGCCGCCGAGTCAGCAACAACCACAGGAACAGCACCTCGGCGAGCAGCAGGAGGCCATTGATGTTGGAGAACAACAGGGTGTTCTGCACCGCCTCCGTCGCGAAGGTGAAAAAGATCGCCGCTGGGAATACACCAGAGCGCAGCGAGAAGCGGAACAGCTTGGTGAGGATGGCAATGGCGAGTACCACGGCAATGCCATTGGCAATGATGTACACGCTTCGGCTTGCGTCGGCATTCGGCAACCACGCCAGCGGGCTGAGAAGGAGAGTGCCGCCGGGGGAGTAGAGGTAGTGCGGGTCCACCGTGGAGTAGTCCTCGCTGTAGACCGGAACTCCGTCACGGAACCGGTGCAGGGCGGTGATCACGGTGGTGAAGTCGTCCGTGACGTGGTGGTTGTGTGGAACCAAGAACACCTTGTGGACGAACGTGGCTATGGCCAGCGGCCAGAAGATCCACGCACACAGCAGGGAGATGCGCGTTCGATCCAGCGCTGAGGACGTCGTATAAGTGGTTTTTGCGGCAGTCATCGGCACTTATCGTAGTGGCGAGTGTGGCGGGAAGACTGCATGCCACGCCCGTGTATGACGAAACCCGCCTCCGAGCGGATCCCTAGAGGGGAATGCTCGGGGCGGGTTGATCGCTGTGATCATAAGGTGATCGTGGAGCGGATGACGAGACTCGAACTCGCGACCCTCACCTTGGCAAGGTGATGCGCTACCAACTGCGCTACATCCGCGTGAGGTGGAAACGGGAATCGAACCCGTGTAGACGGTTTTGCAGACCGTTGCCTAAGCCACTCAGCCATTCCACCATTCCGCACGCTACATACACGTGCATGACCCCCGCACTGATCAGTGGGGGATCGTGGAGCGGATGACGAGACTCGAACTCGCGACCCTCACCTTGGCAAGGTGATGCGCTACCAACTGCGCTACATCCGCAATAATCCAATGACCACCAGGTGATCGTGGATCTGTGCGCGATACTGGGATCGAACCAGTGACCTCTTCCGTGTCAGGGAAGCGCTCTCCCGCTGAGCTAAACGCGCGGTGCACAATTCCTTTTTTAGCGTACTCGATAGATAACGAGAACCCTAAAACGAGGAACGTGGAGCGGATGACGAGACTCGAACTCGCGACCCTCACCTTGGCAAGGTGATGCGCTACCAACTGCGCTACATCCGCATGCAACTTGCTGCTGCGAGAACAAACAGTAGCCTGCCTAAGCGCATTCCCACAAATCGCCAGGTCAGGCGCATTACATGGTTGCAATTTTTATTTTGCAGCGATGGGGTGGTACATTTCAACGGTGCCTGAGGCACACACGGTCCTATAGCTCAGCGGGAGAGCGTTCCGTTCACACCGGAAAGGTCACTGGTTCGATCCCAGTTAGGACCACACGAGAGGGAGCTCCCACCAGGGGCTCCCTCTTTTTGTGTATCTGGCCTCGGTCTCGCCGTGTCGCAGTTTGTCACAACGACGTCGGGCTGTGACTGATGTCACACAGTGGGCTGGGAACTATTCAGCTCCCCGCTACGACTACTCCTACAGTGCCGGAGCCCTACGCGCCGGCACTGAGGTCAACTCTGATCGAAAGGTTGAATGTATCCATGCGTTTCCTTGGGAACTCTTTGACGAACTCGTCTCGACGCCACGCTGCGGCCATCCTGTCCGCAGCAGCCTTTGCGGGCGCAAGTTCGATCGGCTTCGCGGCGCCAGCCCTCGCACACGATGCGGTTCTCAGTTCCCAGCCGGAGCAGAATGAGACCATCAAGCAACTGCCCCACGAGATCATCTTGAACTTCTCTGGTGAACCCCAGCAAGGCTTCAACACGATTTCCGTGAGCCGGGATGGAAACGTCTTGTTCCGCGGTGAGCCCCGCGCAAAGGGTCAAGAACTGATCCTCGACGTGCCGGACAATGTTCGCAGCGAGCCTGGTGAGTACACCGTGGGCTACCAAATCACCAGTTCGGACGGACACGCTACTCGCGGCGGATACCAATTCACGGTCGATAACCCTGATAGCTCGGCTGCCGCCAAGGGGTCTGACGACGCCAAGGCAGACACCACCGCTACCTCCACAGAGGGGGAGCAGGGGGAGTCAAACTCGAGTGTCCCTTCGTGGCTTTTGCCCGTGGGCGGTATCGTCGTAATTGCAGGTGCGCTAGTGCTCGCTATTAAGCGCTATCGCGATATCAAGAAAGACTGACTCGTTCTAGAGGAGACTCCGTGATGAAGTTTCGTACCGCAACCTCCGCAGCGCTGGCGCTGACCGCTGTGCTCGCACTGTCTGCATGCTCCCCTCCCGGCCAGAAGCCGACCGACGAGCGTGTTAACACGGCAACGACCGGCCCCGCAGAGCCGGATATCTTCACCACGGACAAGGCCTTCGCTGGTCAGGCAACCGCCACCACAACGGAGACCACCGATGCCAACGGCATGGTCGTTGGTACCGAACAAAACAGCACGGGTGCCACCGCTGGCGTCATGCCCACGGAAACCACCGGTGCAGCTGCTACGTCCACAGCAACCGGCAACTAGAGGCGTTCTTCACCTCACGCGCCCTAGTGCCTATAACTAGGGCGGGATCACTCTCCTTGCAGGTGTGCTCGGACTCGTAGCGGATGAACCTACTACAGAAGGAAACAATCGTTATGCGTACTCGTACAACTGCTCGTCGTCCCCTTGCTATTGCAGCGCTAGGACTCAGCGCCGGCCTCGTGCTGGCGGGCTGCTCCGATTCGAGCGATGACAAGGCTTCCGACGCTTCCTCGGCAGCAAGCTCCGCTGTCGAAAGCGCCAGCGAAAAGGTTTCGGATGACACCAAGACCGAAGGCGCACTCAAGCTTGAGGACGGTTACGTCACCGCCAAGAGCACCGAGAAGAAGATGACGTCGGTCATGGGCACCCTCAAGAACGACACCGACAAGGAGATTCACATCGTCTCCGTCAGCGGCAACATCAAGGGGGCTCGCTACGAGATCCACCAGACCGTCGACGGTGTGATGAAGGTCAAGGAAGACGGCCTGATGATCCCGGCTAAGGGCGAAGTCACCCTGAAGCCCGGCGGCGATCACATCATGATCATGGATGTGCCGCAAGAGCTCGCCGCAGGCGATACCGTCAACCTTGTTCTCAAGGATGCCGATGGCAAGGAGTACCCGCTGAACGACATCCCGGTTCGCGTTCAGCAGTCCAGCCACGAGCACTACGATGGCAAGGACAACGGCAACGGCGCCGGCATGTCCGAGGGCAACCACGAGAACATGCAGCACGGCGAGGGCCATGAAGGCCACGAGGGCCACGAGGGCCAGTAAAAAATGCGTGAGAGCGGAAAAGCAGACGGTCGCTCTCCGATGACGCTCTCCCGCCGAGGCTTCTTCGCAGGCCTCGGCGCGGCGGGAGCCGCTTCTGTCTTCACGGCAGCTACCGCATCGGGAACCGCGACTGCAACGGAACAAGACAACGCAGATGTAGCGGCGTTGAAAAAAACAATAGACTTCGACGGACCCCACCAAGCCGGCATTCGAACGGCACCACAAAGCCATGCGCTGCTCATTGCCTACGACTTCAAAGACGGCGAAGAAAACAAGCAGAACATGGAGCGCCTCATGCGCATCTGGACCAAAGACGCACGGTCCATGACGCAGGGCGAACCAGCGCTGGCGGATCTCGAAGGTGAGCTGTCCAAGATACCAGACAACCTCACGATCACCGTGGGATGGGGCCCCACCCTCATCGACAAGCTCAAGCTGAGCTCCAAGGTTCCCGCGTGGGTAAGCGAGCACCGCGACGGGTTGCCCGCGTTCAAGGGCGATAAGCTCGACGACGCCTGGGGACAAGCAGACCTCTGCCTGCAAATTTGCGGTAACGACCTTACTGCGGTGAACCACGCAGCTCGCGTGCTCACCCGCGGCGGACAGGACTACGTCACACCCGTGTGGTCCCAACGTGGCTTCCTTGATGCCGTGCCCGGCCAAACCCCACGCAATCTCCTCGGGTTCAAAGACGGCACCGCCGTTCCCCGCACCGACGATCAGTACAACGAAGAGATCTGGGACGACCAGGGCGGCAGCGCGATGGTCGTGCGCCGCATCGTCTACGACATGCCCGCGTGGGAAGCCCTCGATCGTCAAGGACGAGAAACAGTGTTCGGCCGCAAGGCGGATACGGGCGCGCCGCTGTCTGGCAAGGGCGAGTTCGACAAGGTCGATCTCAATAAGACCGACGACACCGGCATTCCACTCATTGACAAGAACAGTCACGTGGGCATCGCCGCCGGCGAAGGCACACGGCTGCGCCGTCGCGCGTACAACTTCGATGACGCCGTGACGCCCAAGGCCGAGTCTGGCCTGATCTTCATCTGCTTCCAGAAGGATCCTTCGACCGCGTTTACGCCGCTGCAGAAGCGCTTGGCAGCCAGCGACCGACTCAATCGGTGGATCACCCACGTGGGCTCGGCCGTGTTCTGGAACCCGCCGGGTACACAACAGGGGTCCTACTGGGGACAGAAGCTGCTCGAGGGGTAAACTCTGGACAGTTACGACTGTCACCAGGTATGTGACCGTCACTGAAGACGTCCAAAAGGAGTACGGAAGCTGTGAACAGCCCCGATATTGATGCCCACGCCCCTGTGTCCTTCATCGTTCCGGCAGGGGAGACTGCCGGAACGGCGATGCGTCCGCTGGAACTGCCCAACAAGGGACCCCAAGCGATCGTCGCCGTGAAGGATGCCACCGGACAACTGCGAGACCTGGCATGGTCTCCAGAGACCGATACCGAGGTCACGGCTGTAGCTTCCGACACCGAGGATGGCCGCTCGGTCATCCGCCACTCTTGCGCGCACGTCCTTGCCCAGGCCGTGCAGAAGGAGTTCCCCGGCACCAAGCTGGGTATCGGTCCGGCCATTGACAACGGCTTCTACTACGACTTTGACGTCGCAGAGCCGTTCACGCCCGAGGATCTTTCCAAGATCGAAAAGACGATGAAGAAGATCATCAAGTCTGGGCAGAAATTCACCCGCAAGGCTTACAGCAATGTCGACGAAGCCCGGGCTGAATACGTCAACGAGCCGTACAAGACCGAGCTCATCGATGACAAGGGCAACGTCGACCCCGACTCCGATGAGGCCACCGAGGTGGGATCGGGAGAACTCACGGCGTACTCCAACGTCAACCCGCGCACCGGGGACGTCGAGTGGTACGACCTCTGCCGCGGACCCCACGTGCCCACGACCCGCTACATTCCCGCCTTCGCTCTCACGCGTTCGTCGGCGGCATACTGGCGCGGCGATCAGTCCAATGCCGGACTGCAGCGCATCTACGGCACCGCCTGGGAATCCAAGGAGGCCCTGGACGCCTACAAGACGATGCTCGAGGAAGCCGAGAAGCGTGATCACCGCAGGCTCGGTCAGGAGCTGGACCTGTTCAGCTTCCCGGATGAGATCGGCTCCGGGTTCCCGGTGTTCCACCCGGACGGTGGCATCGTGCGCCTCGAGATGGAGGAGCACTCCCGCCGCCGTCACATCGCCTCTGGCTACTCCTTCGTGAACACGCCGCACATCACCAAGGGCGATCTGTTCCAGAAGTCCGGTCACCTGGACTTCTACGCCGGCGGCATGTTCCCGCCCATGCAGCTCGACGGTGAAGTCGACGAGCAGGGCAATGTGACGAAGCAGCCGCAGGACTACTACGCCAAGCCAATGAACTGCCCGATGCACAACCTGATCTTCGCATCGCGCGGCCGTTCCTACCGCGAGCTGCCACTGCGCCTGTTCGAGTTCGGAACCGTGTACCGCTACGAAAAGTCCGGCGTGATCCACGGTTTGACCCGCGCCCGTGGCTTCACCCAGGACGACGCCCACATCTACTGCACCGAGGACCAGCTGGAGAAGGAGCTGACCACGGTGCTGGAGTTCATCATCTCCCTGCTGCGCGACTACGGTCTGGATGATTTCTACCTGGAGCTGTCCACGAAGGACCCGAACAAGTTCGTGGGATCGGACGAGATCTGGGAGCGTTCTACCGAGATTCTGCAGCGCGTCGCCACGCAATCTGGCCTGGACCTGGTCCCGGACCCGGCTGGTGCAGCGTTCTATGGTCCGAAGATCTCCGTGCAGGCCCGAGACGCCATCGGCCGCACCTGGCAGATGTCCACGGTGCAGCTGGACTTCAACCTGCCCGAGCGCTTCAACTTGGAATACACGGCACCCGATGGCACGAAGAAGCGCCCGATCATGATTCACCGAGCGCTCTTCGGTTCGATTGAGCGGTTCTTTGCTGTGCTGCTGGAGCACTACGCCGGCGCCTTCCCCGCATGGCTGGCACCGCACCAGGTGGTGGGCATCCCCGTGGCGGACGAGTTCAACGAGTACCTCGAGCGCTTCGCTGATGACCTTCGCGCCCGGGGTATCCGCGCGGAGGTGGATACCTCCGACGACCGCATGCAGAAGAAGATCCGTACCCACACCACGTCCAAGGTGCCCTTCATGATCTTGGTCGGTGGCCGCGACGTGGAAGCGGGTGCAGTGAGCTTCCGCTTCCTCGACGGCAGCCAGATCAACGGTGTGCCCCGCGAGAAGGCACTGACCATCATCTCTGATTGGATCAGCTCGCGGCGCAACGAGCAGCCCAGCAAGGAATTGCTCGAGCAGCTGGTACCCACCCAGTAGGCAAGCGCCAGCGCGGGCAGTTCACGAATGAGTGCCCGCCCTGCGCGGAGGTCAGAAAGGTTTGGAGCGAGGACATGGCTGAGGATAAGGCTGAGGATAAGGCCGAGAACGAGGACGAGGGTAAGAGCATGGGCAAGGACTATGTGGATACCGGCCTGGGCGACACACCTGACCTCAGCGATGGTCTGCTCCGCCTGTGGGCTCCGTACCGCTCCAACTACATCACGTCTTCGGAACGCTCGGAAGACCCGTTCGCTAGCTTGCCGGAGAAGTCCGACGAGGAGGCGTTGATCCTCGCTCGGGGAGAGCACGTCTACGCGGTGCTCAACCTGTTTCCCTACAATCCGGGCCACATGATGATTGTGCCCTTCCGCTCGGTCGCGGATTACACCGAGCTCACGCCTGAGGAAACGTGGGAGCTCGCCGAGTTCACCAAGATCGCTATGACCACTCTCCGGTCGGTATCGCGGCCCGATGCCATCAATATTGGTCTCAATCAGGGAAAGGCCGCAGGCGGTTCAGTGCCGAAGCATCTGCATCAACATATCGTGCCCCGGTGGGTTGGTGATGCTAATTTCATGACAGTGATGACGGGAACAAAAGTTCTTCCGCAGACTTTGCGCCAGACGTGGGAGTTGCTGTCCACGGCGTGGAAGCGCGTCGCGGAAGAACATCGCCAATCCGCCACGTAAGAATCCACGACAGTGGAAACTATGTGAAGGAGTTCAATGGTGAGTTGGCAGAACGAGGGAGAATGAGAGACGCATGCTGAGTGTGCACGGTAGGAAGCCCGCATCGGTGGTCATTGAACCGGTGGCACGCACCCTGCATAAGGCAGGAGTGAGCCCCAACGTCGTGACCGTGGCAGGCACCGCCATCGCCATCGTCTTCGCTCTGTGGCTCATCCCCACTGGCCACCATTTTACCGCCGCGGTGCTCATTGGCCTAACAGTGGCAACGGACATGGTCGATGGCACCATGGCTCGAATGCGCGGGGGCGGCACCAAATTCGGCGCCACCTTGGATGCCACGTGTGACCGGCTGTCTGATGGCGCTGTCTTCGGAGCACTGGCTTTCTGGTGTGCCCTCCAGCAACCGCAGGAAATGGTGCTCATGGCGCTGAGCCTGGTCATTCTCGTGGCCAGCCAAGTCACCAGCTATGTCAAGGCGAGGGCGGAGGCGTCCGGGATTAAGGTCGTCGGTGGCCTCATTGAGCGACCGGAACGGTTGATCATCGGTCTCGTCGCTGTGGGGCTCCATGGTCTCGGTATCCCACATATCCTCGCTTGGGGACTGTGGATCCTCGCCGCCGGATCCGTCTACACGGTGATTGAACGCCTCGTTATCGTGGCCCGGTCGGAGGTGGGTACTGAACACATCGCGGCCCCGGAAGGCGCGCGTGAGTTCAGCCAACCCGAAGACGGTGCAGACCGTTAACCCTCAATAGCGCACAGCCCACAAGAAGAGAGTCGAATGTTCACAGCTTTCAAGGAACAACTTAGCGCCCTGGGATACAAGGCTGGCTGGAAGTTCACAGCCGCCTTGCCGGATCCCGTTGCGCGGCGGCTGTTCGACCTCATTGCGGATATTGCCTCCGACAAGGGGAAGGGCCCAGAGCAGCTACGCAAGAATCTTGCGCGCGTGGTTGGCCCGGAAAATGTCACCCGAGACCTCGTTCGCCGCTCCATGCGCAGCTACATGCGTTACTGGCGAGAAGCCTTCCGCCTGCCAAAGCTGGCCTCTCCGGAGTTCGCCGCCGGGATTGATAAGGACATCGTGCCCGGCGGAGAAGACCGCGTGCGTGCAGCGTACAACAAGGGCAAGGGCTTGATCCTTACCTTGCCGCACTCCGGCAACTGGGATATGGCCGGTATGTGGCTAGTGCAGAACTTCGCGCCGTTTACGACTGTGGCCGAGCGGTTGAAGCCCGAGAGTCTCTTCGAGGCATTCGTGGAGTATCGGGAATCGCTCGGCTTCGAAATCATTGCCCTCACCGGTTCCGAGGTACCACCTCTCGCTCGCATGGAGGAAGTACTCCGCGGAGGTGGAATCGTGTGCCTCATGGGAGAACGCGACATGAGCGGACACGGCGTGGATGTCGAGTTTTTCGGCGAGACCACTTCCTTGCCCGCCGGCCCAGCATTGCTTGCGCAACGCACGGGTGCTGCGCTCATTCCCGTCGGCATCAGCTTCCGAGGCGGTAGCTCTGATCCGGCTGGTGGCCCAGAGCACTGGCACTTCGACGTCGGTGACGTGCTTGACGCCGACCGTCCCCTGAGCGACATCGTCCAAGACATCGCCGATCACTTTGCCACGTTCATTGCTGATAACCCCGAAGACTGGCACATGCTGCAGCCCCTATGGCACGCGGACCTCTCCGAGCGGCGCCGCGCTCGCATGGCAGAAGTTCGGGCGGCTCACGGCGGACACGCTGAACATCAGCAGCACCCGCATCGTGAGCGAGGGGAGAAGCAGTGACACCAGCCCCATCGCGCCTGCGCATCGGCATGGTGTGCCCGTACTCTTTCGACGAACCGGGTGGCGTGCAGATCCACGCCATCGAATTGTGTGAGGAGCTCCGCCGACGCGGCCATCACGTCAGCCTCATCGGTCCGGGTAAACATGACGAGGATCTTCCGCCTTTCGTGGAACTCGGTGGGGCCAGCGTGCCGATCCGCTACAACGGTTCGGTCGCCCGCTTAAGCTTCGGGCCACGCACCTTGCGCCACATCCGGCGCTGGATCCGCAAGGGCAGCTTCGACGTGCTGCACATTCATGAGCCCAACTCGCCGTCGTACTCGATGATGAGTCTCACCCAGGTTCACGGCCCCGTGGTCGCCACCTATCACGCCTCTGCCAACGAATCGAAGCTGCTCAAGGTTGTGCTTCCCATCCTGCGGCCGCTGCTTGAGCGGATTCAGGGAGGCATCGCAGTTTCCGAGGAGGCGCGCCGTTGGCAGGTCGAAAACCTGGCGGGCGATCCGGTGCTCATTCCCAATGGTGTGGATACCGGTCAATACGTCCATGCCGAACCCATGGAGTGCTTGGATTCCACCCGCCCCCGGATGATGTTCCTCGGTCGGTTCGACGAGCCGCGCAAGGGGCTGCAGGTGCTGCTCGCCGCACTACCGGTCATCGCCCAATCCGTTCCTACGGTCGAGCTCATCGTGGCAGGCGGGGGAGAAGTAGAAGCCCTCGAGCAGCGCCTCGATAGCCTCGGCATCTCGCACACAACCGGCTGGGGTGAGTCCAGCGCAACGGTGCGGATCGTTGGCCGCATTAGTGATGAAGACAAGGCCCGGTGCCTCGCTGCCAGCGATATCTATGTAGCGCCGAATACCGGTGGCGAGAGCTTCGGCATCGTGCTCGTTGAGGGCATGGCCGCCGGCGCGGCCGTGCTCGCCAGCGATCTAGCGGCCTTCCGCGCCGTGGGCGCCAACGGGGAAGCAGCCATGCTCTTCCGCAACGAAGATTCGGATGACCTCGCCAGGAAAGCTTTGGAGCTACTCACCAATGATGCCGCCCGAGAGGATCTTGCCGGCCGGGGCCAGCAGCGTAGCCGAGAGTTCGACTGGTCCACCGTGACCGACAAGGTGGAACAGGTCTACGACGTGGTTACCCGCACGGGTCGAAAGGTGTGCCTGGGATGATCACCTTGCCTGTCTGGGTTGTCGCCCTCCTCATTCTCGCCGTTGTGTTGGTCGTTGCGGCCGTGTGGGCGTCTGCCTTCGCCTCTCGTCTCAACCGCCTGCACGTGCGCACAGACGCCGCCCGCATCAGCTTGGAAGGCGCACTGCGCGCTCGGTCCGCTGTGATCTCCACGCTGCAGCCAGAACTGTCCCAGCAGGTTGCGCACGTCAACCGCGTCGCTCTGCGCGCCACGGATATGGGTGCGCGCTCCGGCGCCGAAAACGAGCTCCTCAGCCAGCTCGATAGCGACATCTTTTCGCAAGCGGCGTTCGTCGATGCATCCACGCGGGTTGATCTTGCGGCCCGTTTTTACAACGACGCCGTTGCGGACACCCTTGCCGTGCGGGCACGGCCGGTCGCGCGCGTCCTCCACCTCGCAGGTCGAGCGCCTCTGCCGGAGTACTATGAGTCCATGCAAACGGGCGAGCTGGCCTAGCCGAGGCTGTAGAAGTTCATACGAGCTCATAGCAGCCCCAATAGCTGTTCCTGGCAGTAGACAGGTTAGACTAGTCCACGTCATAAACGATGAAGTGGTTTATACCCCTAGAAGACGGGAAGTTGAAGAAACGTGACGAGCGAAAACAACGCGTCTAACACCGGCACCGGTCGCGTCAAGCGCGGTTTGGCCGACATGCTTAAGGGCGGCGTGATCATGGACGTGGTCACCCCTGAGCAGGCGAAGATCGCCGAGGACGCAGGTGCTACCGCAGTGATGGCCTTGGAGCGCGTGCCAGCAGATATCCGTGCCCAGGGCGGCGTGTCGCGCATGTCCGATCCGGACATGATCGAGGGAATTATCAACGCCGTCTCCATCCCCGTTATGGCCAAGGCACGCATTGGTCACTTCGTGGAGGCTCAGGTGTTGCAGTCTTTGGGCGTCGATTTCATCGACGAGTCCGAGGTGCTGAGCCCTGCCGACTACAAGAACCACATCGACAAGTTCGGCTTCACCGTGCCGTTCGTCTGTGGGGCTACCAACCTGGGCGAGGCGCTGCGCCGAATCAACGAGGGCGCGGCCATGATCCGCTCCAAGGGAGAGGCCGGCACCGGTGACGTGTCCAACGCCGTCACCCACATGCGCACCATCCGCGCTGAGATCAACCGCCTGAGCTCCATGGCTGAGGACGAGCTGTACGTCGCGGCCAAGGAACTGCAGGCCCCGTTCGAGCTAGTCCGCGAGGTTGCGGCCAAGGGCAAGCTTCCGGTCGTGCTGTTCACCGCCGGTGGCATCGCCACCCCGGCCGATGCTGCGATGATGATGCAGCTCGGCGCCGAGGGCGTGTTCGTGGGCTCCGGCATCTTCAAGTCCGGCAACCCCGAGCAGCGCGCCCGCGCCATCGTTCAGGCAACGCAGCACTACGACGATCCGGAGACGATCGCCAACGTCTCCCGTGGTCTCGGCGAGGCCATGGTGGGCATCAACGTCGACGAGATCCCGCAGCCGCACCGCCTCGCTGAGCGCGGCTGGTAAGAAGTGAGCTGACAGAGCTGATGCGGTAGCCCTAGGCTGGTGAGAGTCCTCACCGGCCTAGGGCATACGTTTCTCGGGAAGCAATCGGTAAGCAATAAGGAACCAGTTAGGGACCTAGTAGGGACAGTAAGGAAGGTAACAATGGTGGAAGGCAACTCCGGCGCCAAGCTCAGGATCCTCGACGTCCTCGACCTCGAGCACATCGACCGCGACATCTTCCGCGGTCGCGAGATCCCCTCGCAGCTGGCCCGCACCTACGGCGGACAGGTCGCCGCGCAAACGCTGGTGGCCGCGACCAAGACGGTGGGCCCGGAGTTCATGGTGCACTCGCTTCATGGTTACTTCGTGGCGCCCGGCAACCCGGACATTCCCACGGTCTTCCTCGTCGATCGGGTCCGCGACGGCCGGTCCTTCGTCTCGCGATCCGTAAAAGCCGTGCAGAACGGCAAGGCGATCTTCGTGATGCAGGCTAGCTTCCACATCCGCGACGATGTCGGCCCCGAGCATTCCGACCTTATCCGCGAGGTGCCACCGCCCGAGGATGTCGCTCCTGCTGGTCGCGACGCCACCCCAGTCTTCCACGCCTTTGAAGAGGAATGGGCTGACTGGGACGTCCGCATCGTGCCGCCGGATCAGTACGAACACAACAAGTACACCGCATCCCAGCAGGTGGTGTGGTTCCGCACGAAGCATCGCCTGCCCGATGACGAAATGTTGCATGTCTGCACCCTGGCCTACATGTCGGACATGACGCTGCTGTCTTCCGCACTCGTGCCGCATCGGGATCAGAAGGTGCAGGAGGCCAGCCTGGACCACGCAATGTGGTTTTTGCGCCCCTTCCGCGCTGACGAATGGTTGCTCTACGACCAGATTTCACCGTCGGCCCACGCAGGGCGCTCGCTGACCCACGGCAGAATCTTCAACCAGAGCGGCGACCTCGTTGCGGTTGTCACCCAAGAGGGGTTGACCCGCACCCTGCGCGATGGGGCGCAAAACATCCCGCTGAAGGACCGGCAGCTCGGGCAGAAGAAGTAAGTAGAACTAGGCAGCACTAGACAGCACTAGACAGCACTAGACAGAAGTAGACGGAAGAAAGCGGCAGAAAAGCAGACATGGCTGACACTCAACAGTCCACCCAGCCCCTCGTCATCGGTGTGATGGCCGTGCAGGGCGGGTTCGCGGAGCACTGCGCCACCATCGAACGGCTCGGGCACGAGGCCCGGGTGGTGCGCCGCCCGCAACACCTTGAGGGCCTCGACGGCCTCATCCTCCCCGGCGGCGAATCCACCACCATGTCCAAGCTCCTGGAAATCGGCGGAATGCTCGATCCGCTGCGCGAGGCCATCTCCGGTGGGCTGCCCACATTTGGAACGTGCGCGGGGCTCATTATGCTGGCCACGGAGGTGCTGGACACCCGCCCGGACGCGAAAAGCTTGGCGGTCCTTGACGTTGCGGTGCGCAGGAACGCGTTTGGGCGTCAAGTAGATTCTTTCGAAACGACCCTGCCATTCGGCGACATCGACACGCCCGTCGATGCGGTGTTCATCCGCGCGCCGCGGGTCGAGAGGGTCGGCGATGGGGTAGAGGTCGTCTCCCAATTGCCCGATGACACGATCGTGGCGGTGCGGCAAGGCCACGTGCTCGGCTGCAGCTTCCACCCGGAGCTCACCGAGGACGATCGCGTGCACGAATATTTTCTGCGCATGATAGACAACCGCTAAACTAGACACTTATTAACGACGAATAGAACTCCAACCACGAAAGAGGACTATGTCCGGCCACTCTAAATGGGCAACTACCAAGCACAAGAAGGCTGCCAACGATGCCAAGCGCGGCAAGGAATTCGCCAAGCTTGTGAAGAACATCGAGGTCGCAGCCCGCACCGGTGGTGGTGACCCCACCGCGAACCCCACGCTGCAGGATGCGATCACCAAGGCCAAGAAGTCGTCCGTTCCCAACGACAACATCGAGCGCGCCCGCAAGCGTGGCTCCGGCGAAGAAGCCGGCGGTGCTGACTGGGAAACCATCATGTACGAAGGCTACGGTGCCGGTGGCGTGGCCATGCTCATCGAGTGCCTGACTGATAACCGCAATCGCGCTGCAACCGACGTGCGTACCGCGATGAACAAGAACGGCGGCAACATGGCGGATGCCGGTTCCGTGGCGTACATGTTCACCCGCAAGGGCGTGGCCATCGTGGACAAGGGCGACCTCACCGAGGACGACCTGCTCATGGCAGTGCTCGACGCGGGTGCGGAGGAAGTCAACGACCTTGGTGAGAAGTTCGAAGTCGTGTGCGGTTCTTCCGATATGAACGCGGTGCGCGATGCACTCAAGGAAGCCGAAATCGACTACGACTCGATCGAGCCCGATTTCCGTGCCTCCATGGAGGTGCCGGCGGACGTGACCACCGCCAAGAAGGTGTTTAACCTCATTGACGCACTGGAGGAATCCGACGACGTGCAGAACGTCTTCACCAACATGGATGTCTCCGACGAGGTCATGGCGCAGCTGGATAGCTAGATTCGTCGCAAAGAATCAAAAGGAAGGCCCTCAGCCACGGTGATCGTAGCTGAGGGCCTTGATGTCGTTCTATCTAGCTGTGTCTAGTTCTTGAACCATTCCACGGGGTTGCCGAGGGACAGCAAGATGAGGAAGACAACGGTCACGCCGACGATGACAATGATGGCTGCGAGGACCGGGCGGTTGACGATGAGGGAAAGTACACGCTCTGGGAAAGTCTTAGGAGTCTCGGCTGCCGGGCCATAGAATCGCCACGGTCCACGCAATAGGCCGGTTGCCTCGGTGGACTTTTCGAATGGCAACGTGGCAAAGGGAATGATGGAGCTGAGCAGCCCGAGCACGCCCCGACCCGCAGGCCACTTGTTATTGACCCAGAGCATGACCGTGATCACGCAGAAGCACAGGAACGTGAAGCCGTGAATACCGCCCGCAATGCGGGTCGCCACATCGGTGACATTGGTGTATTTGAGGACCATCGAACCGATCAGCAGGGCCCAGGTGATCATCTCAGCGAGCGCGATGCGGGAATACAGGGTGCGGGGAGTCATAGGGACAAAGGTATATCACCGCAGGGAATCTGGCCTAGTTGGGGTTTCACGCTGAGCACCTTGGAACATGTGTGCTAAATTGTCACTACTATGACGCACCGGGAACAACGAGACTGCAGTGACCAGCGGACTACCGGGCCTCGATCATTGGAGGGGCTGCGGGTGATGGGAATCGACCCCGGCCTAACCCGATGCGGCCTGTCCGTGGTTCAGGCCGGTCGAGGGCGATCCGTGATCCCCGTGGCGGTGGGGGTGGCCCGCACCCCAGCGGACGAAGACTTGCCCAAGCGGTTGCTGCGACTATCCAATGCCGTTGAGGAATGGATGGATGACTATCAGCCGCAGGTTGTTGCTCTGGAGCGCGTTTTCGAACGATCCAATGTGTCAACCGTCATGAACACGGCTCACGCATCCGGTGTGCTCATGCTGGCCGCGGCCCGCCGAGGCATCGACGTGCACATGTACACCCCGAGTGAAGTCAAGAAGTCCATTAGCGGGAATGGTCGCGCAGATAAGCCACAGATGACGAAGATGATCACCAGGATCCTGGGATTGTCTGAGGCACCCAAGCCCGCAGACGCAGCCGACGCACTCGCCCTAGCCGTGTGTCACTGCTGGAGGGCACCGATGAACCAACTTGTGAAAGGACAACGATGATTAGCTCGCTGCGAGGCACAGTCATTGATAAAGGCCCCGACTACGTTGACATTGAATGCGCCGGCGTGGGGTACCACTGCCTGGGCACCGCCGAGACCATCGCCGGGCTGCCCCGTGGCGAGGAAGCATTTGTCTACACCACACTTGTTGTGCGAGAAGACTCCCATACTCTGTATGCGTTTGCGCGCCCCGAGGAGCGCTCCACATTCGCCGTGCTGCAGACAGTGTCCGGGGTGGGTGCCCGCGTGGCTTTGGCGATCATGTCTGTGCTCACCCCCGAGGCGCTCTACGCTGCGGTGAGCTCCGGTGACTCCAAAGCCCTGCAGAAGGCACCCGGTGTGGGCAAGCGCTTGGCCGAGCGCATGGCCGTGGATCTCAAGGGAAAGGTGCCCGAGGTTCCGACCGGTTCGACGGGAAACGAGCCCGAGGCGGGAGCCGCTCAACTACAGCTGCCGAATACTGATGTGCAAGACCAAGTCGCGGAAGCGCTCATGGGGCTCGGCTTTCCAGAGACCAAGGCCACCCGTGCGGTGCAGGCGGTACTACAGCAGTGGCCGGAGAACCGCGCCGCAGAATCGTCATCGTTGCTGCGGGCGACCCTCAACTATCTCGGGGGGCAACGGTAACAACTCGCGACAGTCGCCCCGGCAAACGGCATAGTGAAAGGTCAGCCGATAGAGTGTCGCTAGAGTGACAGTAGCCATAACGGTAGTAACACCCCAGTCCACGAGGAAGGATCAAGGCAGAAAACACCATGTCCGATGTTGAGCGCACAGAGTTCGAGATCCCGCAGAGCCCTGCGGTCAATGCGGATCTGAGCTCCACCCCGCTGCCGGGGGATCAGGACGTTGAGACGTCACTGCGACCAAAGTCGCTGACGGAGTTCATCGGTCAGCCCAAGGTGCGCCAGCAACTCGATTTGGTGCTGGGTGGTGCGCGTTCTCGTGGCGTCGCCCCCGACCATGTGCTGCTCGCCGGGCCTCCCGGTTTGGGCAAGACGACGATGGCAATGATCATCGCACAAGAACTGGGCACGTCGTTGCGCATGACGTCCGGCCCGGCGCTGGAGCGCGCGGGCGACCTCGCCGCGATGCTCTCCAACCTCATGGAAGGGGAGGTGCTGTTCATCGACGAGATCCACCGCATGGCTCGGCCTGCGGAGGAGATGCTGTACATGGCGATGGAGGACTTCCGCATCGACGTGATTGTGGGCAAGGGGCCGGGCGCCACCTCCATCCCGATCGACATTGCACCGTTCACTCTGGTGGGCGCTACGACGCGCGCTGGCATGCTCACCGGACCGCTGCGCGACCGATTCGGCTTTACCGCGCAGATGGAGTTCTACGACGTTGAGGACCTCACAAAAGTGGTCACCCGCGCGGCGGGAATTCTGTCCGTCGATATCACCCACGACGCAGCAGTGGAGGTCGCCTCTCGGTCGCGCGGCACACCCCGCATCGCCAACCGGCTGCTGCGGCGCGTGCGCGACTTCGCAGACGTTAATGCTGATGGTCGCATTACGCTCGATGTAGCGCGGGCTGCACTCGTGGTGTTCGACGTCGACGAGGCCGGACTGGACCGGCTCGACCGCGCCGTCCTGGGAGCGCTGGTTAAGGGACATGGGGGAGGGCCGGTAGGTGTGAACACCCTCGCCCTCGCGGTCGGTGAGGAGCCGTCCACGGTCGAGGAAGTCTGCGAGCCGTACCTGGTGCGTGCCGGGATGATCTCGCGGACACCGCGTGGACGGGTGGCCACGGCAGCGGCGTGGCGGCATCTCGGTCTGGAACCACCCGAGGGGACGATCGGAAACTGAGTCGTCGTCTGCGGTCTAGCACCCGCTTCGGGCCGGCGAGAGAAACTATGGCACACTGAACAATATGGAAATTATCTTTGTTCTCCTGATCATCCTTGTGTTCGTTGGTCTGCCGCTGTTCCAGATGCGTAAGCAGAACCAGCGGATGCGCCAACTGCGCGAGTTCCAGGACTCCGTCCAACCTGGCATGGTCGTGAAGACCACCTCCGGTGTGCACGGCCGCGTAGCCAACGTGGGCGAGACTACCGTGGATCTGGAAGTTGCCCGAGGCATCGTCACCACCTGGGACAAGGCTGCGATCTTCGAAACCGTCGATGCGGTAGACGCTGGCTCTGCCCAGGCTGAGACCCTCCAGCGTGGACAGAACGAAAGCGCTGCAGATCAGTCCGCGCCGAAGAATCCCTTCGACGACGAGCACCCCTTCAACGAGGGCGAAACCAAGTCTCAGTAGTGGGGCATGATCGTCGGTACCACACACTCGTGGTCCGGCGGTCTTTTCTTATGCCTTTCTTTTCAGTTTCCACCCCACCCGCTACGATCACTAGGTCAGCTATTCGCATAGATCTATCGATCATTGCTCGATCGCCCCAGGAGTACAGCTGTGGCACAAAAGAGTAGACGCGCAGGTCAAGCAGGACAGTTTGCCTGGCCCAAGCGCGCACTTGCCCTATTTTTCGTCATCTTCCTTGTCGTCCTTGGACTCATCATGTTCACGGGCAATAAGTCTTTCGCACCCCGGCTTGGTATCGACCTGCAGGGCGGTACCCGAGTAACCCTCGTCCCACAGGGACAGGAACCCACCAAGGACCAGCTGAACCAGGCTCGCGACATCCTGGAGCGCCGAGTGAACGGCATGGGTGTCACCGGTGCCTCGGTGGTCATCGACGGCAACGACCTGGTCATCACGGTTCCCGGCGAGGATGCCGCGCAGGCTCGGGCCATTGGCCGTACCTCGCAGCTGTTGTTCCGCCCCGTTCTTGGGCCGAGCCCCACGACGGACGCCTTCCCGAAGGTGGCCGAGGACATGGCCAATCAGTGGGTCAAGGCGGGAATCATCAGCCCCCAGGATGCCAACGATCGTCTCAAGAAAGTCGCCGAGGCACTGCCGCAGATGGGTATCAAGGATCCGCCCAAGGAACTGACCGTCACCGCTACCGCACCCGCCAAGCCCAAGGACTCCATTGAGGAGCAGGCCCGCCGCGATGAGCAGGTCAAGATCCTCAAGGCGGATCGCCAGAGCGATAACCCGGATAAGCAGTTCGCCGCAGCCACGCTTCTCAATTGCGGAAGCCCCGACCCGCTGGCTGGTGCAGATGACCCAGCGAAGCCACTTGTGGCGTGCTCCGAGCAGGGGCCCATGGTGTTGGGTCCCGCTCCGCTGCTGGTGGGGCAGCAGGACAAGCCGGGCGGCCAGCGCCTCACCGGCGAAATGATCGACACCGATTCGCCCATCACTGGCGGACTTGATCCTAACAATCAGCAAATGTCCATCACCTTCCGCTTTAAGACCGGTGAAGCCACCCCCGGTGGCGAAACCTGGTTCAAGTTCGGACAGGAGATGATGAACCGCCAGGTGGCGATCACCCTGGACTCCGAGGTGATCTCCGCACCCCGCATCCAAAGCCCCACGCCTCCGGGTGAGACCACCCAGATCACGGGCAACTTCACCGACCAGCAGGCCAAGGATCTCGCCAACAATCTGCGCTACGGTGCGCTGCCGTTGAGCTTCGTTGGCGAAAACGGTGAAACCGGTGGAACCGCCACGACGATTTCGCCGACCCTCGGCGCTGCGTCGCTGAAGGCCGGTGTGATTGCCGGCATTGTCGGCCTGGTTCTCGTCTCCCTGTACGCGCTGGCGTACTACCGCGGGCTTGGCTTCGTGGCGATCTTCTCGCTCATCGCGGCCTTCAGCTTGGTGTACGGTTCGATTGTCCTGCTGGGGCGGTGGATCGGTTACTCCCTGGATCTCGCCGGTATCGCTGGCCTCATCATCGGCCTGGGCACCACCGCAGACTCGTTCGTCATCTACTTCGAACGCATCAAGGATGAAATTCGGAACGGCTTCAGCTTCCGATCGGCCGTGCCGCGGGCGTGGAAGCGTGCCCGCTCCACCATCGTCACCGGTAACATCGTGTCGCTCATCGCCGCAGTGATTCTGTACTTCCTCGCTGTGGGCGACGTGAAGGGATTTGCCTTCACCCTGGGACTGACGACCTTCTTCGACCTGGTCGTTGCCTTCCTCGTGTCCGCTCCGCTGGTGATCTTGCTGTCTCGACGCAAGGGCTTCGCTAACCCGAAGATCAACGGCCTCGGTTCCGCCTTCCGCGCGGCAGACCGCGCCTATGGCAAGAATCAGCGTGCCGTCAGTGCGGGCGCTACACATGCCACCGAAGCCACGGACGCCACGGATTCCACGCACCCCGCCGCTTCCGGGGAGGAGAAGAACTAATGAGCGCCAACACCGCGAATACCGCGAATACCGCGAACACATCCAGCACCGCCGGTTCAGAGGCAGCGCAGCCCAAGGAAGGCTTCTGGGCCAAGGTCTACAACGGCGATGGCGATTTCAAGATCGTCCAAAACCGCAAGCGATGGTACACCGTCCTCATCGGCGTGCTCGTCGTGTGCCTCGCTGCCATCCTCATCCGCGGCTTCTCCCTCGGCATCGACTTCGAGGGCGGCACGAAGATCTCCATGCCGCCGTCCAACGGTGCTACGACCTCCAGCGTCGCCGAGACCTTCCAGGAAGCCACGGGAGTGGAACCCCAGGCCACGCAGACGGTCGGCTCCGGCGATGCAAAGAGCATCGAGATCACCTCGTCGCGCCTCAACGAGCAGCAGATCCAGGAAGCCCGCGCCGCCCTTTACAAGGCATACAAACCGACCAACGGCGCAGGCGAAGTCACTCCGGACGCGATTAGTGACTCCACCGTCTCCGAGTCGTGGGGTAGCACCATCACCCAGCGGATGCTGCTAGCACTCGGCGTCTTCCTCGTCGTCGTGTTCGCCTACATTGCCATCCGGCTGGAACGCGACATGGCACTGGCAGCCATCGCCTGTCTGGCAATCGACCTCACTGTCGTGGCTGGCATTTACGCCCTCGTCGGATTCCAGGTCTCCCCGGCAACGGTCATCGGCCTGCTGACGATCCTCGCGTATTCGCTCTACGACACCGTGGTTGTTTTCGATAAGATCCAAGAGAACACGGCAGGGTTGTTCAATTCGACCCGAGCCACCTACGAGGAACAAACGAACCTCGCCGTCAACCAGACGATCATGCGCTCCATCAACACCTCGCTGTTCTCGGCTGTGCCGATCGCGTCGCTGCTCATCGTCGCGGTCTGGATCATGGGCGTGGGCACGCTCAAGGACCTCGCCCTGGTGCAGTTCATCGGCGTGATCGCCGGTACCTTCAGCTCTATCTTCTTCGCGTCTCCCTTCCTGGTCTCGCTCAAGACCCGGCGCAGGAAGTACCGCGATCACGAGCAGCGCGTCATGCGTGCCCGCCAGCTCGCTGAAGACGAAGAGCACGACGCCGAGGCCGCCTCCGACCACACAGAGACCGTCACTCCCGCTTCGTCGAGTGGCGACGCCGCCACGGTGGCGTCGGACAAAAAGAAATCGGTGGCCAGCCCCAACTCCGCCGTGCCGCAGGCTCCGCAGCACGATGAGCCGGGTCATGGTGTTGCTGGACAGTCGTGGCGCCCGGGTATGTGAGGCGGTCGATCGTGAACAAGGCGAAAGCAGCGGTAGCAACCCTGGGTGCACTCGTATTGGGGGCGGGAGTTGTGGCCTGCTCCAGCGAGGAGAACGCAGAGCAGGCGATGCCGAAAGAGTTTGGCTACATCCTCCCCGAGGAGATCGTGACAACGAACGCGGGAACCGCGCTGGGGGTTGCGACGGACGCAGTGAAGCTGTCAGCGCGACTCTACCCGGGAGCGTTTATCGCAGGCCCCGACCAGCAACTGCTTCCCAACCCGGATCTCGTGACCGCCACGCGATCACCACAGGACACCAAGCAGGTCGATTACGTCATCAATGACAAGGCCACCTACTCGGATGGCAAGCCTGTGGTGTGCGACGACTTTTTGCTCACCCAGACGGCGAGTGCGCACACCGATCTATTCGGCGCGGACATGCCGCTGTTCTCGCAAGTACAAAGCATTGACTGCACCGCGGGCTCCAAGACCTTCTCGGTGCACTTCAACAACGGCTTTGGCGATCGATACCGGGAGTTGTTTTCGGCAGGTACCGTTCTTCCCTCGCACACAGTAGGCGAAAAGGCCGAGATCCCCGACGTTGTTGCCGCGATTCGCAGTGGGAACACAACCCAGCTGGCGGCACTCGGCGAGGCGTGGCAGAAGACGTTCACAACGGCAGAGACTGATCCCTCGACGGTGCCCACCAGCGGGCCATACCGGATCTCCGCCCGCGGTGAGGAGGGAGATCTTGTCTTCGACACCAATCCAGAATGGAAAGGTGTGAAGCCTGCCCAATCACCGATCCACGTGTGGCCAAACACTGTGGACATCAAGAAGCTCGTGGAGAACAACCAGGTTGCCGTGGCTGACCTGGACCTGGACGAGAAGCCCACTGAGCTTGGACTGACCGAACCGGATTACGTGACCACCACTCTGGATTCCTCGCGAGTGGATACTCTGCGCGTGGCCCCTGCCGGGCCGCTTTCCACGCCAGCTCAGCGGCATGCCTTCAACGGTTGCGTGGATCGCAATGCCATTGCCGAGGCCCTAAAGAAGTTCTCCGGCGCCAATGTGCATCCCACCGGCCTGCGCGTGGTGCAGCCGACCCACCCGCTCGCCTCGCAGCTGCAGGACATCAACGACACCAACTCCAAGGTGGACATTGAAGGGTTCAAAGGCTTGCTGCAAGGCGCCACGGTTCGAATTGGCTACTTGGAGGCTACGGCTCGCTACAAGATCATCGTCGACAGCATCGCTGAATCCTGTCGCGCAGCTGGCGTGACGGTGGAGGGCGTGCCGGTGACTCCAGAGAACTTCGGCAGCTTGGGCGTGGACTACGACATGATGCTGGACACCCGTAGTTCCTTCGGCCGCAACTCCACGACCAACGCCAACGTTGGTTCTCAGCTCAAGGACATCCGTGCTGCCGAGGCCCAGCTGGCCACCGAGGCCATCACCATTCCACTGGTGACCGAGCCCCGCACCATCGCCGTGGAGGAGCACGTCCACAATGTCATCGACAATGCCGGTGACGGTGGAGTCAGCTGGAACATGGATAGGTGGGACGAACAGGCTGCCACGATCCACGAGGACCAACCGAGCCAGCAGCCGTCCGACTCGCCGACCCAGCCCTCCTCGCCGCCCCCAGGTGCTGGCAATCCTGCCTAGGGCTGGGGCAGTGTTTACCCCCGCAACTGCGGGGGAGCGCTAAAGTAAGACCCACCCGCGTAATAATCCACGAAATAAACTACGCAGTGCGTACACGACGAACGCCCACAACTCTGACTTCTTAGAGGACCGACTGTTGACACCACCCGCAGGAGACACTCCCACGACGCCCAACGCAGCTGAGGCCATCCGCTCGCTTATCCGCGTGGTTCCGGATTTCCCAAGTCAGGGGATCATCTTCGAGGACCTCACTCCCGTCCTTGCCGATCCGATCGCGTTCCGAGCCGTGGTGCGCGACCTTGCTGACCACTGCCGCGCCGACGATGTGGACTTCATCGGCGGGCTCGACGCGCGCGGATTCTTGTTGGGCAGCGCAGTGGCCTACGAACTCGGAATCGGAATCTTGGCAGTGCGTAAGGGCGGCAAGCTGCCCCCACCGGTGCACCGGGTGGAGTACGACCTCGAGTACGGCTCCGCCGCGCTGGAGATCCCCGCCGATGATTCGATTCCGCTGCGCGGCAAGAAGGTGTTCCTCATCGATGACGTGCTCGCCACCGGCGGAACCCTGCAGGCTTCCCGGTCGTTGCTGGAGAAGGCCGGAGCCACAGTGAGCGGCCTGGCCGTGGTCCTAGAAGTTGAGGGGCTCAACGGACGCGACCTGTTTAAAGACCTGCCGCTCTACGTTGTGGCCCACCAGGGAGAGGGCCGATAGGTCATGACGAACGATAAAGGATCGCTGTGGATGGCCGCGCGCATCGCGCGCAGCCTCACCGGCACGGCCAAGCCCAAGATCAACCCCGTGTTGGGCCCCCTGATCACTATTCACCGCCGCTACCACCCCCGGGCGGATCTGGAACTGCTCAACCGAGCGTATGCCACGGCCGAGCGACTGCATGATGGCGTCACCCGAAAATCCGGCGAGCCGTACATCACGCACCCGCTGGCAGTGGCGACGATCGCGGCAGAAATCGGCATGGATACCACCACGCTGGTGGCGGCGCTCCTGCACGACACGGTGGAGGACACCGACTACAGCCTCGACGATCTCACCCGGGACTTCGGAGAAGAGGTCGCGCGCCTCGTTGATGGTGTGACGAAGCTGGACAAGGTCGTGCTCGGGTCCGCAGCCGAAGCCGAAACCATCCGCAAGATGATCGTGGCGATGGCCAACGATCCACGCGTGCTCGTTATCAAGGTCTCTGACCGCCTGCACAACATGCGCACCATGCGCTTCCTGCCGCCGGAGAAGCAGGCAAAGAAAGCCCGCGAGACCCTCGAGGTCATTGCGCCGCTGGCTCACCGCCTCGGCATGGCCACGGTCAAGTGGGAACTCGAAGACCTCGCCTTCGCCATCCTGTACCCCAAGAAGTACGAGGAAATCGTGCGGCTGGTGGCCGATCGGGCGCCGAAACGCGATCAATACCTCGCGCGGGTGAAGCAGGAAATTGAGCTGTCGATGTCGCGGTCCTCGGTGCACGCCGAGGTGGTTGGCCGCCCGAAGCACTACTGGTCGATCTACCAGAAGATGATCGTCCGTGGCCGCGACTTCGACGAGATCTTTGACCTCGTGGGCGTGCGCATTCTCGTGGACACGGTCAAAGACTGCTACGCCGCCGTGGGCGCGATCCACACGTTGTACCAGCCCATGCCGGGCCGGTTCAAGGACTATATTTCCTCCCCGCGGTTCGGCGTGTACCAGTCGCTGCACACCACCGTCATCGGACCGGATGCCAAGCCCCTCGAGGTGCAAATTCGCACCCATGAGATGCACCACAACGCCGAATTCGGCATTGCGGCGCACTGGCGATACAAGGAAACGCGCGGCACGCACGGTGGCGACAATCAGGAAGTCGACCAGATGGCGTGGATGCGCCAGCTGCTGGACTGGCAGAAGGAAGCCGCCGATCCCAACGAGTTCCTGGACTCGCTGCGCTACGACCTGTCCACGAACCAGATTTTCGTGTTCACCCCGAAGGGCGACGCGATCACGCTGCCAACGGGCGCCACGCCGGTGGACTTCGCCTACGCCGTGCACACGGAAGTGGGGCACAGGTGTATCGGCGCGAAGGTTAACGGCAAACTCGTGGCGCTGGAATCTCAGCTCAAGACCGGCGACAAGGTAGAGATCTTCACGTCGAAGGATCAGTCCGCGGGTCCGTCCCAGGATTGGGCCAAGTTCGTGGTTTCCCCGCGCGCTAAGTCGAAGATTCGCCAGTGGTTCGCCAAGGAACGCCGCGAGGAAGCGGTGGACAAGGGCCGCGACCTGCTGGCAGCCGAAGTGCAACGCGGTGGCGTGGCCATGCACCGGTTGCTCACCCACGATTCCATGCGGGCTATTGCCTCGGAGCTGCGGTACGCGGATGTCGATGCGTTGTACGCGGCGATCGGCCGAAATGACGTCACCGCTGGCCACGTGACCCACCTGCTCATGGAGCACTTCGGCGAGGAAGAGGAGACCGAGGACTCGGTTGTCACCAGCTCGCCGGTGGTTTCGCGGGTCTCACGCAACGCCCGGACTCCGCAGGAGGGCCGCGGCGATGGCTCCGGCATTCTCGTGCAGGGTGAGGCGGATTTCTCCGCGAAGCTGGCCAAGTGTTGCACGCCGGTGCCGGGGGACCAGATCTTCGGCTTCATTACTCGCGGCGGCGGGGTGTCCGTGCACCGCGTGGACTGCACGAACTCGGAGAAGCTGCATCAGGAGCCGCAGCGGATCATCGAGGTCTCGTGGGCCAGCAGCTTTACCAACGCTGTGTTTACGGTGACGATCCAGATCGAAGGGCTCGACCGCAATGGGTTGCTCTCCGAGGTGACTCGGGTCGTCTCTGAGCAGAAGGTGCCGATCGTGGCGACGAACTCCCACACCTCGCAGGACCGCGTGGCAGTGATTCGTTTTACCTTCGAGGTGTCGGATACGAAGCAGCTCGGTTACACGATGAACCAGCTGCGCAACGTCGAAGGAGTCTTCGACGTGTATCGCGTCACCACGGGCGGTTAGTTCATCTGTGCCGACTCGATGGTGACGGTCTCGCTGGGCTTACCGTCGCCTTCCGGTGCCTTCTCCAAGATCTTGTCCAGGGTCTGCAGACCGGACTCGGAGATGGTGCCGAAGATGCTGTACTTCGGCGGCAGGGTGGTATCACCGGTGACGAGGAAGAACTGCGATCCGTTCGTGTTCTCACCGGAGTTCGCCATGGCCAGGGTGCCGCGGGGGTAGGTCACGGGCTGGTTGACGGCATCGCCTTCCACACCGTTGGTGGGGTACTCGTCTGGGAAACTGTAGCCGGGGCCGCCGGTGCCGTTACCGGTCGGGTCACCGCACTGCAGGATCGTCATGGACGAGGACTTCACGGAGCGGTGGCACACCGTGTTGTTGTAGTAGCCGGCCTTGACCAGGTGCTCGAAGGAGAACGTTGCGCAGGGGGACTTGGAGTTCTCCAGCGTGAGCCCAATATCGCCGTCGTTCGTCTTCAGGGTGACGTTTTCGGTGCCGGTGGCAGGAACGTCCTTGCCATCCGGGGCGTTCACGGGCTTGGCGGCTTCGCCGTCTGCCTTGAACTCACAGTTGACCGTCTGGCCATAGGGCTTGAGTGGTCCGGCGGGCAGGGCCGCGTTCTGGGTCTGCGGTTCACTGGTCTGCTGGTCGCTCGAGTCGGCGGTGTTGTCCTGATCCGGCTGGTACGTCGCGGCGTACCAGATGCCGCCGACCAGAACCACGAGGACAAGGAGCGTGGCCACAATGACTCCGAGCGGCGCGGCCTTGGCCTTGCGCTCGCGGGACTTCAGTGACTTTTCCAGATCGTCGAGAGCAGCGTCGCGGCGATCTTTGTTGGGATAGGTTTTCTCAGGCTTGTCAGACACGCCCACCATTATGCCTTACAAACATTCCATGTCGGCGCACCCCTGCAGCCATTCCGGCGATTACGGCCACGTTGGTTGATCCTTGGCTAGTCTCGGTAGCTATGAACACTCCACAGAGCTCTTCGAATCCAGAGTCGGTTTTTCCCGGCTTGCCCGCAACCACGGACATTCTTGGTTTCGCTGCCGGCCCGTTGGATACCAACTGCTATGTCCTCATTGATCGTTCGTCGCCCGACGCCATCTCGGGGGATTCATCCTCGAATTCCGCTGAGGGTGTCAAGGAGGGTGTTACGGCGGGTGTCGCGGCAGGCCAACCTGCGGGTCGAGCCGTAGTCATCGATCCGGGAATGGGCGCCAAGGCTGTCATCGATGAGCTGGCCGACGAGTACAACTTCACCGTGGACTCGGTGGTGCTCACCCATGGCCACATCGATCACATTCGAGACGCCGGTGCCTTGGGCGTTCCGGTCTATGTTCACCCGCTCGATCGGTTCTTCCTGGAGGAGTCGCTTGAGGGCTCTCCGTTTTCCGAACTGTTCGACGTGGCGAACATGGTGCAGCCGGAAGACATCCGTGATCTGGAGGACACCGTGGAGATTGGGGGAGTGACTTTCGACGTGCACCACACACCAGGGCATTCACCGGGGCATGTGATGCTGCGCGTTGGCGGCCTGATTATCGGCGGCGATGTGCTGTTCCGTGGGGGAGTAGGCCGGACGGATCTTCCCGGCTGTTCCCCGGAGGACATGCTGTTGACGTTGAAGAAGATCACTGCGGAGTTTGCGGATGATGACGTGGTGCTGCCCGGTCACGGCCCGCAGACGACCATGGGGACGGAAAAGCGCACCAATTCCTTCTTGCACGCTGTGCAGTAGCTAAGGTTGTTCACTGTGAATAGCAGTGAAACGACCCAGAAGAAGTTTAAGGCTCTGAGCGCGCCCAAGGGCGTGCCGGACTACGTGCCGCCGACATCGGCGGAGTTCTTCGCGGTGCGCAACGCTTTCATCGGCGCTGCACACACTGCGGGGTATGAGCACATCGAGCTTCCCGTCTTTGAAGAGACGGCGTTGTACGCGCGCGGTGTGGGTGAATCCACCGACATCGTGAGCAAGGAGATGTACACCTTCGAAGATCGCGGCGGCCGCTCCGTCACGCTGCGCCCCGAGGGAACCGCTGGCGTTATCCGCGCGGTTAATGAACACAATTTGGATCGTGGCCAGTTGCCCGTGAAGTTGGCCTACAGCGGCCCGTTCTTCCGTTACGAGCGCCCACAGGCGGGTCGTTATCGTCAGCTGCAGCAGGTCGGCGTGGAGGCCATCGGTGTGGATGACCCGGCGCTGGATGCCGAGGTCGTTGCGCTGGCTGATCGCTGCTTCCGCTCGCTGGGACTCACCGGCTTCCGTCTCGAGCTGACCAGCCTTGGCGATTGGGATGATCGGCCGGCCTACCGGCAGAAGCTGCAGGATTTCCTGCGCACGCTGCCGTTGGATGAAGAAACACAGCACCGAGCCACTATCAACCCCTTGCGCGTGCTCGATGACAAGCGCGCCGAGATGCAGGAGATGCTTGCCGATGCCCCGCTGATGGTGGACAACTTGAGCGACAGTTCCCGCGAACACTTCGAGACCGTCACGGGGCTGCTCGATGACTTGGGCGTGGAATACACGATCAACCCCCGCATGGTGCGTGGTCTCGATTACTACACGAAGACCTGTTTCGAGTTCGTCCACGATGGCCTGGGCGCACAGTCCGGCATCGGTGGCGGCGGTCGCTACGACGGCCTCATGAAGCAGCTCGGCGGTCAGGATCTGTCGGGTGTGGGCTTCGGGTTGGGCGTCGACCGCGCCCTGCTGGCCTTGGAAGCCGAGAAGCTGCAGGCCTCGTCCGGGCGCAGGGTAGACGTGTATGGCGTCGCACTAGGAGCCCAGGCCAAGGCCAGGATGGCGAAGGTCATCAATGACCTGCGCCAGGCCGGGGTGTCCGCCGACATGTCCTACGGCGATCGTGGACTCAAGGGTGCGATGAAGGGTGCCGACCGGGCCGGTGCGCTGTATGCGTTGGTCCTCGGCGAATCCGAGCTGAACAACGGCACGATTGCCGTGAAGGATCTGCAAGCGCACGATCAAACCGATGTTGATATCACCTCGGTAGTTGGCGAATTGCAGAGCCGCCTGGGCCAGTAGTTCTATTGCGAGCCCGCTATCCGCCCGGCACGCCAGGCTGCGGGTCTGCCCGGGCGGGCACTCGTTGCACCCCGCACGGGGGTATCAACGGTTAACGCCCGGCGAACACTTCGCTACCGGAACGTAAAAGCCCCAAGACGTCTCTGCGGGAGGCCGAACTCTGCACTGACAGGCGTGAACCTAACTGGTTAGCTCCACCTAGTCGTTTCACTTATGGAGGAGTTCACCCTATGTCTCGTCGCCTGTCCCGAGCCGCCTTGGCTCTCGTCATCACGCCGACCCTGGCTGTGCCCGGTTTCGCAGTCCCCGCATCGGCGGCCGAAGCGGATCAGACCACGATCAATATTCTCGGTATCACGGACTTCCACGGACACATCTCACAGACCAAGGGCCGTGATGGCTCGGTCGCGGAGATCGGCGCCAACGCCCTGTCGTGCTACATCGACAACGAGCGCGCCGCCAACCCCAACACCAGCTTCGTGTCCGCCGGAGACAACATCGGTGGTTCGGCCTTCGAATCGTCCATCCTGCAGGACAAGCCGACCATCGAGGTGCTCAACGCCATGGGGCTCGACGCTTCGGCGGTAGGAAACCACGAGCTCGATAAGGGCTGGAATGATCTCAATGGCCGCGTCGGTGTGCATGGAGACAAGCTCGCGAAGTTCCCCTACCTGTCGGCAAACATGCAGGGAGCGGACATCGCCCCGACCACGATCGTGGAACGCGACGGGGTCCGCATAGCTTACGTGGGTGCCATCACCGACACCACGAACACACTGGTGAGCCCAGCAGGCATCCCTGGCATCACCTTTAGCGAGCCCATCGCCGCCGTCAATGCCCAGGCTGCTGCCCTGAAGAACGATGGCAAGGCCGACGTGGTGATCGGCCTTGTGCACGAGGGCGTGGAGCCCACTGGTTTCACCAAGGACGTGGACGCGGTCATTGCTGGCCACACCCACAAGCAGCGCAACGAGCCGGGCCAGCCTCCCGTGGTGCAGCCCGGAAACTACGGCAACGCTTTGGCCGATATTGACGTGGTGTATGACAAGGCCGACAAGAAGGTCGTCAGCGTCACCACGGCCAACCACACCGCCGCCGAGATGGCCGCGGCGTGTGGCGATAAGGCCAACCCTGAGGTGGCACGGATCGTCAGCGCCGCCAAGCAGGCCGCGGAGGCCGAGGGACAGAAGGTCGTGGCCACCCTCAGTAACGATTTCTACCGTGGCTCCAATGCCACCGGTGGCAGCGGAAGCAACCGTGGCACCGAATCCACGCTGAACTCGCTGCTGGCGGATGCCACCCTGGAGTCAGTCAACGCGGGCACCGACCTTAACGCTGAGATCGGTGTCATGAACGCTGGCGGCGTGCGCGCCGACCTGGAGAAGGGCGATGTCACGTTCTCCGAGGCGTACGCGGTACAGCCGTTCAACAACACCCTGGCCACCGTGGACATCACTGGCGCGGAGTTCACCAAGGTTCTCGAGCAGCAGTGGCGCGAGTCTAACGGTGGGCGGCCGACCCTCATCCTTGGGCTGTCCAAGAACGTGCAGTACTCCTACGATCCGACCGCTCCCATTGGCTCGAAGGTCACCGCGGTCTATGTCAATGGCCAGCCCATTGACCCCGCGAAGACCTACCGGGTGGCTGGCAGCACCTTCCTCCTCAACGAGGGTGATGGCTACACCGGCTTCAACACGGCCTCGGGCGCCAATACGATCCGGGATACCGGCATCGTTGATGTGGATGCCTTCAACCAGTACCTCGCCGCCAACGGCGACGTGCAGCCGCGCACCAACCAGACCAGCGTGGGTGTGACATTCCGCAAGGGCGATGCCACCGTCGCGGCCACGGAGCTTCCGGGCGGGCAGAGGATCACCGTGGATCTGAGTTCCCTGAGCTATACGACCCCTGGCGAGCCCCAAGCTAAGACCGCCACGGTCGAGTTCGGCACCCCGCAGGCGGGGGTTGGAAACGCCGGAGATGCTGTGAAGTGGACCGAGCCGGTGAGCGCCCCGGTCGATAACACCATCACGGACAACAACAACGAAACCGGCCAGGCCCGCCTCGAGGCCACCGTCCCAGCTGGGGCGACCCTCATGCGCGTGCGCACGGACAACGGCACCGACTTCGAGATGCCGATCAAGGTCACCGGCGGAACCGGTGAAGGCGGCGGTAACGGCGGCAACAACCCCGGTGGCGGTACCGGTAGCACTGGCAGCACCGGCGGCATCAACTGGGATGTCATCGGCTCCAGTCAGTCCCCGGACCAGGCCCGCCAGACCGTGTGGAACCTCCTGTTCGGCGGTGCACTGTCCGCCATTGCAGCCCTCGGTCTGTTTACGTGGGCCCGCGACCACGGCTTCCTGCCCGCGTGGCTCCAGCGGATGATCCAGCGCTAACCCCCAGAAACCTCGCGATTCACCGTTCCACCGTCTCCCTCCCACCCCAAGGAACCCCATGCCCCTGCATTCCCGCGCGCAGCTGTCCCGCGCCGCCACCACCGTTCTCAGCATTTCTGCCGTGACCCTCTGCGCCACGGTCGTTCCCACCGCCTACGCCACGCCCGCCGCAGACAACGTCGTCATCAGCGAGGTCTACGGCGGCGGTGGAAACAAGGGCGCTGAGCTGACAAACGACTTTGTCGAACTGTACAACCCCACCTCGGCGCCGATCTCCCTCGACGGTTGGGCAGTCCAGTACCTCTCATCGAAGGCCACCCAAGCCAACCACACCATTCCCCTCACCGGTTCCATCGCGGCTGGTGGACACTACCTCATCCAGGGCGCGAAGGGCAGCGGCGGCTCCACCTCCTTCAACTCTGACCTGCAGGCCGACTCCCTTGCCATGAGCGGCTCCAGCGGTTCGATCGTGCTCACCAACAACACCGACACTTGGGCCGAAGGCTCCGCTGCCGTGGACATCGTC
Source organism: Corynebacterium falsenii (assembly GCF_020099275.1). NCBI lineage: Bacteria > Bacillati > Actinomycetota > Actinomycetes > Mycobacteriales > Corynebacteriaceae > Corynebacterium > Corynebacterium falsenii. Next base: position 1,757,228 of record NZ_CP083646.1, on the reverse strand, counting down.
GGCTATGGCAGCACCAAGGTCGCCGAGGGCGCATCGGCACCGGGCACCTCCAACGCCGACTCCGTCTCGCGCAACGCGGCCGGTACTGACAGCGATGACAACGCGGCGGACTTCACCAAGGGTCTCCCATCGCCCCAATTCACTGGGGGCGACGCCACCACGCAGCCCAGCAACCCGGGCGGCGATGGAGGGGACGGCGGCACAGACCCCGGAAACCCCACTGACCCAACCCCAGGGGACAAGACTCCCATCGACGCGATCCAGGGCACTGGTGACGCCTCGCCGCTCCTCGACAAGACCGTCACAACAACCGGCTGGGTCACCGCCAACTACCCCGAAGGCGGCCTCAACGGATTCGTCATCCAAATGGGCGGAACCGGCACTGCAGCCCGCGCGGCAGGGCAGGCCTCCCAGGCGATCTTCATCTACTCCCGCGATCAGCACCCCTCCGCCCTGGACAAGTGCGTTGTGGTCACCGGAAAGGTGGGAGAGTTCAAGACATCCACGCAGCTGGCGGCGTCGACCATAAAGGAATCCGACAACCCGGCGGTCGATTGCGGTGAGAAACCCCGGCCGATCACCGATGCCATCCCCACCGATCCGGCGCAGCGCGAAGCCAACGAGCACATGCTGTTCCAACCGTCCGGCGACTACACCGTGACCAACAACTACGAGCTGTCCAGCTACGGCTCGGTAGACCTAGTCGCAGGGGACAAGCCGCTCTACCAGGCCACCCAGATGGTGGCCCCCGGACCGGACGCGGTGGCGTACGAGGAGAACAACAAGCGCCAGGTCATCACTCTCGACGACGGCTCAACGCGCAACTACTTCACCAGTGACCAGGCCAAGGACGTGCCCCTGCCGTACTTGAGCTCGGCCGAGGGGATCAAGTCCCTGCGCACCGGCGACGTGGTCCACTTCCAGCAGCCCGCGGTGCTGAGCTTCAACTTCGACAAATGGGGGCTGCAGCCCACCGGCGAGATCACTGGGGCGACCGGCAGGGGAGCGCTACCCATTGAGTGGGCGGATAGCCGACCGGCGGAAGTCAACGGACCGGAAAACGTGGGCGGAGACCTGTCCCTGGCGAGCTTCAACGTGCTCAACTACTTCACGGACCTGGGCAAGGACGAGCCGGGGTGTAAGGCGTACCGCGACCGCGACGGCAACCCTGTGACCACCGACTACTGCACCGTCCGTGGTGCCTACACGGAGCAGGCCTTCCACGACCAGCAGGCCAAGATCGTGCGCGCGATCAACACCCTCAACGTGTCCGTGCTGGGCCTGGAGGAGATCGAGAACTCCGCGAAATTCGGTCACGATAGGGACGCTTCCCTGCGCAACCTCGTGGATGCCCTCAACGCCGCAGGGGGCAACTGGAAGTACGTGCCAAGCCCGGCGTCCTTGCCGGGTTCGGAGGACGTGATCCGTACCGCGTTTATCTACAACCCGGACAAGCTCAGCCCGGTGGGCGAGTCGCGCATCCTCGACCACGAGGCATTCACCGACATCGCGCGGCAGCCGCTCGCTCAAGAGTTCCAGGTCGCCGGAGCAGGGCGCATGGTGGCGGTCGTCAACCACTTCAAGTCCAAGGGCTCGGTGGCCCGCGGGGATGCCGACACGGGCGATGGCCAAGGCAATAATGCCCGGCTGCGCAAGGAAATGTCCGTACAGCTGACGCAGTGGCTGAAGGAGCAGAAGGACTGGGCCGAGCTGCCGCAGTTCGTCATGGGTGACCTCAACTCCTACGCGAGGGAAGACGCCCTGCGGGTGCTCGAAGATGCTGGGTTTAGCAACGTGGAGGATAGGTTCGACGCCGGAAGTTCGTATCAGTACGCCGGGCGCGTGGGGTCCCTCGATCACGTTCTGGGCAACGCGGCCGCCATGAAGCTGGTGACCGGTGCCGACGTGTGGGACATCAACTCGGACGAGGCGACGAGCTTTGAATACTCGCGGCGCAACTACAACGTGGTGGATTTCTATGCCCCGGATGTGTTCCGCAGCTCCGACCATGACCCCATCAAGGTGGGGTTGACGGCGCCTACTGCGCAGGGCAGTGACGGCGGTGACGGTCACGGTGACGGCGGCAGTGGCGGCAATGGCAATGGTGGGGATACCGGCCAGCCGGGTCAGCCGGGCACGGGTGGAAGCAGTGGCAGCGGTGGTAGTGGCGGCACCGGTGGCGGTTCGAACGGCGGCTCAACCGGTGGTGTGACGGGCAGCGTGCAATCTGCCTGGGATTCCATCACCTCCCTGCCGCGGCCTGCCCGCGCGGCAGTGATCGGTGGAATCATCGGAGCATTCCTCGGCGGGGCAGCTCTCGGTGGTCTCCTTGGCGGGCTCTTCGGCTTCGGTGCGAACCGCGGGTTTTTCTCGTTTCTAGACCGCTGGTTTTAGCGGTTGAAGTCCTGAGCGCAGGACTTCATGGTACCGCCCTGGTAGCCGCGCACGAACCAGTCGACGCGCTGCTTGGCGGAACCGTGCGTCCAGTTATCGGGGTTCACCTTCTGGCCCGCAGACTTCTGGATCGCGTCGTCACCGATGGACTGCGCTGTTTGGATGGCCTGCTCGACCTGCTCCTGGGTCAGGGGTTCGAGTACCGCGTTCTGTCCCTTGTCTGCGTGTGCTGCCCACAGGCCCGCGTAGCAGTCCGCTTGCAGCTCGAGCTTGACGGCGTTGGAGTCAGCACCGGGATTGTTGTAATCGGAAAGCCCCAACGTTCCCTGCAGGTCCTGGATGTGGTGGCCGAACTCGTGGGCGGTCACATACATCTGTGAGAACGAGCCGTCGGATCCGCCCATTTGCTTGAGCTGATCGAAGAACGGTACGGACATGTACACCGTCTCATCGCGTGGGCAATAGAACGGTCCGGTCTGGGAGATGTTGGACGAGCCGCACCCGGTCGATACGTTTCCCTCAGCGATTACGAGCTGTGGCTTGGTGTATTGGATACCAGCCTCCTGGGGCAGTGCCTGCGACCAGAAGTTGTCGAGGGATACACCAGTGGCCAGAAGTCGGCAGTCGTCATTGTTATTGGCATCCTGTGCCGTACGGCAATGAGCGAAATCGCCGCCGCGTCCGACCTGGGTGCCACCTTGGTGATTGGCAGAATTCTGCGCCTGGTGGTTGGCGTGGTCGTTGCTGCCAGTGAGCGCACCGAATCCGCCACTGAAGAAGAACACAGCCACACCGGCGATGAGAATGCCGGGGATGCCGAAGCGCCGGCCGATGCTGCTAAACAGCATCGCCATGAGGAAGTTGCCTCCGCCTCCTCCGCCGCCGCGGCCGAAGTTCGATCCGCCACCGGAGCCACCGCTAGAGCCGCGATCTGAATAGTCACCCAAGTTATTGTTGAACGTCACGCGTTAATCGTGCCACATGAGAGCAGGAATCTACTGCTAAGCGCGCGAATTAATATACGTGTCCAGTAAGTCGATCGTCGAGCTGCGCAGTGCCGAATGGACGGTAGTGTTCGTGGCAGTGTTCGTGGCTGTGCTCACGGCAGTGCTCATGGCAGACTTCTGGGGGCGTCCAACTCACTGTCATCTTCACCAGGTATGCTGGTGGGTTGATTGAGAACTCTATGTGAAAGGGAACACTACTAACGTGTTGCGGACTCATCTTGCAGGCGAACTGCGCCCCGAAAACATCGGACAAGAAGTAACCCTCACCGGCTGGGTTGGCCGTCGCCGTGACCACGGCGGCGTGATCTTCATCGACCTGCGCGACCGCTCTGGTGTGGCTCAGGTGGTCTTCCGCGAGTCCGAGGTCGCGGCGCGTGCCCACGATCTGCGCAGCGAATACTGCATCAAGGTCAGCGGTGTCGTGGAGGCGCGTCCGGCTGGTTCCGAGAACCCGAACCTGGCCTCCGGTGGAGTAGAAGTCAACGTGTCGGAGCTCGAGGTCCTCAACGAGTCCGCCGCGCTGCCGTTCCAGATTGACGACCCCGCCACCTCCGGCGAGGTAGGCGAGGAAACCCGCCTCAAGTACCGCTACCTCGACCTGCGCCGCCGCACCCAAGGCGATGCCCTGCGCCTGCGTTCACGCGTCAACGCCGCTGCCCGCCGCGTGCTCGCGGAGCACGATTTCACTGAGATCGAGACACCCACGCTGACCCGCTCCACCCCGGAGGGTGCCCGCGACTTCCTGGTTCCCGCCCGCCTCAAGCCGGGCAGCTTCTACGCCCTGCCGCAGTCTCCCCAGCTGTTCAAGCAGCTCCTCATGGTCGCCGGCATGGAGCGCTACTACCAGATCGCTCGTTGCTACCGCGATGAGGACTTCCGCGCAGACCGCCAGCCCGAGTTCACCCAGCTCGACGTAGAGATGAGCTTCGCGGACCAGGAAGACGTGATCTCCCTGGCCGAGGAAATTCTGGTTTCCATCTGGAAGGAAATCGGTTACGAGATCCCCACCCCGATTCCGCGGATGACCTACGCGGAAGCCATGCGCCTGTACGGCTCCGATAAGCCCGACCTGCGCTTCGACATTCAGATCACGGAATGCACCGACTTCTTCAAGGACACCACCTTCCGCGTGTTCCAAAACGAGTACGTCGGCGCCGTCGTCATGGACGGTGGCGCATCCCAACCGCGCCGCCAGCTCGACGCTTGGCAGGAGTGGGCCAAGCAGCGCGGAGCCAAGGGCCTGGCTTACATCCTCGTCGGCGAGGACGGCGAGCTGTCCGGCCCCGTCGCCAAGAACATCACCGATGCTGAGCGCGCAGGCATCGCCGACCACGTCGGCGCTAAGCCCGGCGACTGCATTTTCTTCGCCGCTGGCGATACGAAGTCCTCGCGTGCCCTGTTGGGCGCAGCTCGCGGCGAAATCGCCAAGAAGCTCGGCCTCATCAAGGAAGGCGACTGGGCTTTCACCTGGGTCGTCGACGCACCTCTGTTCGAGCCCGCCGCCGATGCCACCGCATCCGGCGACGTTGCCCTGGGACACTCCAAGTGGACCGCAGTGCACCACGCCTTCACCTCGCCGAAGCCCGAGTGGCTCGATAGCTTCGATGAGAACCCGGGTGAAGCCACGGCCTATGCCTACGACATCGTCTGCAACGGCAACGAGATCGGTGGCGGTTCGATCCGTATCCACCGCCGCGACGTCCAAGAGCGAGTCTTCAAGGTCATGGGCATCACCGACGAGGAGGCCCAGGAGAAGTTCGGCTTCCTGCTGGACGCCTTCGCCTTCGGCGCCCCGCCGCACGGCGGCATCGCTTTCGGCTGGGACCGCATCGTTTCGCTGCTGGGCGGGTTCGATTCCATCCGCGACGTCATTGCGTTCCCGAAGTCCGGCGGTGGCGTGGATCCGCTGACCGATGCTCCTGGCGAGATTTCTGCCGCGCAGCGCAAGGAATCCGGTATCGATGCTAAGCCGAAGAAGGCTCAGCAGAACCAGCACGATAAGCAGAACCAGCCGAGCGCGAAGCCCCAGCAAGAAAACTCGTAAGAAGCTCCACCCTCCAAGGGAAAGATAAACCAGTGCATTCAGTTGACTCCACCGTTGAGGCGGCCAAGCACCTGCTGGCCGCACGCTTTGGCGGATCACCAGAACTCACACACCCCGAGGATCTCGGCGGCAGCGGCAACGCGCTAGTGCTCCGCTGCCGGGTTTCTCCCATTCCGTTCCTGCAGGAGCGGACGGTGGTCGTGAAGCAACTTCCACCGGCTGAACCCGGCCGGGACGAGCTCACCCCGGACGGGTTGGCTCTGCTCCGAGAGGTCGTTGCCTACCAGTACACCAACACGCTTAACGAAAAGTCCCGCCCCGGGCCACTGCTGCTGGCCTACGATCTGGAGCAGCGTCTGCTGATCCTGTCGGATGCTGGCGATGGCACCAGTTTCACCGACGTCCTCACCCTGCAGGGCGAGGAGGAACGCCGCTTGGCTGTGCGTAAGCTTGGCCGCGCTCTCGGCCACATGCACGCCACCACGTGTGGCGGCGCGGAGTCTTACCGGACCTTGCTGCGCCGACAGTGCCAGAAGCTCCACATCAGCCCGGAGACTGTAATGGAAACGGACATCGACATCGCGGCGCTCATCCGCCAAGGTGTCGAGCTTGTTCGGTCCAACGGTCTCGACGTCGACGAGACCGTGGAGCATTACGCCGAGGAAGCAGCGCATCGCCAGTCCCGCACTGACCTGCGCGCTTTCACTCCGTTCGATATGACCCCGGACAACATCATGCTCACCAAGCACGTGGTGTTCCTGGACTACGAATGGGCCAGCTTCCGTGACGTAGCCTTCGATGTGGCCTGTGTTGTCGCAGGCTTCCCGCAAGATAACTCCACCCCGGCACTGACCACCGAGGAGACGGACGAGTTCGTGGCTGCTTGGCGCGCGGAGATTGCCTCCACGTGGCCGGAGACTCGCGACGATAAGTCACTCCACGACGCGATGATGTCCGCTCTCATCGGCTGGGCATTCCTGTCGCTGATGATGCTCTACTACGGTCGCTCTACCGAGGAGCAGCTCGTGCGCGACGAGAACGGCCAGCCCACGCCCACGGTGACGTCGCTGCGCCACCTGCCCGCAGACCAACTGCAGGACCTCGCCACCACCGTGGACGCGATCCTTCGCTATTCCCGCGAGCACAAATACCCGCGGTTTGCTTCGGTGGAGAAGTTCGCGCAGAAGCTCCTGCGCATCCTGGGCAACCTCGAAGCACACCCGCTGACCCGACATGGCTGATCTGTTCGATCTCAACGACGAACCGCCACGGTCTGGCGCAGCCGACTATTTTCATCCCGGCAGCCACGCGCCGCTGGCGGTGCGCATGCGCCCCCGGTCGCTCGACGAGGTGGTGGGGCAGGAGCACGTGCTCGGCCCTGGTACACCTTTGCGCCGCCTCATCGACGGCCAGGGTGATACGTCCGTGATCCTCTACGGTCCACCCGGGACGGGAAAGACCACTATCGCGAGCCTCATCTCAGGGGCTTCCGGTCGCCGATTTGAGGCGCTGAGTGCGCTCAGCTCCGGCGTCAAAGAGGTACGAGCCGTGATCGAGGCGGCCCAGAAGCGTCTGGTCCACGGCGAGCACACGGTGCTGTTCATCGACGAGGTCCACCGGTTCTCGAAGACCCAGCAGGATGCATTGCTTGCGGCTGTGGAAAACCGCACGGTGCTGCTGGTCGCTGCTACCACGGAGAATCCGTCGTTTTCGGTGGTCTCGCCGCTGTTGTCCCGGTCGTTGCTGGTCCAGCTTCGTTCGCTCGACGACGCCGCCATCCGCACCCTCCTTCAACGCGCCATCTCGGACCCTCGGGGACTTAATGATTCGGTGCGGCTCACTGACGAGGCGCTGGATCAGCTCGTTGCGTTGTCGGCAGGCGATGCCCGCCGGTCGCTGACCTACCTGGAGGCAGCCGCGGAATTCGCCGGATCGTCCGATGCCGACTCGGGCACGCCCGTCGTGGATCTGGCGGATATCACCCGCTCGATCGACAAGGCGGTGGTGCGCTACGACCGCGACGGCGACCAGCACTATGACGTGACCAGTGCGTTTATCAAGTCCATCCGTGGCTCGGATCCGGACGCCGCGCTACATTATTTGGCGCGGATGATCGAGGGTGGGGAAGACCCACGCTTCATTGCCCGACGGTTGGTGATCCACGCCAGTGAAGACATCGGCATGGCCGACCCCACGGCTCTGCAAACGGCCGTGGCGGCCTATCACGCGGTGAGCTTCATAGGGATGCCGGAGGCGCGGCTCACGTTGGCGCAGGCAACGATTCACTTGGCGACAGCGCCGAAATCCAACGGTGTGATCGCGGGTATCAACGCGGCCATCGCTGACGTGCGCGCGGGCAAGGGCGGCGCGGTGCCGCCGCACCTGCGGGATGGGCACTACCAGGGTGCCAAACAACTGGGCAATGCGGTGGGCTACAAGTACCCGCACGACGATCTGCGCGGTGTTGTGGCGCAGCAGTATCTTCCCGATGACCTGCAGGATGCGCAGTATTACGAGCCCACTGACCACGGCCACGAGCGGGTCATCAAACCCCGCCTGGCATCTCTGCGGGCTATCGTTCGGTCATTTGGTCGGCGCGGGTAGAATGCCACATGTTCACGTTATAAACGACTAATCAGTGGTCTGACTTAGACAACTGTCACAACTGTCCTAGGAATGAGCGAGGTTTTTACACACATGCAAACGCATGAGATCCGCAAGCGCTTCATCGAGCACTTCACGAAGGCGGGCCACACCGAGGTCCCCAGCGCCTCGCTGATTTTGGACGATCCGAACCTGCTGTTCGTCAACGCAGGCATGGTGCCTTTTAAGCCCTACTTTTTGGGCCAGCAGACGCCTCCGTTCGATACGGCGACGTCGATCCAGAAGTGCGTGCGCACCCTCGACATTGAGGAGGTGGGCATCACCACCCGCCACAACACGTTCTTCCAGATGGCGGGCAACTTCTCTTTCGGCGATTACTTCAAGGAAGGGGCTATCACTCACGCCTGGAACCTGCTGACCGGCTCGCTGGATGATGGTGGATTCGGCCTTGACCCGGAGCGCCTGTGGGTGACGGTCTTCACCGAGGACGATGAGGCTGCGGAGATCTGGGAAAAGAAGATCGGCGTGCCGGCCGAGCGTATCCAGCGCCTCGGCATGGCTGATAACTACTGGTCCATGGGCGTGCCCGGCCCCTGTGGCCCGTGCTCGGAGATCTACTACGATCGCGGCCCGGAGCACGGCAAAGAGGGTGGACCGATTGTGGACGACACCCGCTACATCGAGATCTGGAACCTAGTGTTCATGGGCAAGGAGCGCGGCGAGGGCATCGGCAAGGATGACTTCGAGATCATCGGCGATCTGCCCAAGAAGAACATCGATACGGGCATGGGCGTGGAGCGTGTGGCCTGCATCCTGCAGAACGTCGAGAACGTCTATGAGACTGACTTGCTGCGCCCGGTTATCGACGTCGCCGAAAAGCTGACGGGAACCCGCTACGGCGCAGACCACGAAAGTGACGTTCGATTCCGTGTGATCGCGGATCACTCGCGCACGGGTCTGATGCTCATGCTGGACGGCGTGACCCCCGGTAACGAGGGCCGTGGGTACATCCTGCGCCGCTTGCTTCGCCGAATCATCCGTTCCGCACGTCTGCTTGGCGCCACCGGTGAGACGATGGAAACGTTCATGGACACCGTGCGCCAGACGATGACTCCTTCCTACCCGGAGATCGCCGATAACTGGGAGCGCATCCGGTCCGTCGCAGTGGGCGAGGAGACGGCGTTCCTCAAGACTCTCGAGTCCGGCTCGCACATGTTCGACACTTGGGTGGATGGCGCCAAGCAGCGCGGCGAGACGGTCGTGCCTGGCGACGTGGCGTTCTCCCTGCATGACACGCACGGCTTCCCGATCGACCTGACCACCGAGATGGCTGCCGAAGCAGGCCTCACGGTCGACCAAGAGGGCTTCCAAGAACTCATGTCCGAGCAGCGCGCCCGCGCCAAGGCGGACAACCGCGCGAAGAAGCTCGGCCATGTGGACCAATCCCTGTACCGCCCGTTCGTCGACAACCACCCGACGGTTTTCACCGGTTACACTCAGCGCGAGGACGAGTCCACGATTTTGGGTTTGGTCGTTGACGGTGAGCTTGTGGACAAGGCCAGCGAAGGCCAGCAGGCTCACGTGATCGTGGATCGCACCCCGTTCTACGCCGAGGCCGGCGGTCAGATGGCCGATCGTGGCTCGTTCACGGGTCCGTCCGGTGCGGCTCGGGTGGACGATGTTCAGAAGATCGCCAAGAAGGTTTGGGTGCACTACACCACGATCGCGGGTGGCGAGCTGGCCGTGGGCCAGAAGCTGCACGCAAAGGTCGATGATGCGTGGCGCCACCAGGCCCGCCAAGCCCACTCCGGCACGCACCTCATCCACGCCGCGTTGCGCGAGGTTCTCGGCCCCACAGCCGTGCAGGCCGGTTCGTTGAACAAGCCAGGTTACTTGCGTTTCGACTTCACCTACGGCCAGCAACTCACGGAGGATCAGCTGCGCCAGATCGAGGAGATCGCCAACGGCGCGGTCGATAGCGATTACGCTGTCAACACCATCGAGACGTCCCTTGATGAGGCACGCGCGATGGGTGCCATGGCCCTGTTCGGCGAGAACTATGGCGACCGCGTGCGCGTTGTCGAAATCGGCGGTCCGTTCTCCATGGAGCTGTGCGGCGGTATCCACGTGGAGCACTCGTCCCAGATCGGCCCGGTTGCCGTGCTGGGCGAGTCCTCGGTCGGTTCCGGTGTGCGCCGCATCGAGGCCTACACGGGCATGGATTCCTTCCGCTTCCTCTCGGACGAGAAGTCGGTCGTGGCCGGCCTCGCGACAAGCCTCAAGGCTCAGTCTGCGGAAATTCCCGAGCGTATCGACGCCCTCACGGCGAAGCTGCGGGCAGCGGAAAAGCAGATCCAACAGTTGCGCAACCAACAGTTGGCGAGCCAAGTGGGTGACTTGGTCAAGCAGGCCCAAACTATCGGTGACATCAAGGTGCTCGCCCAGCGCCTTCCCGATGGTGTGGCTGCCGGTGACCTGCGCACGCTCGCTCAGGATGCCAAGGGCCGACTGGGCTCCGAGGCCGCGCTGGTGCTGTTCGTCTCCCGTGCCGACGGCAAGGTTCCTTTCGTTGCAGCTGCTACCGAAGCCGCAGTGGACAAGGGTGTGAAGGCCGGCGACGTGGTCAAGACTTTCGGCGAGAAGGTCAATGGCCGGGGCGGCGGTAAGCCCGCCATGGCTCAAGGCTCCGGTTCCGACGCAGCAGGTATCGAGGCTGGCTTGGAGGCAGTGCGCTCCCTGATCCAGCAGCTCGGCTAAACGCTGGCGTTTGTCGTGAAGCCCGCGCCCCCGATCGTTTTCGGTGGCGCGGGCTTTCGCCGTTAAGGTGGGGGACATGACTGACACTGAGAAGCCGGATGCTGCCACCGACCCGGGGCGAGGCCGGCGCCTGGGCTTGGATGTGGGAACGGTACGCATCGGCGTGTCGATGAGTGATCCCGACGGAATCTTGGCATCCCCCGTAGAGACCGTGCAGGCGGCAGTGGATGGATCCGACGTTGCCCGGGTCATGGAGATCATCCGGGACAACTTCATTGTGGAAGTGGTCGTGGGCCTGCCCGTGGCACTGCGCGGCAACCATACGCATAGCACGCATCTCGCCGAGGAGTTCGCCGCTGACCTGCGGGAAGACCTTGAAGACGCAGGGCTGGAGATTCCTGTGCGCATGGTCGATGAGCGGATGTCCACGATGGCGGCGACGCAGGCTTTCCGGGCGTCCGGGGTGAGCTCGAAGAAGGGGAGGAGCAAGATCGACCAGGCGGCTGCGGTCCATATTTTGCAGGGGTGGCTCGACGCGCGCCGTAGGGTCGTGTTCTAAATAACGGTTCGGTCATGGAATAATAACGGATCGAACATAGGGTAGAGTCAACGAACTCTTGGTTCGATAACACAGACCCTCATTCTTGACTGTAGAGAAAGGCCATTACCAAGGCATGGGAATGAAGCGAAGCATGCAGCCGAAATATCGTCGGCGCCGCCAGTGGGCCGGCGCTTTGGCGATCGCTTTGGTGGTCTTGCTGGTCGGCGTTACCGGTTATGTGTGGTACGAGCGCGAGGTTGCAGGTGTCCGTGACTACGAGGGCACCGGTAATGGCACCGTGGTGATGATTCGCGTTGAGCCGGGCGATTCTGTCGACAGTCTCTCTCGTCAGCTCGTCGATAAAAAGGTCGTCGGTTCGCGGCGAGCTCTCATGGCCGAGGCGGAGAAGATGCAGCCCGATCTCCAGGCAGGTTACTACCCGCTGCAGCAGGAGATGTCTGCCAAGACCGCCTTGGAGTACCTCACCTCCGATGAGCACCGCCGCGGTGTGGTCGACATCCCGAACGGCAGCACCTTGGATAACGTCAACGTGGTTGGCGGTGAGTCCCGCCCCGGCATCTACACGATGATCTCCAAGCAGTCCTGCGAGGAGAAGGATCACTGCGTGAGCGTGGACGAGCTCAAGCAGGCCGCCGCAACCACCCCGCCCGCCGACTTGGGAGTGCCTGAGTGGGCACAAAAGCAGGTCGCCGCCCGCGGCGACGACCCGAAGCGCATTGAGGGCCTCATTTCCCCCGGCGTGCACCTGTTCGATCCGAGCAGCTCTCCGAAGGACATCCTCAAGACTCTCCTCACCACCTCCGCCAAGGAGTACGAGGACACCGGCCTGATCAGCGCGTCGAAGACCGTGAACCTGACTCCGTACGAAATGCTCACCGCAGCATCCCTCGTGGAGCGCGAGGCTCCGGCCAACGACTTCGACAAGGTTGCCCGCGTCATTCTCAACCGTCTGGCTATCGGTCAGAAGCTCGAGTTCGACTCCACCGTGAACTACTCCATCGATGAGGTCGAGGTCGCCACGACCAACGCCGACCGTAAGAAGGAAACGCCGTGGAACACGTACGCGAAGGAAGGCCTGCCCGCCACGCCGATCGCATCTCCCGGCCTGCAGGCGCTTCACGCGATGGAGCACCCGGCTGAGGGCGACTGGCTCTACTTCGTCACCGTCGACAAGGATGGTCGCACCGTGTTCAACCGTGACTTCGCCGCCCACGAGAATGCGATCCAAGAGTCCATCAACAACGGTGTGCTCGATTCCAAGCGCTAGGAAAGGATAGGCTGCCCCCGTGACTGAACTTTCGTCTCACGCCGACGTTCTGACCGCTGAGGAGTTCGCCCACCTTTCCGGCCCCCGGTGCGCCGTGCTCGGTCAGCCCATCGAACATTCGCTGTCGCCGGTGCTGCACACCGCGGGTTACGAAGCCCTCGGGCTGGACTTCACCTACGCCCGCATTGAAGCTGGCCAGGCGCGCGATGTCCGCCACCTCCTCGAGGCTGCAGACAGCAACGTCCGTGGCTTCTCCGTGACCATGCCCATCAAGTCCGATGCCCTCGAGCTGGCAGACCTCGCTACCACCCGCGCTCACGAAATCGGTGCGGCTAACACGCTGGTTCCCACCGAGGACGGGAAGTGGCTCGCGGACAACACGGACGTTGATGGCGTGACAGCTTGCCTGGAGTCCGTGCGCAAGCAGGGCGTGGAGCTCGACGGTACGCAGGCCGTGGTGGTCGGTAATGGTGGTACCGCCCGCCCCGCCGTCGCAGCGCTGGCCGCTGCGGGTTGCACACACGTGACGGTCCTCGCCCGTTCCGAGCGGGCGCTGAACCTGCAGGCGCTCGTGGAATCTTTCGGCATGGAGTTTTCGTGGCACCGCTTCGACGAGCCTGGCCTGGCCGCCAGCACGCGGTCGGCCTCCGTGGTGATCTCCACGGTCCCGGCCCACGCCGCGGAGAACTTGTGCGAGGATCTGTGCCACGCCCGTGCGATTATCGACGTGATCTACGATCCGTATCCCACCCCGTTGCTCACAGCCGCCCGGGACGCTGGCATTCCACACGCCGATGGTCTACGCATGCTCGCAGGCCAGGCTGAAGAGCAGTTCCGGCTGTTCACCGGCCACGAGGTCCCTTCTGGCCTCATGCTCGCCACCGTGTTGCAGGCCAAGGCGGAGGCCCATTAGCTCGCTGTCACCGCCACAAGGCATCGGATTCCCCGTGTTATCCACAGCGCAGTGACCCACCCCTTGCCCGCCTCATCCCCGTGACCCTATCGTGATCGGCATGATGGCGGGTTTTCTCATTGGCGCCGGGGTGGCGTGGGCTGTGGTGGTCGTTATCGCCGACGCCACCAGCCACCGCATCCCCAACACCCTCTCTGTGCCAGCAGCAGGTGTGGCCGCAGCGGTCGCGCTGAGCGTGGGGCATCCATGGGCGATTGCAGGCGGTGCCGCCTGGTGGGGCGTCGCAGTCGGGTTGTGCCGGTGCAGTCCGCGCCTGCACGCTGGGGCTGGGGATGCGAAGTTGGGGTTGAGCCTGGGCACGGTCGTGGCGCTGGTTGATCCGGTGGGATTGTGGCTCGCCCTGGGGGCCAGCGGAGCACTGCAAGCCCTTGGGATGCTGTGGTGGGGGAGACGGTGGGGCGTCGAAGGGAAAAAGTGGATCCCACGAGCGCCGATGGCACCGGCGATGATGGCGGGAACGGTGGTGGCGCTGATCTACCCCCTAGCAGTGGGGTAGACAACGGCGTTGTCGCAGGCACGAAGTATGATGTTGGGCATGCTTCGATGGACTACTGCCGGTGAATCGCACGGCCAAGCCCTCATCTCCGTTGTCGAGAACCTGCCCGCTGGGCTCAGCGTGACGCGCGAGGATGTCTCGTATCAGCTGGCGCGGCGTCGCCTGGGATACGGCCGCGGTGCTCGGATGAAGTTCGAGGCGGATGAGGTGACGTTCATCGGCGGCGTGCGCCACGGCAAGACCCTTGGCAGCCCAGTGGCCGTGATGATTGGCAACACGGAGTGGCCGAAGTGGACCACGATCATGTCTGCCGATCCCATCGACCTCAGCGATGAAGAGGTGGCCAAGGAGATGGCCTCCGGGCGCGGCGCGAAGCTGACCCGCCCGCGCCCCGGCCACGCCGACTTCTCCGGCATGGTGAAGTACGACCACGAGGAAGCCCGCCCGATCCTGGAGCGCTCCTCTGCCCGCGAAACCGCCGCGCGCGTGGCGGCTGGTACGTTCGCCCGCGCTGTGTTGCGCGAGGTCCTGGGCGTGGAGGTGTTCTCCCACGTCATCTCCATCGGCCAGTCCGCGCCGTACCAGGGACCAGTGCCGTCCTTCAACGATCTGACTGCCATCGATGAGTCCCCCGTGCGCGCCTTCGACAAGGCTGCGGAGGAGGACATGATCGAGCAGATCAAGGCGGCGAAGAAGTCTGGCGATACCCTCGGCGGAATCGTCGAGGTGGTGGTGAAGGGGCTGCCCATCGGTCTGGGGTCGCACGTTTCCGGTGACGAGCGCCTAGACTCGCAGCTCGCCGCGGCGGTCATGGGTATCCAGGCCATCAAGGGCGTGGAGATCGGCGATGGCTTCGAGGAAGCCCGCCGCCGCGGCTCCGAGGCGCACGACGAGATGGAGGCGAACCCCGAGGGTGGCGTGACCCGCGCGACCAACCGCGCCGGTGGTATCGAGGGCGGGATGACGAACGGGGAGACCCTCATCGTCCGCGCCGCGATGAAGCCGATCAGCACCGTTCCACGTGCGCTCAAGACAGTCGATATGGCCACGGGTGATGCCGCCACCGGCATCCACCAGCGCTCCGACGTGGTCGCCGTGCCCGCCGCTGGCGTGGTGGCCGAGACGATGGTCGCACTCGTGCTGGCCCGCGCCGTGCTCAAGAAGTTCGGCGGCGACAGCCTCGAGGAGACCCGCCGGAACTACCAGGCCTACCTGGACTACTGCACCGAGAAGCTGGGCTGGCCCGGGGACTCCCAGGGGGAGCAGGAGAAGTAGGGGTACCACGATGAAACCACGGGTTGTCTTGGTCGGTCTGCCGGGAAGCGGCAAGACCACGATTGGTAAGCGGTTGTCCAATGCCCTCAGCGTGGGGTTGGTGGACACTGATCAGGTGCTGGAACAGCGGTTCTCTAAGCCGTGTGGCGATCTGCTCACCGAGGTTGGGGAACCGGAGTTTCGCCGCCTCGAAGCCGAAGCCGTAGCCGAGGCCCTGCAGACCAACGGTGTGGTCTCGCTGGGCGGGGGAGCGGTCACCACTGAATCCACCCGGGAGCTGCTGCAGGATCAGTGGGTGGTGTACCTCAACGTCTCCATCGACGAGGGCGTGCGCCGCACTTCCCGTAGTGATGCCCGCCCGCTGCTGCGCGTCAAGGACCCTCGGCAGAAATATCAGGAGCTCTTCGAGCAGCGCTCGGAGTGGTACGAGGAGGTCTCCAACTTCATGGTGCATTGCGATGGCAAAGAGCCGCAGCGCGTTGTGGCAGACATCCTCATGTTCCTCGAAGACATGGCCGCCGAGGAGGGCGACAGCAACTATGACAGCTAACACGCATACCGCGAGCATCCCCGTCCGTTCCGCTTCTCCCTACGAGGTCTTTATTGCTCACGGCACCGAGTTCGCGGTGCGCTCTATTCTCGACGCCACCCCGCGCGCCCAAACCTATCTGCTGATCTTCCAGCCCGCCCTGCGCGAGCGGGCCGAGCTCGTAGCGGCAGGTCTGCGCAAGGCCGGTTTCCACGTCAGTGAGCACGAGATCGCCGACGCCGAGGACGGCAAGACCATTGACTCCGCCGCTGCCTGCTGGCAGTCGTGCGCCGAAGCCGGATTGACCCGCCAGGACGCCATCGTTGGCATCGGTGGTGGTGCGGCTACCGACCTGGCCGGATTCATCGCTGCCACGTGGATGCGTGGCATCGACGTGGTGCACTACCCAACCACGTTGCTGGCGATGGTGGACGCCGCGGTCGGTGGCAAGACCGGTATCAATACGGACGCGGGTAAGAACCTCGTCGGCAGCTTCCACGAGCCCGCGGCGGTCATCGTAGACCTTGACGTGCTCGACACGCTGCCGAAGAACGAAATCGTGGCGGGCTCAGCGGAGATCGTCAAAGCCGGATTTATCGCCGACACCGAGATCCTGCGCATCTACGAAGCTGATCCGGCTGCAGCTCTGGATCCGAAGGGGTCGCTGCCGGAGCTCATCGAGCGCGCGATCAAGGTCAAGGCGTCCGTGGTCTCCCAGGACCTCAAGGAGTCCCACCTGCGTGAGATCCTCAACTATGGCCACACCTACGGCCACGCTGTGGAGCACCACGAGAACTACCGCTGGCGCCACGGCAATGCCGTAGCCGTGGGCATGATGTTCGAGGCCGAGCTTGCCAAGGCAGCTGGCTTGCTCGATGACGCTGCGGTGGAGCGCCACCGGGAGATCCTTAAATCCATTGGTCTGCCAACCTCCTACGATGGGGCAGACCTGGATACGCTGCTGGTCGCCATGGGCCGGGACAAGAAGAACAAGGCCGGCGTGATTCGCTTCGTGGTGCTGGAGTCCGTCGGGCATCCCACGAGGTTGGAGGGACCTAGCCGGGAGCTCCTTGACGCGGCGTACCAGGCTACGGCTACCGCATAACCACGGCTACCGCATTATCACTAGGAACGAGATACCCATGACTGACGCACCTGCCAGCCCGCAGCACTCGGATCGACCAACCGTGGTTGTCCTCAACGGTCCCAACCTCAATCGCCTCGGCAAGCGCCAGCCCGACGTGTACGGACACACAACCCTGGCCGACGTGGAACGCGACCTGCGCGCCGATGCCGAGAAGCTCGGCGTGGCAATCGACTTCTTCCAAACCAACCATGAGGGAGACATGCTCAATCGCATCCACCAGGCGGCGGACGCAGGCGAGGCCGTGATCATCAACCCCGGCGGATGGACGCACACCTCCGTGGCGCTGCGCGACGCGCTCGCGGAGATCGCAGACGGCGCAGGGTACATCGAGGTGCACATCTCCAACGTCCACGCCCGCGAGGAGTTCCGCCACCACAGCTACCTCAGCGCTCAGGCGAAGGGCATCATCGTGGGGCTGGGCACCTACGGCTATCACGCGGCCCTGCACGCATTGGTCCAATAAGACGGTTAGGCTGGGAAGCTATGACTTCCCAATCTTCTGCATCTTCCTCGACCACCAATTCCCACGACCCTGCCGATCAGGGATCTGCGAGCACCCAGAACCGCACTGAGGTGTTCGCGGCACGGCGGCGTCGACTGGTCGAAGAACTCAGCAAGTCAGATCACCCCGCGTTGCTGGTGACGGACCTGAAGAACATCCGGTACCTCACCGGGTTCTCCGGCTCGAACGCCGCGCTGCTGGTGAGCACGTCCGGGCACCACACCATCGCCACGGACGGTCGGTACGATACTCAGATCCGCATCGAAACCGGTGAACCGGATGACCTGACCATTGCGGTCAAGCAACAGGTCTTCGAGGTGATGACGAACGCGGCGGGGGAGCGCGGCTTCGCCGTGGAGCCATCAATGCCCGTGGGGCGCGCCAACGCGCTGGGCAACCCGGAGGTAGTGTCCGGCCTGGTCGAAGAACTGCGGCTGATCAAAGACAGCGGCGAGATCGCCGCGCTGGCGGAAGCAGGGGAGCTGGCCGACACAGTGTGGCAGGAGTTCATCCGCGACGGCGGTATCCGCGAGGGGATCACGGAAATAGAGGCCGCAGCGGACCTGGAGTACCGGTTGCGCAAGGCGGGCGCCGACGCGCTGAGCTTCGACACCATCCTGGCCTCCGGTGCGAACGGCTCCAAGCCACACGCCGGCGTGTCCAAGGACGTGATCGTGCCTGGCCTGGTGACCGTGGATTTCGGTGTGTACCTGGACGGCTACGCCTCGGATCAGACGCGCACTGTGTGCGTGGGGGAGCCGGACGATCTCTCGCGCTCTCTGTACGACATCGTCTACCGCTCCCAGAAGGCCGGCGAGGCAGCGGTGAAGCGGGGGGCATCGCTGCGCGGTGTGGATACCGCGTGCCGCGAGATCATCGACGAAGCCGGCTACGGCGAATACTTCGTGCACTCCACCGGGCACGGCGTGGGCCTGGACGTCCACGAAGCACCGCGGGCCGCGGCTGGGGTTGACCCCGCAGACGAGGCGAAGGAGGGGATGACCCTCACGGTGGAGCCGGGCATCTACCTGCCTGGCAAGACCGGATTGCGTATTGAGAACACGTACGTGGTGACTGCGGATGGCGCGCGGAGCCTCAACCCGTCGCCGACGGAGCTCATCGTGGTGTAGCGGTGGTCTTGCGGAGTGGACCGTCGAAGCGTGCTCGGGCCAGCCGCTCGACGGTGTGGATCACGGGTTTCGGCCTGCCAAGTGCTAAACTGGCAGACCGGTTCTGTTCGACATTTCGACTTTTCGCAGACAGGGACAGTCGTCGTGGACTGACCTGAGCACTACATAGCAATTCTTCAAGCAACACAAGGAGCTTTCGCCCGTGGCAACTACCGCAGATTTCAAGAATGGCCTCGTCCTGAAGATGGACAACAAGCTGCAGCAGATCTTGGAGTTCCAGCACGTGAAGCCCGGCAAGGGTCCCGCATTCGTGCGCACCAAGCTCAAGGATGTTGTCTCCGGCAAGATCGTGGACAAGACCTTCAACGCTGGCGTGAAGGTCGAGACCGCTACGGTGGACCGCCGCGACATGACCTACCTGTACAACGACGGCACCAACTTCGTGCTCATGGACGACAAGACCTACGACCAAGTCGAGCTCGCTCCGCACCTCATGGGTGACGGTGCCAAGTTCCTGCTAGAGAACACCCAGGTTCAGGTTTCCTTCCACGAGGGCGAGCCGCTGTTCGCTGAGCTTCCCGTGAGCGTTGAGCTCAAGGTGGAGCACACCGATCCGGGCCTGCAGGGCGATCGCTCCACCGGCGGCACCAAGCCCGCCACCCTGGAAACCGGTGCTGAGATCCAGGTGCCGCTGTTCATCGAGACCGGCAACGTGCTCAAGGTGGACACCCGCACCGGCGAGTACCTCTCCCGCGTCAACAACTAAGTCGGCTGCGAAGGCGGCTGCAGTCACGGTTTCCGCCGCGGCCGTAGCGCCCCTCTTCTTTCCCTTTCTTCTCCTCAAGCAGTACTGAGCATTAACGAGCATCCAAAGCACACTGTGAGCACATCCAAGCAGAACTTTAAAAGGCACGGCTCGCGCTACAAGGCGCGCCGCCGAGCCGTGGACATCCTCTTCGAGGCCGAGTTTCGAGACATCGACCCGGTGTTGATCCTGGAGGATCGCATCGAGCTGTCCCGCAACCAGGACAACCAGGTCAAGCCCGTACCGGAGTACACCCAGGACATCGTTCCCGGAGTCGCCGTGCACCTGGATGCCATCGATGATGCCATCGCGTCGAACCTCTCCAGCGACTGGCGTCTCGACCGTATCCCCGCCGTGGATCGCGCCGTCCTGCGCGTCACCGCGTGGGAGATGTTGTACAACCCCGAGGTCGACAACCCCGTGTCCGTCACCGAGGGGGTGGAACTAGCCAGCGAGTACTCCAACGATCAGGCCCCGGCCTATGTGCACGCCGTACTGGACGGCATCCTGAAGACGGCCGATCTGCGCCTCGCTGATGCCGCAACCACGGCACGCGAGAACGACGATGACTCGTACCTCGATAACCTCATTGTTTCGTCTGAGGGCACGGGATCCACAGAGTCCACAGAGTCCACAGAAGCCACAGCACCTACGAACCCTGCGGCGAACGATGAGTTGCCGAACGAGGACTTAACGAAGGACTCATCGGAGGACTCCACGAGGGAAACAACCGAGGAGAACTAGCCCCCACCCACTTCGGTGTACCCAGCCTGGGCACGCCCGGCGAACCCCGCCCGGCGTGCTAAACTCTTTTCTGACCAGAGTTAGACATCCTTTAACAGACCGCACAGAGAGGCGGGAAAGGAGGTCACGATGAACTCGACAGATCAAGAGTCGCAGACCACCCTGCTGGATCAGGGGGATGTGGCCCGCACTGTCGCGCGCATCGCGCACCAGATCATTGAAAAGACGGCACTCGATGGTGAACAGGCCCGCCGGGTCGTTCTCTTGGGGATCCCATCGGGGGGTGTGCCGCTCGCCGGCCGCTTGGCCGACAACATCAAGAACTTCTCCGGCGTGGACGTGTTCCAGGGGTCCCTTGACATCACCCTGTACCGCGACGATCTGCGCCAAACCACGCACCGGGCATTGAAACCCACGAAGATCCCGACCGAGGGTATTGATGATGCCATCGTCATCCTCGTCGACGACGTTCTTTATTCCGGCCGTTCCATCCGCGCCGCTCTCGATGCGCTGCGCGATCTCGGCCGCCCCCACAGCGTTCAGGTCGCAGTTCTCATCGACCGCGGCCACCGCCGCCTGCCGATCCGCGCGGACTATGTGGGTAAGAACATCCCCACCGCAGCTGTCGAAGACGTATCCGTGGAGCTCGCCGAGCTCGACGGCGAAGACCGCGTGGTCTTGGAAAGGCGCTAACACCGATGAAACACCTTCTCAGCATCGCTGACCTCAGTAAAGACGAGATCATCGGCCTCATGGACGAAGCGGATCGCTTCGCGGAGGCCCTCGCGGGACGGGAAATGAAGAAGCTGCCCACCCTGCGCGGTCGCACGATCTTCACCATGTTCTACGAGAACTCGACCCGCACCCGCTCCAGCTTTGAAACCGCCGGAAAGTGGATGAGCGCGGACGTCATCAACATCTCCGCTTCCTCCTCGTCGGTGAAGAAGGGCGAATCCCTCCGCGATACCGCGCTGACCCTCAAGGCTGTTGGCGCGGACGCCATCGTCATGCGCCACCCATCCTCCGGCGCCGCCCGCCAGGTCGCCAACTGGCTGGGTGATACCGCCGTCATCAACGCCGGCGACGGCGCAAACCAGCACCCCACCCAGGCCCTCCTTGATGCCGTCACGATGCGACGCAAGCTCGGCTCCATCGCCGGGCGCAAGGTGGTCATCATCGGTGACATCCTGCACTCTCGCGTCGCCCGTTCGAACGCCCAACTGCTGTCCACCCTTGGCGCCGAGGTTGTCTTCGTCGCCCCCGACACCCTCGTACCGTTCGGGGTGGAGAAATGGGGTACCACGGAGCACCCCGTTCGGGTGTCTTCCCAGTTCGACGCTGAAATCCGCGATGCCGATGCAGTCATGATGTTGCGTGTCCAGGCCGAGCGGATGAACGGAGGCTTCTTCCCCTCCCACCGGGAGTACGCCACCAGGTTCGGCCTATCCCAGGCCCGCAAGGACCTCATGCGCGACGATGCGATCATCATGCACCCCGGTCCCATGCTGCGCGGCATGGAAATCAACTACGACGTAGCCGACGCACCCCAAGCCGTGGTGCTCAATCAGGTCACCGCCGGCGTGCATGTGCGCATGGCTGTGCTGTTCACCCTGCTGGTCGGCACGGATGCCCCGGCATCAGCCACCGGGCATCAGGGATAGGCGGGGAACAGACATGAGTGACATGAGTGACATGAGTGACATGAGTATGGAAGAAACGACGACCCAGGCGCCGCTGAAGACATCGAAGACAGGGATCACCGATATGACGCATACCACCGCGACTAGCAACTACCCGGCCACCGGCGATCTCGCGCCACACCCCACGGGTGCGGACAACGAGGTTTTGCTCACCGGCGTGCTCATCTACGGCGAAGGCGAGCCGACCGATGTCCTGATCCGCGACGGCGTGATCGCCGAGATCGGCGCCGACCTCAGCGGCAAGCTCAGCGATGGGGGAGAGACCATCGACCTTAACGGCCAGGTTCTGCTGCCCGGTCTGGTGGACATGCACGTTCACCTGCGCGAGCCCGGCCGTGAGGATACGGAAACCATCGCCACCGGCTCGGCGGCCGCCGCCCAGGGCGGTTTCACCGCGGTGTTCACCATGGCCAACACCGCGCCCGTCATGGATAACCCCTCCATCGCCGAGCCCGTCTGGTTCAAGGGCCAGCACACCAACCTCTGCGACGTCCACCCCGTCGGCTCGATCTCCAAGGGCCTGCGCGGCGAGGAACTCACTGAGTTCGGCATGATGGCCGACTCGGACGCCAAGGTGCGCATGTTCTCCGATGACGGTAAGTGCGTGGCCGACCCGCGCCTCATGCGCCGCGCCATTGAATACTCCAAGGGCATGGACGTGCTGCTCGCCCAGCACTGCGAAGAGCCCCGTCTGACCGAGACTGCCGTGGCCCACGAGGGCGACACTGCCGCCCGCCTGGGGCTGTCCGGCTGGCCGCGCGTCGCCGAGGAATCCATCGTGGCTCGCGATGCGATCATGGCCCGCGATTACGGTGGCCGTCTGCACATCTGCCACGCCTCCACCGAGGGAACCGTGTCCCTGCTGAAGTGGGCCAAGGAGCAGAACATCCCGCTCAGCGCCGAGGTCACCCCGCACCACCTGCTGCTCACCGACGAACGGTTGGAAACCTACGATGGCGTAAACCGCGTGAACCCACCCTTGCGCGAGCAGCGCGACGTCGATGCGCTGCGACAGGCACTCATCGACGGCATCATTGACTGCGTGGCTACCGATCACGCTCCGCACGGTTCCGAGGAGAAGTGCTGCGAATTCGACAAAGCACGCCCCGGCATGCTCGGCCTTGAGACCTCCCTGGCGCTCATCGCCCAGATCTTCGTTCTCAACGGTGATCAGGACTGGCGCTTCGTGGCCCGCGTCATGTCCGAGCGCCCCGCAGAGATCGTCAAACTTCCCGGACACGGCCGACCCATCGCCGTGGGCGAGCCCGCCAACCTGTGCGCCGTGGACACGAATGCACAGTGGATTGCCAGGGGAGAGGAGATGGCCTCCAAGTCCCGCAACACGCCGTACGAGGGTATGGACATGCCCGTGAAGGTCACCACCACCTTGTTGCGCGGCAAAGTCACCTGCCGTGATGGCCAAGCACAGACCTCCACGACGGCGGGCGCATAGTGGCGTCGAACCAAAAGACGGACCAAGAGACGAAGCAACAGACGGACCGAAAAGAAACGATGAGCAGCCAAGCAGCACAGAAAGAAGATTCCATGACCCGCACTCCCGCCGCCCTCGTCCTCGCAGACGGACGCATCTTCCGCGGCCGCGCCTTCGGCGCCCAGGGAACCAGCCTCGGCGAGGCCGTGTTCACCACCGCCATGACCGGCTACCAGGAGACGCTCACCGACCCCTCCTACCACCGGCAGATCGTCGTGGCCACCGCCCCGCAGATCGGCAACACCGGGTGGAACGATGAGGATGCCGAGTCCCGCGGCGACAAGATCTGGGTCGCAGGCTTCGTGATCCGCGATCTCTCCCGCGCCGTGAGCAACTGGCGCGCCAATCGCAGCCTCGAAGACGAGCTCAAGGCGCAGAATATTATCGGCATCCAGGGAGTGGATACCCGCGCAATCGTGCGTCACCTGCGCGACA
This sequence comes from Corynebacterium falsenii, assembly GCF_020099275.1. Lineage (NCBI taxonomy): Bacteria > Bacillati > Actinomycetota > Actinomycetes > Mycobacteriales > Corynebacteriaceae > Corynebacterium > Corynebacterium falsenii. Next base: position 1,733,365 of record NZ_CP083646.1, on the reverse strand, counting down.
AGGGCTCCGTGGCCGCCGGTGTGTTCAGCGGCGATGCTGTGACCAGCGACGAGGAGATGTTGGCCAAGGTCAAGGAGCAGCCGTCAATGGCGGGTGCGGACCTCTCCGGTGATGTGAGCACCGATGACGTGTACGTGGTCGACCCCGAGGGCGACGTGAAGTACACCGTGATCAGCTTCGACATGGGTATTAAGACCAACACCCCGCGCGAGTTCTCCAAGCGCGGCGTGCGCAGCGTAGTGGTTCCCTCCACGACGAGCTACGAGCGTGTCCAAGAGCTGATGAAGGAATACAACGCGCAGGGTGTGTTCGTCTCCAACGGTCCCGGCGACCCCGCCACCGCCGACGCCACTGTGGCCGAGGTACGCAAGATCCTCGAGGCCGACATTCCCTTCTTCGGTATCTGCTTCGGCAACCAAATCCTCGGCCGTGCGCTGGGCATGGACACCTACAAGCTGAAGTTCGGCCACCGCGGCACAAACGTGCCCGTGCTCAACCACCTCACCGGCAAGATCGACATCACCAGCCAGAACCACGGCTTCGCCCTCAAGGGCACGGCCATGGAGGAGTTCGATACCCCCTTCGGACCGGCCCGAGTGACCCACACCTGCCTCAACGATGACACCGTCGAGGGCGTGGCACTGACCAACGGTCGGGCATTTTCTGTGCAGTACCACCCCGAGGCGGCCGCTGGCCCGCACGATGCCAACCCGCTGTTCGACCAGTTCCTGGAGCTGCTCAAGGAAGAAGCAGCAGCAGAAAAGACAGCAGGCAAGTAACAGACTCCTGCATCACGTCACCATCAGCGAATCTTTAGATCTTTAACGAAGGATATTTTTTCATGCCACGTCGCGAGGACATCAACCACGTACTGGTCATCGGGTCCGGCCCCATCGTCATCGGCCAGGCTTGCGAATTCGACTACTCCGGCACGCAGGCGTGCCGCGTGCTCAAGGAAGAGGGCCTGCGGGTCACCCTCATCAACTCCAACCCGGCCACGATCATGACCGACCCGGAGTTCGCCGACCACACATACATCGAGCCCATCCAGCCGAAGTACATCGAGAAGATCTTCCAAAAAGAGCAGGAAGAGGGCCACAAGGTCGATGCCGTGCTGGCGACCCTGGGTGGCCAGACTGCCCTCAACGCCGCTATCCAGCTCGATCGCCTGGGCATCCTCGATAAGTACGGTGTGGAGCTCATCGGCGCGGACATCGACGCGATCGAGCGCGGCGAAGACCGCCAGAAGTTCAAGGACATCGTGGAGAAGATCGGTGGCGACTCCGCTCGGTCGCGCGTGTGCCACAACATGGACGAAGTGCACGAGGCCGTCGCCGAGCTGGGCCTGCCCGTTGTGGTGCGCCCCTCGTTCACCATGGGCGGGCTGGGATCCGGCCTGGCCTACACCCAGGAGGACCTCGACCGGATCGCCGGCGGTGGACTGGCTGCCAGCCCCGAGGCCAACGTCCTCATCGAAGAGTCCATCCTCGGCTGGAAGGAATTCGAGCTGGAGCTCATGCGCGACGGCAACGATAACGTGGTCGTGGTCTGCTCCATCGAAAACGTCGATGCCCTCGGCGTGCACACCGGCGATTCGGTGACGGTCGCCCCATCCATGACGCTGACCGACCGCGAGTACCAAGTCATGCGCGATCAGGGTATCGCCATTCTTCGCGAGGTCGGCGTGGATACCGGTGGCTGCAACATCCAGTTCGCCATCAACCCCACCGACGGCCGCATCATCACCATCGAGATGAACCCGCGCGTGTCCCGCTCCTCGGCCCTGGCCTCCAAGGCCACCGGCTTCCCGATCGCAAAGCTGGCCGCCAAGCTGGCCATCGGCTACACCCTCGACGAGGTGCGCAACGACATCACCGAGGTCACCCCAGCCGCCTTCGAGCCCACCCTGGACTACGTGATCGTCAAGGCTCCGCGCTTCGCGTTCGAGAAGTTCCCCGGTGCGGACGACACCCTCACCACCACCATGAAGTCCGTGGGTGAGGCCATGGCCGTGGGCCGCAACTACATCACCGGCCTCAACAAGGTCATGCGCTCCCTGGAATCCAAGGAAGCGGGCTTCTGGACCGTCTCCGACGATGCAGTGGCAGGGGAGCGGGCCGACGATAAGAAGGCCGTGCTCGAGGATCTGCGTCGCCCGACTCAGGGCCGGATGTACGACGTTGAGTTGGCGCTGCGCCTCGGCGCCACCGTGGACGAGGTCTACGAGGCGTCCGGCATCGATCCGTGGTTCCTCGAAGAACTCAAGGCTCTGGTTGATTTCCGCCAGGTGCTGGTGGATGCCCCTGTGCTGGATGTGGAGCTGTTGCGCGAGGCCAAGTACATGGGTCTGTCCGACCGCCAGATCGCCGCGCTGCGACCCGAGCTCGCCGGTGAAGACGGCGTGCGCGCCCTGCGCTGGGCCCAGGGTATTCGCCCCGTGTTCAAGACCGTGGATACCTGTGCTGCCGAGTTCGAGGCTAAGACCCCGTACCACTACAGCTCCTACGAGCTGGATCCGGAGGCCGAATCCGAGGTCGCGCCGCAGAAGGATAAGAAGAAGGTCCTCATCCTCGGTTCCGGCCCGAACCGCATCGGCCAGGGCATCGAGTTCGACTACTCCTGTGTGCACGCCGCACTGGAGCTGTCCCGCGTGGGTTACGAGACGGTCATGATAAACTGCAACCCGGAGACCGTCTCCACCGACTACGACACCGCAGATCGCCTCTACTTCGAGCCGCTGACCTTCGAGGACGTCATGGAGGTCTACCACGCCGAGTCCGAGTCCGGCGAGATCGCCGGTGTAATCGTGCAGCTCGGCGGCCAGACCCCACTGGGATTGGCGCAGCGCCTGGCCGACGCCGGTGTGCCCGTGGTGGGCACCAGCCCAGAGGCCATCAACCTGGCCGAGGACCGCGGCGAATTCGGCACCGTGCTGGATAAGGCTCAGCTGCCCGCTCCGGAGTACGGCACCGCCACCAGCTTTGCCGAGGCACGCGAGGTTGCCTCCCGCATCGGCTACCCGGTGCTGGTTCGCCCCTCATACGTTCTGGGTGGTCGCGGCATGGAGATTGTCTACGACGAGTCTTCCCTGGAGGACTACATCACCCGCGCCACCGAGATCACCAGCGATCACCCGGTGCTTGTGGACCGCTTCCTCGATTCCGCCATTGAGATTGACGTGGATGCTCTCTGCGACGGCGAGAACGTTTACCTCGCCGGCGTGATGGAGCACATCGAGGAGGCCGGTATCCACTCCGGCGACTCCGCTTGCGCTATCCCACCGATGACCTTGGGCGATGAGGACATCCAAAAGGTCCGAGAGTCCACCGCAGCCCTGGCCCACGGCATCGGCGTGAAGGGCCTGATGAACGTGCAGTTCGCCCTCAAGGATGACACCCTCTACGTCATCGAGGCGAACCCGCGTGCTTCCCGCACCGTGCCGTTCGTCTCCAAGGCCACCGGCGTGCAACTCGCCAAGGCTGCTGCGCGCATCATGCTCGGCGCATCCATCCCGGAGCTCATTGAGGAGGGCATCCTGCCGGGCGATCGCGACGGCGGTTCCCTGCCGCAGGGCCACCCGATCGCGGTGAAAGAAGCCGTGATGCCGTTCAACCGCTTCCGCAGCCCCGAGGGCAAGGTCCTGGATTCCCTGCTCAGCCCGGAGATGAAGTCCACCGGCGAGGTCATGGGTCTCGACGACGACTTCGGCAGCGCCTTCGCCAAGTCCCAGGAGGGAGCGTTTGGCTCCCTGCCGACCTCCGGCACCGTCTTCGTGTCCGTGGCCAACCGCGACAAGCGCACGCTGCTCCTGCCGATCCAGCGGTTGAAGTCCCTGGGCTTCAACATCCTGGCCACGCACGGCACCGCGGGCATGTTGCGCCGCAACGGTGTGGAGTGCGAGGTCGTGGCCAAGATTTCCGAGGCACAGAATGGCCAGGACCGTACGGTCAACGACTACATCCGCGACGGTGCAGTTGACCTCATCATCAACACCCCGGCCGGATCCGCGGGCGCCCGCCACGATGGATACGACATCCGCGCTGCAGCGGTGAACATGGGCGTGCCGTGTGTCACGACAGTTCAGGGCACCGTCGCCGCAGTGCAGGGTATCGAGGCCCTTCAGGGTAAGGAGTCCACGGTGCGCCCGATCCAGGAGATCGATCACTCATGAGTGGTACGGCTAGCACGGCGGGCCCGACAAACACTGCAAGCACTGCAAGCCCAGCATGCACAGCTCATGACCTGACCTTCGGCCAGCGCTTCCTCGAGCGCGCCGCATCGTTCGGGCCCGTGTGCGTCGGCATCGACCCGCACGCAAGCCTCCTCGAGCACTGGGGCCTGCCGGTTTCGGTCAAGGGCGTGGAAGCCTTCACCCGCACGTGCGTGGAGGCCTTCCGCGATAGCGCGTGCGTGGTCAAGCCTCAGGTCGCCTTCTACGAGGCTTTTGGCTCGGCCGGCTTCGCGATCCTCGAGCGTGCCATCGCTGATCTGCGCAGCTCAGGGGTGTTGGTCATCGCCGATGCCAAACGCGGTGACATCGGCTCCACCATGGCTGGGTACGCCCGCGCATGGCTCGATGATGAGTCTCCTTTGTGCGTCGACGCCGTTACGGTGAGCCCGTACCTCGGTGTCGGATCGTTGCAACCGGTGTTCGACTTGGCTGAGGAGACCAACAGGGGAGCGATCGTCCTTGCGGCGACGTCCAACCCAGAGGCCCCCGGCCTGCAGTTGGCGACGGTGCCCAGTGAGCCCAGTGAACCCAGTGAACCCAATGATTACGAGAACAGCGATACGGCATCCAGCGATACGCTGACCGTTGCCCAATCCGTGGTCGACGCCGTGGCGCGCACCAACGCCGGGCACGAGGGAGCTGGGAATATGGGCGTCGTCGTGGGAGCGACGGTGCAGCAACCGCCATCGTTGGCGCAGGTGAATGGCCTCATTCTCATGCCGGGCGTGGGCGCCCAAGGCGGCACGATGGCTGATGTGCGGCGCATTGCTGCAGGTGCGGAGCAGCTGGCGTGCCCGAATGTGTCTCGGAGCGTGCTGTCGCACGGCCCCGGCGTGGTTGCGCTGCGGGAGACGCTCGCCACAACAACTGCAGCAATCTTGAACTAGCAGGCAGTGCTAATGATACAATGACCGACAGTTGTTTTGCGCCCGCGCTACAGCGCCGTCTCTCGGGGAGCCTGGGGGATAGGAGTAGCGCGCATATCTTGGGCGCTGAGCTGCTGTGGCCATCAGGAGGCCATTGCTCGGCTGACCGCTGAGCAAATACCTGCCTAGGGTGTGTCGGTTGGCTTTAGCTCAACGAACACCATAGAATCCTTCGTTGCTCGTCTAAGCTTGTCGTATCAATGACAATTACGCCATGACGTGCAATGATGGCGACAACTGCATAGACTCATCCAGATAACTACACCTACGAATAAACGGAGGAACCCCGTGGCACTTCCCCAGTTGACCCCGGAGCAGCGCGCAGAAGCCCTGAAGAAGGCTGCAGAGGCACGCAAGGCTCGTGCAGAGCTTCGCGAGAAGCTGAAGCGTGGCGGCACCGACCTGAAGCAGGTCTTGAAGGACGCTGAGACCGATCCGATCCTCGGCAAGATGAAGGTTTCGGCTCTGCTGGTATCCCTGCCCAAGGTTGGCAAGGTCAAGGCTGAGGAAATCATGAACCAGCTGGAGATCGCTCCGACCCGTCGTCTGCGTGGTCTGGGCGACCGCCAGCGCCGTGCACTGCTGGAGCACTTCGGTTTCGAGGACTAAGAGTTGAGCCAGCTGGGTAACGGGCGTGTTGTTGTACTCGCGGGCCCGTCTGCGGTGGGGAAGTCCACCGTGGTTGCCCGCTTGCGGGACGAAGTTCCGCGCCTCTTTTTCAGTGTGTCGATGACCACCCGCGATCCCCGGCCCGGCGAGGTCGATGGGCGCGATTACATCTACATCACCCGCGAACAGTTCGAAGAGAACATCAATGCGGGCAAGATGCTGGAGTGGGCAGAGATCCACGGCGGCTTGCAGCTGTCGGGCACTCCGCGGGAGCCGGTGGAAAAGGCGATCGCTGAGGATCGCCCGGTTCTTATCGAGGTGGACCTCGAGGGTGCGCGCAACGTCAAGCAGTTGCTGCCGGAATCCACCACTGTGTTCTTGGCTCCTCCGTCATGGGAGGTACTGGTCGATCGTTTGACTGGGCGCGGTACTGAATCCGAAGAGGTCATTCAGCGTAGGCTGGAGACGGCTAAGACGGAGATGGAGGCAACCTCCGAGTTCGACCATGTGGTGGTCAACGAGGATGTCACCGAGGCCGTCAAGGAAATCAGCGATCTACTGCAGAGCTAACCGAGTTTTTGCTCAACTACCGCCTTACATCAACGTCGTCATTGCGACATCAATAGCTACTTCTAGAGAAGGTGCATACCGTGGATAACCAGGACGTTAACTCGAACGACTCTGTCTTCGATCCGCCCGTGGGCATCACCAATCCCCCCATCGACGAGCTGCTGACCAAGGTGTCCTCCAAGTACGCACTGGTCATCTTCGCTGCAAAGCGCGCTCGTCAGATCAACGACTACTTCCAAACCGTGGATGAGGGCGTTTTCGAGTTCGTCGGTCCGTTGGTGACCCCGGACGTTCAGGAAAAGCCCCTGTCTATCGCCCTGCGCGAGATCAATCGGGATCTGCTGGAGCACACCGAAGGGTAAACCCACTAGGCTGTCCAGTGTGACTGATCAAACCAGGGAAACCGCACACACCAAGCCGCTCCGCGTCGTTATCGGCGTAGGGGGCGGCATTGCTGCGTTTAAGGCCGCGCATCTCGTCCGCTTCTTTGCCGAGGCTGGCCACGATGTGCGCGTGATCCCCACGCGCAGCGCCCTGAACTTCGTCGGTGCCGCCACCTTCGAAGCCTTGAGCGGCAATCCGGTGTCCGCGGAAGTCTTCGACCGCATCGACGAGGTGCAGCACGTTCGGCTCGGGCAGGAAGCCGACCTTATCGTCATCGCTCCCGCCACGGCAGACCTTCTGGCGCGTTTGGCGCACGGGCGTGCCGATGATCTACTGACCTCCAGCTGCCTGGTGGCCACCTGCCCGGTGGTCGTGGCTCCGGCTATGCACACCGAGATGTGGAACCACCCCGCCACCCAGGACAACGTGGAGACGTTGCGCCGACACGGCACCGTGGTGATCGAACCGGCGCACGGGCGGCTCACGGGCAAGGATTCCGGCCCCGGTCGATTGCCCGACCCCGATCACATCGGCGAGTTGGCCCTCGCGGCGCTCGATCAGCCCGAAGCCTTCCGGCGCGACCTGGTGGGCAAGAAGGTGCTCATCAGTGCCGGTGGGACGCACGAGCCGTTGGACCCAGTGCGCTTCTTGGGTAATGCCTCGTCTGGGCGTCAAGGCTATGCACTTGCCGATGTGGCGGCACAACGTGGCGCTGAGGTGACCATCGTGTCCGGCTTCACCGAGGAACTACCGGTGCCTTCGGGTGCATCCATCGTGCGGGTCAAGACTGCGCGCGACATGCTCACGGCGATGACCGAGCAGGCCAAGGAGGCGGACGTGGTCATCATGGCGGCAGCCGTGGCGGACTACCGCCCCGCGACGGTGGCGGGTTCCAAGCTGAAGAAGGGCTCGGAGGCGGACCTTACCCGCATCGAGTTGGAGGAAAACCCGGATATCCTCAAATCCATCGTGCAGCAGCGCGAGGCCGGCGATTTGCCTGCCGAGCTGACGATCGTGGGCTTTGCCGCAGAAACCGGCGATGAGGAGCACACACCGTTGGAGCATGCGACCGTGAAGCTGGCGAAGAAGGGCTGCGATGCCCTCGTGGCCAATGCGGTGGGCCAGGACAAGGTGTTCGGGCAGAAAGTGAGTTCCGGGTGGGTGCTCCTGCCACAGGATGAGCAGCCGGAACCGCGCATCATCGAGATTCCGGAAGCATCCAAGTTGGTCGTGTCAGTGGCCATTTGGAATGCGATAGCCGATAACCTATTGAGCTAGTTCGCCCCGGGGCAACCACGCAGCTGTGCTGCAGCGTAGGCTCGCCCGGGGAAGGGGATATGACAAACATAGACAGCTTAGTCTAGTATGACCCCAGTACAATGCTCAGAGCAAACCGTCAGCGTTCCTCGTAACCGAGGTAGTCGAGAAGGATCGAAGAAGTTGTCACACCGTCTATTCACCAGTGAGTCCGTCACTGAAGGGCACCCCGATAAGATCTGCGATGCCATTTCAGACCACATCCTGGATGCGCTCCTGGCGAAGGACCCCGAGTCGCGCGTGGCCGTGGAGACCGTGGTCACCACCGGCCTTGTGCACGTGGTCGGCGAGATCCACACGTCCACCTATGTGGAGATTCGCGACATCGTGCGCTCTACGCTGCTGAAGATCGGCTTCAACAGTTCCGAGATGGGCTTCGATGGCCGCACGTGTGGCGTGTCCGTAGCAGTGGGCGACCAGTCCGAGGAGATCGCCCAGGGCGTCGACGGCTCCCTGGAGACCCGCGACAGCGCCGAGGGTGATTACGACGAGAGCGACCGGCAGGGCGCCGGCGACCAGGGCCTCATGTTCGGCTACGCCACCGACGAGACCCCGGAGTTCATGCCGATTCCCATTGCCATCGCCCACCGCCTCGCACGCCGACTCACCGAGGTTCGCAAGGAGGGCATCGTGCCCCACCTGCGCCCGGACGGCAAGACCCAGGTGACCTTCGCCTACGATGCCGACGGCAAGCCTGTCCGCCTCGACACCGTGGTAGTGTCCACCCAGCACGAAGAGGGCATCACCCAGGCATGGCTGGAGCAGCACATTCGGGAGCACGTGGTGGATTACGTGCTGTCCGAGGCCGAGCTGCCCGCCGATATCGCCACCGACGATTACACCCTGCTCGTTAATCCTTCTGGCTCGTTCACCCTGGGCGGCCCCATGGGCGATGCCGGTCTGACCGGCCGCAAGATCATCGTGGATACCTACGGTGGCATGGCCCGCCACGGCGGCGGCGCGTTCTCCGGCAAGGACCCGAGCAAGGTGGACCGCTCCGGTGCTTACGCCATGCGTTGGGTCGCCAAGAACATCGTCGCCGCCGGCCTGGCCAAGCGCGTGGAGGTGCAGGTCGCCTACGCCATCGGCCGCGCCACCCCGGTCGGCCTGTACGTGGAGACGTTCGGCACGGAGACGGTTCCGGTGGAGCGTATCCAGGACGCCGTGAGCAAGACCTTCGACCTGCGCCCCGCCGCCATCCTGCGGGATCTGGATCTCAAGCGCCCGATCTACGCGCAGACGGCCGCCTACGGTCACTTCGGCCGCACCGACCTGGATCTGCCGTGGGAGCGGACCGACCGTGCCGAGGCCTTGCGGGCCGCGGTAGGGGAAGCCACCGACGCTTCCTAGGGGTCAGTACAATCTGACGTGTGACCGAACTGCAGAATCCCATCGTGCGGGTATTGCCCCTCCTCGGGGTCCCGCATCTGGATAGGCTGTTCGACTATCGGGTATCTGAAGCCGATGATCTCGACGCCCAACCCGGGGCGAAGGTTCGCGTCCGTTTTTCGGGCCGCCTGGTGGATGCTGTCGTCATTGAGCGGCGGAAGCGCTCTGACCACACCGGGGAGCTTAAACCCATCGAGCGGGTCATCAGCCCAGAGATCGTCATGCCCCCGTCCATGTGGCAACTCGCACAACTACTCGCGGATCACTACGCGGGGGTGCGCTCGGATATTCTGCGCAGCGCGATTCCTTCCCGCCACGCCAGCGCCGAGGTCGCGGGCCTGTTCGGCGGAGGCCAACCGTGGGAGGATCTCTACGGCTCCCTGACACCCACGGAGGACCTGCAAAAAGCGAGCCTGGAGGCCGCGCGCGCAACCATGGGGGACTACGTCCATGGCCCGGCGTTTCTGTCTGCCGTACTCGATAGGAAGTCTCCGCGCGCCTCGCTCGTGGCACCTCCGGGCTCGGATGTGGCCGCTATCGCCGCCGCGGTGGCCGCCGCGACTGCGTGGAATACCTCCGGCAGCGCGCTCATCATCGTCCCGAACAAGAAAGAGGTTGACCGAGTGTGTACGGCCCTGCGGGAGTTCGTCTCGGCCGCGCAGATCATCACCCTCACCGCCGCGGAGGGGCCGAGCGCCCGCTACCGCCGCTACCTCTCGATCCTTCACGGGCAGGCCAAGATCGTGGTGGGCACCCGGTCGGCGGCCCTGGCTCCACTGAAGAATCTGCAGCTCATCGCCCTGCTCGGGGAATCCGATGACAGCCTTGTGGACCCACGGGCTCCCTATATGCACGCCCGCTTCATCGCGAAGCTGCGCAGCGAGGTGGAAGGCACCGCGTTGCTCGTCGCGGGAGTGCATCGTTCGGCCGAGGTGCAGCAGTGGATCGCCGAAGGCCACGTGCATCCTCTGCGCCCCACACTGGAGGCTCAGCACGCGGCCATGCCCTGGATCCGCGGGCTGGGGGAGACCGAGCATCAGCGGGAGGTGGAGATCCACAATCCGGGCGCGCGCATACCCTCGATCGGCTTCCAGGCCATTCGTCAAGCGCTCGACAACGGGCACCCGGCCTTGGTGCAGGTGCCTCGGCGCGGTTACGCCCCAGCGCTGGCCTGCGCGGCGTGCCGCCACCCGGCTCGCTGCCGGCACTGCAACGGCCCGCTGGAGCTGCCCGGCTCCCAGGATGCAGCCCCGCCGCGGTGCCGCTGGTGCGGCCGTTCCGCCGGACAGTTCCGCTGCTCGGAATGCGGCAACCGCACGCTGCGGATGCAGGTGATCGGCCAAGACCGCACCGTGGAGGAACTCGGTCGGGCATTCCCCGGCATACCCATCGTGGCCTCCGGTGGGCAGCGAGTGATGGCGTCAGTTCCACACAAACCCTCCGTCATCGTCGCCACCCCGGGGGCGGAACCCCACGTAGATGGTGACCTCTACGGTGCCGCATTGATCTTGGACCCGTGGATGCCACTCGGCCGAGAAGACTTGCGGAGTGGGGAACATGCCCTGCGGCAGTGGATGGAGGCCGCCGCGCTCGTGCGGCCGCGGGAGGAAGGCGGTGCGGTGGTGATCGCGGGCGATGCGAGCCTGCCGGTGATCCAGCAGCTCATCCGCTGGGACCCCACCGGCGCTGCCACCCGCGAGCTCTCCCTACGCGCCGAGGCGGAGTTCCCGCCCGCCGTCACCATGGCCGCCATCGATGGCTCCCAAGTGGCCGTCGACCAATTGCTGGAGTGCTGGGAGCGGCCCGAAGCAGCTGAGTTGCTGGGGCCGGTGGAACTGCCCGCGGGTATTCGCCTGCCCGCCGGGATGGAGAAGCTGGGGGCCCAGGAGGCTCGTCGCCAAGCCCGGCGCCTCATCGTCCGCATCCCGCATGATCAGGCGCACCTGCTGGGCCCCAGCCTCAAGCAGGCGCAATCAGTGCGTTCCACAATGAAGGGCGCTCAGCCCCTCCGGGTGGTCATTGACCCCGTGCGCATCGGTTAGTCTAGCTAGCATGACTGTTCTTTCGATGCGCTACTTCGGCGACCCCGTGCTTCGCACCGTTGCCGATGCCGTTCCCGAGGCATCCGTGGGTGACACTCACCTGCGCACCCTCGTTGCCGACATGGAAGAAACCATGGAGCACTTCGGGGGCGTGGGCCTCGCTGCCAACCAAGTGGGCGTGACCAAGCGCGTGTTCGTGTACAACTGCGATGGGGATGCCGGGCACGTCATCAACCCCGCGTGGGAGGCCATCGGCGAGGAGCAGCAGACGGGCCCAGAGGGCTGCCTGTCCATCCCGGAGATTCGCGGCGACGTCACCCGCGCCCAGCGGGTCCGCCTGCGCGGCGTCACCGTGGACGGCGATCCCGTCGACCGGGAGGTCGAGGGGCTGCTGGCCCGCTGTGTGCAGCACGAAACCGATCACCTCAACGGGGTGCTTTTCCTCACTCACCTGCCCGCCGACCAGCGCAAGCAGGCCATGCAGCAGATTCGCCAATCGGAGTGGTTCAACTCATGAAGATCCTTTTCGCCGGTACACCCGAGCCCGCAGCGGTAGCCCTGCGCCACCTCATCGCCGATGAGCGGCACGAGGTCGCCGCCGTCATCACCCAACCCGATGCCCGCCGGGGCCGGGGCCGCGCCCTGCACCCCTCGGCCGTGGCCGAGGTGGCAGCTGAGCACGGCATTGATACCTACAAATGGCCCAGTCTCAAATCCAGGACAGAATCCGGTGACGAGGCCCGGGCGGTGCTTCGGCAGCTGGCCGATGATGGCGTCGAAGCCGTGGCGGTAGTGGCCTATGGCAATCTCATTCCGGAGGATCTGCTGAATACTTTCCGACACGGCTGGATCAATCTACATTTCTCGGTGCTGCCGCGGTGGCGTGGCGCAGCACCCGTCCAAGCTGCTATCGCCGCTGGTGATCGCACGACCGGGGCCACGACCTTCCGGATCGAAAAGGGGTTGGATACCGGCCCGATGATCGGGACTATCACCCACGAGATCGGCCTCGCCGACACGGCCGATGAACTGCTCACCGCGCTGACGTACGCCGGCCGGGAGCTGCTCGCTGACTCGCTTGCCGAGCTCGCCGACGGCACCGCAACGCTTACTCCCCAGGACGATGGCGAGGCTACGCACGCGGCGAAGATCACCTCCGGAGACGCCCAGATCGACTGGTCGCTTCCCGCCGACCAGATTCAGCGCATCGCCCGCGCGCACACGCCCGCACCCGGCGCTTGGTCGATGATGGCTGGTCAACGGTACAAAATCGGACTCATGATGCCCCTGGATCCCGATTTTTGTCTCGACGCCACCACGCCCGCGCCCGGACAGGTTCTCACCGAGGCTGGCAAGGTGATCGTCGGCACGGGGAGCGCCCCGCTGGCGATCGCGAGCATTCAACCGCCCGGAAAGAAGATGATGAACGCCGCCGATTGGGCGCGCGGGCAGCAGCAGCTGCTCGCTGCCGAACCGACGTTTGACGCGAAGGAGACGCACTAATGGGAGGCTTCCGCGCCCGGTCCGAATCGGCCCGCTCTGGTTCAGACCGTCACGATTCCGGCCGCTCTAGCTCAGGCAACAAGCAGCGCACTGGCCGCCCGCGCACTGCACCCGGCCGCTCGAAGGGCTACCAGCAACGCCGCCCCGAGGAGCGCCAGATGAAGGCGAAGCAGCACGGCAGCGGCGACAAGGTCCGCGACGTGGTGCTGCACGTTCTGCGCGAGGTCACCACCGAGGATGCCTACGGCAACCTCGTGCTACCGCGCGAGATCAAGGCGGCACGGCTGAACAAGCGCGATGCGGCCTTCGCTACCGAGCTGACCTACGGCACACTGCGGGCCAGCGGCCTGCTCGACGCAGTAATTGCGAAGGCCGCGGGCCGCCCCGTGGACAAGATCGACTCGGTCGTGCTCGACATCCTGCGCCTCGGTGCCTACCAGATCCTGCGCACGCGGGTCGAAGACCACGCTGCCGTGGATACCTCCGTGAAACTCGCGAAGGCCAACGGTGCCGGCCAGGCTAGCGGGTTCGTCAATGGTGTGTTGCGCACGATCACGCGCAGCACACCCGAGCAGTGGATGGAACGGATCGCTCCGGACGATTCGCTGGCCTCCCTGGCGGTGCGCACCGCACACCCCGAGTGGATCGCCGCCGTATTCGCCGATGCACTGCAGCAGCAGGAGGCGGGCCTGGCGGCGTCGGAGTTGGAACAAGCCCTACAGGCAGACGATCAACGCCCGACGATTCACCTGGCCGCCCGCCCAGGCCAGATCAGCGCCGAAGAACTGGCGCTCGTCACCGGAGGAGAGGAAGGCCGCTGGTCGCCGTATGCCGTATACCTCGACGAGGGTTCGCCGGGGGAGCTGGAACCCATCCGCGATGGCATGGCGAGCGTGCAGGATGAAGGCAGCCAGCTCATCGCTCTGGCGATGGTGCGCGCGCCCCTGGAGCGTACCGACCGGGGCCGGTGGCTCGATCTATGCGCGGGGCCGGGCGGCAAGACGGCCTTTGTCGCGTCCTGGGCCGTGGGCGAGGAAGCGAAAGTCGATGCCGTGGAGGTCGCGGAGCACCGCGCGAAGCTGGTGAGCTCGGCCGTGCGAGACCTGCCCGTCGCCGTGCACGTCGGCGATGGCCGCAAGGTCGCCCAGATCGCTGGGATAGACATGCCAACTGGTGGCTTCGACCGAGTGCTGGTCGATGCGCCGTGCTCGGGGCTGGGCGCGCTGCGCCGGCGGCCGGAAGCACGGTGGCGCAAAGACCCCAAGGACGTACCGCCGCTGGTGGCGCTGCAAAAGGAACTGCTGCGCTCGGCGCTGTCGGTGACGGCCGAGGGCGGAGTCGTGGTGTACTCCACGTGCTCGCCCCACCCGGCCGAGACATCCGAGGTGGTGCGCGCCGTGGCCGCCGAAACGGGTGCGACGGTGCTCGACGTGCGGGAGATCCTGCCCGAGCTCGACAACGTGGGAGCCGGGCCGTTCGTGCAGCTGTGGCCGCACCGGCACGGTACGGATGCGATGTTTATCGCAGCACTGCGCCCGGCGTCGGATGCGGGCGCTGGTTCGGGTGCTGAGGCGTAGGAGTGTCTGCGAATAACCGGTGGCGAAGTACAGTAGAGGCATGACTCAACGCACGCTTATTGCTCCTTCCATCCTCGCCGCCGATTTCGCCAACCTCGCCGCGGATGTCGCACGGGCGGATAACGCCGATTGGCTGCACATCGACGTGATGGATGGCCACTTCGTGCCGAACCTGTCGTTCGGACTGCCGGTGGCGAAGTCACTGCTGCCGCACACGGATAAGCACCTGGACGTACACCTGATGATCGAGGACCCGCAGCGCTGGGCCCCGGATTACGCGGCCGATTTCGATTCCGTTACCTTCCACCTGGAAGCTGTGGAGGGTATCGACGCCGCCGTGGAGCTCGCTCAGGAGCTGCGCGCGAAGGGCACGAAGGCCGGTGTGTCGATCAAGCCAAAGACCGCCGTGGAACCGCTGCTGGATCACCTGGCTAGCTTCGATCAGATCCTCGTGATGAGCGTGGAGCCCGGCTTCGGCGGGCAGAAGTTCATGCCCGAGGTACTCGGCAAGGTCGAGGCTCTGCGTTCTCGTATCGACGCCGACGGGCTGGACACCCTCATTGAGATTGATGGTGGCATCGGCGTGGAGACCGCCGAGCAGTCGGCCGCCGCGGGCGTCGATGTGTACGTGGCTGGCTCCAGCGTCTACGGCGCGGATGACCCGGCTGCGGCCGTGGATGCAATCCGTCAGGCCGCTGAGGGGGCCACGGGAGCCACGGCCCGATAACCACAAGCGACACGATGAGTCTCAGTTCTCTCGGCTGCAACAGCAGCACCGACAGCGCCGACAGCGCCGACAGTGCCGCCCGTGCCGACAGTGCCTTCTTCGCCGAAGCGATCCGCCAGGGCTGGGAGGCCTGGGGGATCAGTTCACCCAATCCAGCAGTGGGCGCGGTCATCGTCGACGCTCACGGCACGATCGTTGGGCGCGGTAGCACCCAGGCCCCAGGGGGAAAGCACGCGGAAATCGTGGCGCTCGACGAGGCAGGGGAGCGCGCACGCGGGTCCCGCGCGTATGTGACGTTGGAACCGTGCAATCACACCGGACGCACCGGCCCCTGTGCGCAGGCGCTCATCGCCGCCGGGGTGGCTGAAGTGCACTACTTGTTCGCCGATCCCTTTCCTGCCGCCGCTGGGGGAGCCGAGACGTTGCGGGCTGCGGGTGTGCAGGTTGTCGGACCGGTCTGGCCGAGCCTCGCGGATATTCCGGCCTGGGAACCAGAAGCATCGGTGGAGCCGTGGTTGGTGTCGGTCCAGGAGGGAAGGCCGCACGTCACCGTGAAGATGGCCAGCACTCTTGACGGCCGGATTGCCGCCGCCGATGGCACGAGTCAGTGGATCACCGGCGACACCGCTCGGCGACTCGTTCACGAGGACCGCAGCTGCCGCGATGCCATCATCGTGGGAACCGGCACCGTCGCCGCCGACAATCCGCGC
This sequence comes from Corynebacterium falsenii, assembly GCF_020099275.1. NCBI lineage: Bacteria > Bacillati > Actinomycetota > Actinomycetes > Mycobacteriales > Corynebacteriaceae > Corynebacterium > Corynebacterium falsenii. Next base: position 1,717,380 of record NZ_CP083646.1, on the reverse strand, counting down.
TTGACCGCGCGTTTCCCCGACGGAACCACGATGGCCAGTGAGCGCCAACCACTGCGGGTGGTGATGGGCAACCGAGATCTCCCCGAAGACGCCGCCATTAGGGGCACGCCGGGCCAATGGTTGCATGTGCGCTCGCACGACCCACGCGAGGTGCTGGAACAGATCGCACGCGAAACTGCCGGCAGTGCCATCTCCGTGCTCGTCGAGGGTGGCCCGTCGATCATCGCCGCCTTCCTCGCAGCCGATCTGGTGGATTCCATCCAGTTTTATGCCGCGCCGGCCGTATTGGGCAACGGCGCTGCCGCCGTGGTGGATCCAACCGGTCAGCTCGGGCGAACCATCGGTGACATCAAACGCTTCACCCCTCGATCCATCACGCCCGCGGGCCAGGACGTGCTGTGGACACTGACCCGCGGCGGGGCATGACCCGAATGATAGATCGGCCGCAAGTGTGACCTAGACTATCGTCAATACACATAGAACAGATCGCGTCCCGCCCCAGTGAGGGTTGGGGCCAACGTGGAGGCTTACGAAGTTCGTGTTTACCGGGATCATCGAAGAAGTGGGATCGGTTCGATCCATCGACCGCGAGGGCGATGCGCTCCGACTCACGGTGGAGGCATCCGCCATCCTGGATGATGTCTCGCACGGCGATTCCATTGCCGTCAACGGGGTGTGCCTCACCGTCACGGACTTCGGCACGCCATCTGAATCCGGCACTAGCAACCCTGACAACTCCAATAACTCCAGTAACTCCGGCTTCTTCACCGCCGACGTCATGCAGGTCACCCTGGACTACACCACCATCGGTGAGTTGCAGCCCGGCGATCCGGTGAATCTGGAACGTGCCATGGCGGCCGGAGGACGATTCGGCGGTCATATCGTCCAAGGCCATGTGGACGGATTCGCCACGGTCGTCAGCCGCACGCCCTCGGAACACTGGGAGGTCTTCCGCTTCACCCTTTCCGACCCGGCGCTGCGCCGCTACGTGGTGAAGAAGGGATCCATCGCCATCAACGGAACGTCCCTGACCGTCTCCGAAATGGCCGACGCTCCCGAGCCATCCGTGGGGGCGTCACCACAGCAGTCCTCGCGCGAGGACTGGTGGTTCGAGGTGTCCCTTATCCCCACCACGCTGGCCGACACCATGCTCGCCTCCCTCAGCCCCAGCGACCACGTCAACATCGAATGCGACGTCATCGCGAAATACCTCGATCGGCTCCATCCGCAGACTTAGCAGACACTCAGCCGTACCTGGCTAAACCACCGCAGCCACGCCGCCTGACGGATACCGATTGGACAACAAAGGACCCCATGACACACTCAGACAACATCCAGCTCGACTCGGTCGAACGCGCCATCGCAGACATCGCCGCGGGCAAGGCCGTTGTGGTCGTTGATGATGAAAACCGCGAGAATGAAGGTGACCTCATCTTCGCCGCCCAGCTTGCCACCCCAGAGCTCATGGCCTTCATGGTCCGCCACAGCTCCGGCTACGTCTGCGTGGGCATGGAAAACAGCGACTGCGACCGCTTGGCGCTTCCCCCCATGATGGCCCGCAACGAGGACGTCCGTGGCACCGCGTACACCGTGACGGTCGATGCTGCTGAGGGCGTCGATACGGGAATCAGCGCCACCGACCGCGCCTATACCGTGCGGCTGCTGGCCGACCCGAACTCCACCTCCACCACCTTCAACCGCCCGGGCCACGTGGTGCCGCTGCGCGCCCGCCGCGGCGGAGTGTTGGTGCGCCAGGGTCACACCGAAGCATCCGTCGATCTCGCCCGAGCAGCCGGCTTGCGCCCGGCCGGAGTGCTGTGTGAGGTCGTCAGCGAGGATCACCCCACGGAAATGGCCCGGCTGCCGGAACTGCGCCGCTTCGCGGACAAGCACGGGCTGGCCCTGATCTCCATCGAGCAGCTCGTGGAGTGGAAGCGCAACAACACGCCCACTATTCACCGAGATGTGGAAACCCGCCTGCCCACCACCCACGGTGAGTTCCAGGCCGTGGGCTACCACAGCCTCGTCGACGACCTCGACCACGTGGCGCTCGTCAAGGGAGACGTCCGGGACTGCACCGACGTGCCCGTGCGCGTGCACTCCGAGTGCCTCACCGGCGATGTGTTCGGCTCGATGCGCTGCGATTGCGGCGAGCAACTCCACGCCTCCCTTGACCTCATCAACGAACGCGGCGCGGGCGTGCTCGTCTACCTACGGGGTCAGGAAGGCCGAGGCATCGGACTGATGCCCAAGCTGCGGGCGTATGTGCTCCAAGATCAGGGCCTCGATACCGTCGACGCCAATACGGAGCAAGGCCTTCCAGTGGATACCCGGGAGTACAGTGCAGCTGCCCAGATTCTCAAGGACTTGGGCGTGGCCTCGGTCGCGTTGATTTCCAACAATCCGGCGAAGATCGATAATCTTCGCAAGTACGGCATCGAGGTCTCCCAGCGCATCCCCGTAGAGTTGGAACCCAACCCGGAAAACATCGAGTATCTGCGCACCAAGCGCGATCGCATGGGTCACCAGCTCGATTCGCTGCGCTAACGCGGTCACCCCGCCAGGCCAGTGCCCACCGCTAACTACCGATAAAAGGATCGTGAATTATGGCAGGTTCAGGCGTCGCCGATATTGCTCTGAAACCAGAAGCAGCCGCAGGCATGACAGTGGCGGTGATCAGTGCAACGTGGAATGCCGATATCACCGACCAGCTCCACGAGCGTGCCATCGCCACCGCGCAGGAGGCCGGGGCGAAGGTCGAGGCATGGCGTGTCGCCGGGGCGCTGGAGCTGCCCGTAGCCGTGGCAGCGGCGTGCCAGCGCTTCGATGCCGTGGTGGCCACCGGATGCGTCATCGAGGGGGAGACCGACCACTTCCGCGTGGTCTGCGACGCCGTGACCTATGGCCTCACCCGCATCGCGCTGGACTACGACACTCCGGTGGGTAACGGCGTGCTGACGGTCTCCACCCACGGGCAGGCCGTGGACCGGTCGGGCGTGCCGGGATCAGCCGAGGACAAGGGTGCGGATTCCGCCACAGCCGCGATCCACACGGCGCTGGTGTTGCGCGACATTCAGACGCACGACGCTCATTGGCAGGACAACCAGCGGGGCGAGTAGGGTAATTCACGTGAAGAAAACCGAGAACGGAGTGGGCGCAGTGACCGCACGTCAAGGGACAGGGCAACCGCAGGCTCAGCCGCAGTGGGAGCTGGAGGTTCACTCTCCTTTCCTGAAAAAGGTCGCCTGGATCTTGGTGGTGCTCATCATGGCCGTGCACATCTTCATGGCCATCGTCGTGAAGGTCGGCAACACGGGCGTGGCCGTGACCACCGTGGACCAGTTCGGTTTCGTGGGCATCGGCCTGGTGCTTTCCGGCGTGGCGCTGTCCCTGCTGCGCCCGCGCGTGCGAGTGAACAGGCGTGGGGTAGAGGTGCGCAACATCGTCAACGCGCAGTTCTACCCGTGGCAGATCGTGCACGGTCTGTCGTTCCCGACGGAAGCTCGCTGGGCGCGGTTGGAGTTGCCCGATTTCGAGTTCGTGCCCATGATGGCGCTGAACATCTACGACCGCGAGACCATTGCCGCCAACGTGGAGCACTTCCGCCAGCTCGAAGACCGCTACATGCCGGATGAGTAAACCGGCCCGAACCGTGTCCTACCGCCCGGAACCCGGGTCGATCCCCACGCAGCCTGGGGTGTACACGTTCCGCGATGCCTCTGATCGCGTGATCTACGTGGGCAAAGCCAAGAACCTGCGCGCGCGGCTGTCCAACTACTTCCAAGATCTCAGCCAGCTACACCCGCGCACGCGGGCCATGGTGCAGTCCGCCAACCACGTGCAGTGGACCGTGGTCTCCAGCGAGCTTGAAGCGCTCAACCTGGAGTACACCTGGATCAAGCGCTTCAACCCGCGCTTCAACGTGATGTACCGGGACGATAAGACGTACCCGATGCTGGCCATCAGCGTAAAAGAGGAGATCCCGCGCGCGTTCGTCTACCGGGGGCCACGGCGCAAGGGCGTGCGATATTTCGGCCCGTACCCGAAGGCATGGGCGATCCGCGAAACCTTGGAATCGCTCACCCGAGTGTTCCCCATCCGCACGTGCACCACGGGCGTGTATCGCCGCCACCAGGCGCTGGATCGGCCCTGCCTGCTGGGCTATATCGACCGGTGCAGTGCCCCGTGCATCGGCAAGGTCACGCCCGAGGAGCACCGCGAGCTCGTGGATCAGTTCTCGCGGTTCATGGCCGGCAATACCGATGCCGTGTTGGCGCGGGTGAAGCGCGACATGGAAGACGCCGCTGAGAACCTGGATTTCGAGCGCGCTGCGTCCCTGCGCGATCAGCTGCAGGCGATGACGAAGGCGATGGAGCGCCAGGCTGTCGTCTTCTCGGACAACACAGACGCCGACCTCATCTGCATCGTCTCCGATGATCTCGAGGCCGCCGTGCAGATCTTCCACGTGCGTGGGGGCCGCATTCATGGCCAACGCGGGTGGGTCGTGGAGCGGGAGGATTCGTCCGACGCCGCCCTCGTCTCAGATTTCATCACCCAGTTTTATGGTGAGGAGGCTGAGCTGGCCCGGGCGACGGAAACGGCGGTGGGCGGTGCGTCCAGTTCGCACGTCGACCGCGACCTCGCTCGGGCGATTAACCCCGCGGCAGCGACAGAGCTGGGCGATCTCGTAGGCGATGTGCAGGTCACGCCCGTGCCTCGCGAGGTCTTGGTCAATTCCATGCCGGCGGAGGCCGACGAACTCGCGGAGTGGCTCACCAGTTTGCGCGGATCCAACGTGTCGATCCGCGTGCCGCAGCGCGGCGATAAGCGGGCCCTCATGGAGACCGCCACAACGAACGCCACCCAGGCACTGGCCCAGCACAAGCTCAAGCGGGCGGGGGATCTCACCACCCGGTCGGCGGCACTGCAGGAGTTGCAGGAGGCGCTGTGGATGGACGAGTCTCCGCTGCGCATCGAGTGCATCGACATCTCGCATATCCAGGGCACGGACGTGGTGGCCTCGCTCGTAGTGTTCGAGGATGGGTTGCCGAAGAAGTCCGATTACCGCCGGTACAAGATCCGCGAGGCCGCGGGTGACGGGCGCTCGGACGATGTCGCCTCCATCGCCGAGGTTGTGCGGCGGCGTTTCCAGCGCTACCTCAAGGACCAGACCGCTGTTCCTGCGGGCGATGATGGCGGTGATCTGCTGGAAGGCGAGGAAGAGCTCAACGACGAGCCTGCGGCTGGGGACTCCGCTGGGGACCCGGCCAGAAGCGGCGCGAGCACGCACAAGGAGCCCCGGCGCCCGTTCGCGTATCCACCGCAGCTGTTTATCGTCGATGGTGGCCAACCCCAGGTCAATGCTGCGCAGAAGGTGCTGGACGAACTCGGCATCACCGACGTGACGTTGGTGGGCATCGCCAAGCGCCTCGAGGAATTGTGGGTGCCGGGGGAGGACTACCCGGTCATCGTTCCGCGCAATTCCCAGGCCCTGTATCTGGTGCAGTACATCCGCGACGAGGCACACCGGTTCGCCATCACGTTCCACCGGCAGCAGCGGAGCTCTCGGATGCGGCGCAGCAAGCTCGATGACATCAAGGGGCTGGGCCCGAAACGACGCAAGCAGTTGGTCAAGGCCTTCGGCTCGGTGGCTAAGGTTCGCGAGGCGAGCGTGGAGGACATTGCGGCCCTCCCCGGATTTGGGCCTAGTCTGGCTCAAGTCATCCACGACGCCTTGCAGGGCTAGGTAGGATCGAGCTCATGAGCTCCCTCGGTAGTGCGTCGCCTCCCCATCGCGATTACGTTGACCCCTCCCTGATCCTCATCACCGGCATGTCCGGCGCTGGTCGCCGGGCCACGGCCGCGGCATTGGAGGAGCTGGGGTGGTACGTGGCGGATAACCTTCCGCCGGAGCTGATCATGCGCATGGTGGAGCTGAGCTTCGAGGATGAATCTCCCATCGAGAAGCTCGCCGTGGTCACGGACGTTCGCTCCCGCGATTTCGCCGGTGACCTGTGCGAGGTGCTCGATGCGCTGCATACCCGTGGCCGCCATGCCACCGTTCTTTTTCTCGACGCCACCGATGAGGCCCTCATTGCACGCTTCGACGCGGTGCGTCGCACGCACCCGCTGCAGGGAGACGGCACGCTCATGGACGGCATCAACCGGGAGCGCGCCATGCTGCAGCGCATCCGGGATCGTTCGGACATCATCCTCGACACCACCAAGAAGAGCGTGCACGATCTGCGCCGCCAGTTGGAGGACTTCTTCGCCAGCGAGGACCAGTACGGCGTGCGGGTTAATCTTATGAGCTTCGGCTTCAAAAACGGCGCGCCGCGGGATGTGGACATGCTGCTGGACGCGCGTTTCTTGCCGAACCCGTACTGGGTGGAGGAGCTGCGCCCGTACCGGGGAACGGATCCCCAGGTCGCGGACTACGTGCTGCATCAAGAGGGCGCCACGGAGTTCCTGCGCAGCGCCGAAATGTTGCTGCATTCCACGCTTCCCGGTTTCCGACGCGAGGGCAAGTCCTTCGTCACCGTTGCGGTGGGCTGCACCGGAGGTCACCACCGCAGTGTGGCGGTCGTAGAAGAGCTCGGACGCAGGCTTGCCTCCGACCACATGAATGTGAAAGTTTCCCACCGCGACCTGGAGCGATAGAGCAATGACGACTGAACACACTGAGCTTCATTCTGATGGCGCTCATTCTGACGGCGCTCATTCTGACGGCGCTCATTCTGATGGCGCTCGTACTGACAGCACTGCGTCCATCGGCCGAGTGGCCTGCATGGGTGGTGGCCACGGGCTGTTCAACACCCTGCGGTCGGCACGGTCAGTCTCCGATCACGTCTCCGCCATCGTCACCGTCGCTGATGATGGTGGCTCGTCCGGGCGGATCCGCCGGGAACTCGGCATGCTCCCGCCCGGCGACCTGCGCATGGCGCTGGCAGCCCTGGCCCGGGATAACGAGCGGGGCCACATGTGGGAGACCGCCCTGCAGCACCGCTTCGGCGGCAATGGTGCGTTGAAGGGGCACGCGTTGGGCAATTTCCTCATCACGGGCCTCGCCCAGGTGATGGGAAGCGAGCTGGCCGCCCTCGATGAGTTGTCTAGCTTGCTTGGCGTCAAAGGGCGAGTGATCCCGATGAGCCCCGAGCCACTGGACCTGGAAGCCGAGGTCATCGGCTTGGAGCAGGATCCCCGCGAGGTCGTGAGCGTGCGCGGCCAGGTGGCTGTGGCATCGACACTGGGGGAGGTGCGCCGCGTGCGCTTGTTCCCCGATCATCCTCCGGCGTCCCCCGAAGCCGTGGAAGCCATCATGAAGGCGGATCTCGTGACGATGGGACCCGGCTCGTGGTTTTCCAGCGTGATCCCGCACGTGCTCGTGCCCGACATCGTGCAGGCACTCAATGAGACATCCGCACCCAAGGTGCTCATCCTCAACCTCGTCCCCGAACCCGGCGAGACCGAGGGCTTGTCGCTGGAGCACCACATCCACATGATCCGTCAGCACAGTCCGGAATTGAAGATCGACGACGTCATCGTGGACCTGTCCACCATGCCCAGCCACAGCACGCGGAGGCACATTGACCGGGCAGCTTCGTCCCTGGGGGCACAGGTGCTCTATCGTGATGTGCGAGAAGATGACAACCGAGGCCGCTGGACGGATCGACACAAGCCGTCCAAGCTCGCCTCCGTGTTGCAGGAAGTCGCGGCGGGAACGGACAACGCTCCCGCCCATGGGAAGGACGTGTAGTGGCGCTAACAGCCGATGTGAAGGCCGAACTGACCAAGGTGGATGTGGCTCGGTCCGACGAGAAGCTGGCAGAGGTCGCCAGCCTGTTGCGCTACACCGCCGCACTGCACCTGGTCAACGGTTCCATCGTGGTCGAGGCCGAGGTCGACTCCGAGGACACCGCGCACCGAGTCTCCACCATGATTGAGCAGCTATTCCACTTAGAGGCAGAGCTGCACGTGGTGGGTGCCGGCAACTTGCGCCGCTCACCGCGATACATCCTGCGCTGGGAGGACGGCGGACTGGAGCTGGCCCGTCGTACCGAGCTCATCGACCGCGCTGGCCGCCCAGTCCGCGGCCTTCCTCGATTCATCATCGGTGGCACGAAGGAGCAGTGTGTAGCCGCCTGGCGAGGCGCCTTCCTGGCACACGGTTATCTCACTGATCCCGGCCGATCCTCCGCACTCGAGGTCACGACCCCCTCCAACGAGGCAGCGCTGGCTCTGGTCGGAGCGGCTCGGCGCATCGACGTCGCCGCGAAAACAAAGGAGGCTCGCGGCACACACCGCGTGGTTCTCCGAGACGGCGAATCGATTGGGCGACTCCTGTTGCTCATGGGAGCGACGGACGCCCGCGAGGATTGGGAGAAGCAACGCCAGTACCGGGAAAACCGCGCAAAGGCCAACCGCTTGGCCAACTTCGACGATGCCAATCTGCGCCGCAGCGCGCGAGCAGCGGCGGCGGCAGCAATTCGGGTAAACCGAGCGCTGGACATCTTGGGTGACGACGTACCACAGCACCTCGCGGAAGCGGGTCGGTTGCGCGTGGAGCACAAGGAGGCGTCGCTGGAGGAACTCGGGCGGCTCGCTGAACCAGCCATGACCAAGGATGCGGTGGCCGGACGAATCCGGCGCCTACTGTCCATGGCTGATAAACGTGCCGAGGAGCTGGGCATCCCCGACACCCAGGAGGCAGTGAACATGGAGCTCGACGAAGGATAGCGCTGCCTTAGTGGCGCTTTACTGGTGCTCTAGTGCTGCTTTAGTGTGGCCTCGAAACACTTATACCGACAGGGGTAAATCCTTCTGCAGCCGTGCGGATTGCAGGGTAGTCTCGATTGTGTGAGCGCATGATGCGGGTTGCAGTCCCGCCTCAGGCGCTGGCCATGAAAAACGTTCGTGAACGTCTATATCTTTAGGAGATCAATCGTGACGATCCGTGTTGGCATCAACGGCTTCGGCCGTATCGGCCGCAACTTCTTCCGCGCTGTCAAGGAGCAGGGCGCGGATATCGAAATTGTCGGCATCAATGACCTCACCGACAACAAGACTCTGTCCGTGCTTCTGCAGAACGACTCCGTGATGGGTCACCTCGACGCGAAAGTTGAGTACGACGATGAGTCCATAACGGTTGATGGCCACCGCATCGCCGTCTCTGCTGAGCGCGATCCGAAGAACCTCAAGTGGGGCGAGCTCGGTGCGGACATCGTCATCGAGTCCACCGGCTTCTTCACCGACGCTAACGACGCCAAGGCTCACATCGACGCCGGCGCCAAGAAGGTCATCATCTCCGCCCCCGGCAAGAACGAGGACGCGACCTTCGTGATGGGTGTGAACCACACCGATTACGATCCCGAGAACCACAACATCATCTCCAACGCATCCTGCACCACCAACTGCCTGGCTCCGCTGGCCAAGGTGCTCGATGATGAGTTCGGCATCGTGCGTGGCCTCATGACCACCGTTCACGCATACACCGGCGATCAGCGCCTGCACGACGCACCGCACAAGGATCTGCGCCGCGCCCGCGCCGCTGCCGTGAACCTGGTTCCCACCTCCACCGGTGCAGCCAAGGCCGTGTCCCTGGTGCTCCCGCAGCTCAAGGGCAAGCTGGATGGCTACGCTGTCCGCGTTCCCGTTATCACCGGCTCCCTGACTGACCTGACCTTCGAGGCTGAGAAGCCCGTCACCGTCGAGTCCGTCAACGCCGCTCTGAAGAAGGCTGCCGAGGGTGAGCTGAAGGGCATCGCCAAGTACTCCGACGATGCTCCGCTGGTTTCCACCGACATCGTGGGCGACCCGCACTCCTCCATCTTCGACTCCGGCCTGACCAAGGTCATCGACAACCAGGTCAAGGTTGTTTCCTGGTACGACAACGAGTGGGGCTACTCCAGCCGCCTCGTCGACCTCACCACCTACGTGGGAGAGCGCCTCTAAGCGTGTGACCCCATGAACACCATGCGAACCGAGCACAGCAGCGTTTCCTGCTGTCTCGGTTCGACGTGTACCTAGGGGCCCTGGGACCGACCTGGTTAATGGGACCGACCCAATTAATGCTCGATATCTACCTTCTCAACACCAACGAATTTGCGAACAGGATTTGATGACCATGGCAGTGAAAACCGTCCAAGATCTGATCAATGAAGGCGTCGAAGGCCGCCACGTTCTCGTGCGCGCGGACCTCAACGTCCCGCTCTCCGACGGAGAAATTACCGACCCCGGCCGCATCGACGCGTCTGTGCCCACCCTCAAGAAGCTCATCGAGGCTGGTGCCCGCGTAATCGTCTCCGCTCACCTCGGCCGCCCCAAGGGTGAGGTCAAGGACGAGTTCTCCCTCGCACCCGTTGCTGAGGCCCTCTCCGAGCGCCTGGATCAGTGGGTTCCGCTGGCATCGGACGTGACCGGCGAAGATGCCCACGAGCGCGCCAACGGCCTCAATGATGGCGACATCCTGCTGCTGGAAAATGTGCGCTTCGACCCCCGCGAGACCTCCAAGGACGAGGCCGAGCGCGCCGAGTTCGCCAGTGAGCTGGCGGCGCTGACCGGTGACAATGGAGCTTTCGTCTCCGACGGTTTCGGTGTTGTGCACCGCAAGCAGGCCTCCGTCTACGACGTTGCCAAGAAGCTCCCGCACTACGCCGGTGGCCTCGTTGAGACCGAGCTCGAAGTTCTGCGCAAGATCTCCGACAACCCCGAGCACCCCTACGCCGTGGTTCTCGGTGGATCCAAGGTGTCCGACAAGCTCGGTGTGATTGAGGCACTCGCCCCCAAGGTAGACAACCTCATCATCGGTGGCGGCATGTGCTTCACCTTCCTCGCGGCCCAGGGCTACGAGGTCGGCGGCTCCCTGCTGCAGGAAGACATGATCGACACCTGCAAGGATTTGCTCGACCGCTTCGGTGACGTCATCGTGCTTCCGACCGACGTGGAGGTCGCCGAGCGCTTCGACAAGGAAGCCGACCACCGCACCGTTGACCTCAAGTCCATCCCCGCAGGTTGGATGGGCCTGGATGTGGGACCGGAGTCCGTCAAGGCATTCTCTGAGATCCTCAACAAGTCCAAGACCATCTTCTGGAACGGCCCCATGGGCGTGTTCGAGTTCCCGAACTTCGCCGCAGGCACCAAGGGTGTCGCCGAAGCCATCATCGCTGCCACCAGTGATGGCGCCTACTCCGTGGTCGGCGGTGGCGATTCCGCCGCTGCCGTGCGCACCCTCGGCCTCAACGAAGACGGTTTCACCCACATCTCCACGGGTGGCGGTGCCTCCCTCGAGTTCCTCGAGGGCAAGGAACTGCCGGGCGTTGCAGTCCTCGAAGACTGAGAAGACGCGAAAAGACTGAAAAGAGTCGCGAAGACTCACCAGCCCCAACCCATCCACGCTCGACCCTAGAAAGGCCTATCAACACATGGCTGCACGCACACCGCTTATCGCTGGCAACTGGAAGATGAACCTCAACCACCTCGAGGCCCTCCAGGTAGTCCAGAAGTTCGCCTTCGCCCTGCCCAAGGACTACTACGACAAGGTAGACGTAGCGTTTATCCCGCCGTTCACCGACATCCGCTCTGTCCAAACCCTGGTGGACGGCGACAAGCTCCAGATCACCTACGGTGCTCAGGACGTCTCCGAGCACGAGTCCGGCGCCTACACCGGTGAGGTCTCCGGCCCCATGCTCGCCAAGCTGGGCTGCACCTGGGTAGTCGTGGGACACTCCGAGCGCCGCGAGTACCACAACGAGGACAACCAAACGGTCGCCAACAAGGCCAAGGCCGCACTGGCTCACGATATGAAGCCCATCGTGTGCGTCGGTGAGCCCCTCGAAGTTCGTGAGGCTGGCGAGCACGTGGACTACGTAGTCACCCAGACTCGCGAGTCCCTGGCGGGCATCGACGCCGCCGAGCTGTCCAACGTGGTCATCGCCTACGAACCGGTCTGGGCCATCGGCACCGGCAAGACCGCCTCGGCGGAGGATGCCCAAGAGGTCTGCGCGGCCATCCGCAAGCTCGTGGCCGAGCTCAGCGGAGAGGACGTCGCGGCTGGTCTGCGCATCCTCTACGGTGGCTCCGTGAAGACAGACTCCGTTGCCGAGATCGTCTCCCAGCCCGACGTTGACGGTGGACTCGTCGGCGGCGCCTCCCTGGACGGCGAAGACTTCGCCCGCCTTGTCGCGGCAGCGGCAAACGCGTCCTAGGTGGCGTCGAGACGAAAAGAAGCGACCCGAGACCAGGGGAGCACCGGCAGTGTTCGCTGAAACTTAACATTGCCGGGTCACCGCAGGTAGTGGGCGCAAAATTAAAGAGGAACTAGCGGGCACTCTGCGCACAAACGCGGAGTGCTCGCTACTCTTGTGTCTATGACTATCGCAGGTGAACACAACAAGGACCTGAAACAGGGCGCAGCGCACAAGGAGCAGCTGCGGACGAAGACGGTGGAAGGGACGGCCATCCCCATCCTGCCGCCCGAAACACCCCACGCCGATATCCACCCCACCGTGCGCGACGACACGCGCTACCTCGGCACCATCCTGGGCGACGTCATCCGCGAACAGGAAGGTGAGTACACGTTCAACCTCATCGAGAACGCGCGTGCGGCGGCCTTCGACCTGCGTTACGGTGAGCTGCGCGTCGCCGACCTCGCCGAGCAGATCAAGGCCGTGCCGACGGATAAGGCGCTGCCCGTAATTCGCGCGTTCTCGCACTTCGCCCTCATGGCGAACCTGGCCGAGGACCTCCACGCGGAACGGCTGCGCGAAAAGGCGGCCGACGAGGGCGAGGCCGCGCAGCCCTCGACCCTCGAGTACACGTGGAAGGCCCTGGATGACAACGGCGTTTCGGCCGAGGCCGTGGCGGCGACGATGGAAAAAGCCATGGTCGCGCCCGTGCTCACCGCGCACCCCACCGAAACGCGGCGAAGGACCGTCTTCGACGTGCAGAAGGACATCATGAAGATGATGCGCCGACGCGGGGAGATCCTCAACGCCCCCAACAACGCTCGCACACAGCAGCGACTCGAAGCCATTGACCTCGTTATTCGACGCCGCATGACGCTGCTCTGGCAGACGGCACTGATCCGTAGCGTGCGACCCCGCATCGAGGATGAAATCAAGGTGGGCCTGCGCTACTACGGCATCAGCCTGCTCACCGAGATCCCGGCGATCAACCGGCGTGTGAATGAGCACATGTGCCAACGCTACGGCGACGCAGTAAAGCGCACCCCGATGGTGCGCCCTGGATCGTGGATCGGCGGCGACCACGACGGCAATCCGTTCGTCACCGCGGAGACGGTGGAGCTGGCCACGAGTTCCGCGGCGCGGACGATCTTCGAGTACTACGTGGACACGCTGTATTACCTCGAGCACGAGCTGAGCTTGTCCTCGCGGCTGACGGAAGTCACCGATGAGCTCGCCGACCTGGCAGATCGCGGGCACAACGACATTCCCTCGCGGGCTGACGAACCGTACCGACGGGCGCTGCACGGAATGCGCGGACGGGTGGCGGCCACGGCGAAGCAGTCGCTGGGGGAGCCGGTCGTGGCCGGTGGTGTGCACAAGGGGCACAAGCCGTACACCGGTCCCGAGGAGTTGCTGGCCGACATTCACGTGGTCGATGCCTCGCTGCGCAACTCCATGGACGAGCTGTTGGCCGACCACACCCTGGCGGACCTCCGCGAGGCCGTGGAGACCTTTGGGTTCCACCTCTCGGCGCTGGATCTGCGCCAGAACTCCGAGAGCTTCGAGGAGGTCCTCACGGAGATTTTCGCGCACGCCGCCGTGCACGATGATTACGCACAGCTGGACGAGGACGCCAAGATCGAGCTGTTGCTCCGCGAACTGCAGAGCCCCCGTCCGCTCGTTGATCCAGAGGCGGAGTTCAGCGATAACACGGCTAAGGAGCTCGGCATCTTCCGAGCCGCTGCTGCCGCAGCGCGGAAGTTTGGCCCGCAGGTGATCCCGCACTGCATCATCTCCATGGCGGAATCCGTCTCCGACATCCTAGAGCCCATGATTCTGCTCAAGGAGGTGGGACTCATTCGGGCGCACCGGGATGCCCCCACCGGCTCGGTGGATGTCATCCCCTTGTTCGAGACCATCGACGACCTCGCCGGTGGTGCTGAGATCATGCGCAAGCTCTGGAAGCTGCCGCTGTACCGCAACTACGTGCAGCAGCGCGGGGACCGGCAGGAGATCATGCTGGGATACTCGGACTCCAACAAGGACGGCGGGTACTTCGCGGCCAACTGGGCACTGTATGACGCCGAGCTGGCGTTGGTGTCCGCCGCCAGCGATGCGGACATCTCGCTGCGCCTGTTCCACGGCCGTGGTGGCACGGTGGGTCGCGGTGGCGGCCCGTCCTACGAGGCGATCCTCGCCCAGCCCGAGGGCGCGGTGCAGGGCGCCGTGCGCATCACGGAGCAGGGCGAGATCATCTCCGCGAAGTACGGCGACCGGGTCAATGCCCGGCACAATCTCGAGGCGCTGGTAGCGGCCACGTTGGAAGCCAGCCTGTTGCCCGTCGACGAGATCGAGAATCCGGAACCGGCTTACGAGACGATGCGGGAGCTCTCCGCGCTGTCGCAGAAAGCCTACGCTGCGCTCATGCACGAGGACCCCGGATTCATCCAGTACTTCACGTCCTCCACGCCGCTGCACGAGATCGGGAGCCTCAACATCGGCTCGCGTCCGTCCTCGCGCAAGGAGACGAAGAACATCTCCGATCTCCGCGCTATCCCGTGGGTGCTGAGCTGGTCGCAATCGCGCATCATGCTGCCCGGTTGGTTCGGCGTGGGCTCAGCTCTGGAGCAGTGGTTGGCCGATGGCCAGTCGATCTCGGGGAGCGAGAAAGAACGCCTGAACTACCTTCGCGAATTGCACAAGCGTTGGCCGTTCTTCGACTCCGTGCTGTCCAACATGGCGCAGGTGATGTCAAAGGCGGACATGGCCATTGCGGAGCTATACAGCCACTTGGTGCCGGATCAGGACGACGCCAAGCGTATCTTCTCCATCATCGAGAAGGAATACCGGCTCACCGTGGAGATGTACCTCAAGATCACCGGCCGCGAATCGCTGCTGACGGATAACCCAGAGCTCGCCAATTCGGTGCGCAACCGGTTCCCATATCTGGTTCCGCTCAACCTGTTGCAGGTGGAGCTGCTGCGCCGCTACCGCGCCGGCGACGATTCTCGGAAGGTGCGATCCGGAATCCAGTTGACGATGAACGGTCTGGCCACGGCACTGCGCAACTCTGGCTAGGTGCTCGACGCAGAGGGCGCAGTGGACACAGCGAACACAGTGGGCGTGGTGGATTGCATCGGCCCCGACGGGACAGGTAGATTTGTACCTTGGATTACAAGCAACTATTGTCGTGCGGTCATGTGTGCTCGCTCGCACATGTGTGCGCACGGCGTTAACGAGAAGTGTAAAGGTAGGACATTGATCCTCACTCTGCAGATCATCTTGGTCATCACCAGCCTGCTCATGGGGCTTTCCGTGCTGCTCCACAAGGGTAAGGGCGGTGGCCTGTCCAGCCTGTTCGGCGGCGGTATGCAGTCTAACCTTTCCGGCTCCACGGTGGCGGAGAAGAACCTCGATCGTCTGACGATCACCACCGCCGTCATCTGGCTCATCGCCCTCATGGCGCTGAACCTGGTGCTGCACTACAACCTCTAGAAAACGAGCTGAGCTGAACCTCTGGGCATTTTCATTGCTCGGAGGTTCTTTGGTTCTTTGCAACGGAAAAGGGGCTAGCCAAGCGCGTTACTACACGCCTTGGCTAGCCCCCTCCGGTGTATGAGAGGCCGCTAGGGTCGCAGACCCACGACCGCTTGCGTTAACCCTGTGGGTTCGCTGACTCATCAACCCACAGCACGGTGGATTCCACCCCGTGGACACCTGCTGCCGGCCACTCGGCAGCGTCGCCGCCGGTAAAGACCTGCTCTGCGGCCTCCTTCTTCGCCTCACCGCACACGAGTAGCCACACGTGGCGGGACGAATTGACTGCGTCCAGGGTTAGACTCATGCGCTCCGGCGGGGGCTTGGGGCAATCCCGCACGGCCACCACGGACCCTTGCGCCTCAAGCAGCTCCTTGGTGTGGGGGAATAGCGAGTTGATGTGCCCCTCGGGTCCCATGCCGAGCAAGTGAATATCGAACCCATCCGGTGCGACGGAGTCGATGAACTTCTCGTAGAACTCGGCACCCTCGTCGAGTGCCGAGCCGCTCGGGTCCTGTCCTTCTTGCACTGCGGGGTAGCGGTACACATTGAGGTTCGGAATGTCGATGTGACGCAGCAGCGCATCATGCGCCTGCTTGTCATTGCGCTCGGGATCCCCGGCGGGCACGAACCTCTCGTCGCCGAAGAATAGGTACACGCGCGACCAATCGATGGATGCGATGGGGAAGTCTTCCGCAGTCTGGCGCGAGGCGTGATCCAGCGCAGCGATCTCCGCCAGCGTGGCAATGCCTGCGCCACCGCCGGTGAGAACTACTCGCACCATGCCGTCATCGGTCACGGTATCGCCGGAGCGCTGCAACGCGGCCACGGTAGAGACGAATTCGCGGGCCACTGAGGAGGCCAATGCTGCCTGCGATGCTCGAACACGAAGTTCCACGCCTGAATCGGGGTTAATCGTCGGTTCGGTGGTGCGCGGTGGGTTTTTCATCGGCGGGACTCCTGCTCAGCAAAGTGGTCATCGGCGACGGATGCACTCCACCGGTCGGGAGCCTCATCCGGGATCGATGCGCCACGGTAGTTCGGCAGCCGGTTAGTGCGCTCGGGTCGGTTGACTCGGACTAGTCCTCGCAACGCATGCCCGAACGCGTAGTCGGGGTCGAGGTGCCGCAGCTCCTCGGCGAGGCAGTCGGCCAGTGGGCGGCGCCCGAGCGTCACCAGCGACTCTTTGTCTCCGACCTTCATCGACACCGTCTCGGAGTCGACAACGGTCACCTCAACCGTAGCTGATTCGCGGTGCAGAACAGCCTTTTCGATAGAAATTGTTTTGTTGCCCTTATCGTCGCGGGGGATGGCATCTGTTCCGCTGTTGTGCCTGGTCACCGGAACCTGGAGCTTCTCCGCGAGCCACCCCGCGGCGATATCCGTCGAGGGATCATCAGCGGGGCCTGTCAGCTCTACGGAATCGATGGGTTCGTAGGGCGGCTGATCGAGGGATGATGCGAGCAGGCCGCGCCACAGGGTGATCCGGCTCCACGCCATGTCAGAGTCGCCGCGGGTGTATGTCATCCGCCGCCGGAACAGGGCGTCCGTATCGTCGTCGTGCAAAGAATCCGTGATGCGGCGGGTCGCGAGCATGCCAATAGCATCGGCCGCGGGGTTGCGGGGTCCGTTCGTCGGCCACCAGGCCACGATGGGTGTGTCGGGCAGCAGCAGGGGAGTAACCACCGAGGCGCGATGAGCCACCAGCTCGCCGTGGTTGTGCATCACGATGATCTCGGACGCACCCGCGTCGCCACCGAGACGGATCTCCGCGTCGAGGTGCACCTCGTCGGACTTGCGGTGGTTGACGAGGATGAGCACGCGCGCGGGGTGCTCGCGCGAGGCCTCGTGCGTGGCGTCGATGATGCGGGGCAGGTCGTCCTCGCTGGATGCCACGACAATGAGCGTGAGCACGCGGCCGGTGGCCACCTCGCCGCGCTCCTCGCGTAGGGCGCTGAGTTTTTGGCTAATGATGTGGGTGCTGGTGTTCGGTAGGTCGATAATCATTGTGGCGGGTGCTCCTCAGTTGTCGATGCTGTCATCATCGCTGCTGTCAATGTCGCTGTGGGCAACATCTGTGGTCGATCTAGGGACGATCTATGGTCGACGCCACACGCGTCCCGAACGCTCAAGCATCTTGTCGGCACCGGCGGGGCCCCATGTTCCGGCGGGGTAGTCCTCGGGGCGACCGTGCAGTGCCCAGTGCTCGAGGATCGGATCGAGGATCCGCCACGATAGTTCGACCTCCTCGTTGCTGGGGAACAGGCTGGCCTGGTCCAGCAGTGCGTCGAGGATGAGGCGCTCGTAGGCTTCCGGCGACTCTTCGGTGAAGGCCTCGGAGTAGCTGAAGTCCATGTTGACGTCGCGCACTTCCATTGCTGATCCGGGCACCTTGGAGCCGAAACGCATGAGCACGCCTTCGTCCGGCTGCACGCGGATGACCAGCATGTTGCTGCCCTGCGCGGTGGTTTGACCAGCGCCGAAGGGAAGGTGGGGTGCTTCCTTGAAGACCAAGGCGATCTCCGTGACTCGGCGGCCCAGTCGCTTGCCGGTGCGCAGGTAGAACGGCACGCCGGCCCAGCGGCGCGAGGAGATCTCGAAGGTCGCCGCGGCGAAGGTCTCTGTGGTGGATTCGGGGTCGAAGCCCTCCTCCTGGCGCAGCCCTCGGACGCGCTCAGAGCCCTGCCAGCCGGAGGTGTATTGGCCGCGGGCGGTGGTTTGTGCGAAGGGCCCTACCGGGCGGGTGGCCCGCAGAATCTTCACCTTTTCGGCCTGCAGTTCCACGGGGTTGAAGTCCACGGGCTCTTCCATGGCAATGAGCGCCAGCAGCTGGAGTAGGTGATTCTGGATCACGTCGCGGGCGGCGCCGATGCCGTCGTAGTAGCCCGCGCGCCCGCCCAGGCCGATGTCCTCGGCCATGGTGATCTGCACGTGATCGATGTAGTGGGAGTTGAACAGCGGGTCGAACAGCTGGTTCGCGAAGCGCAGCGCCAGGATGTTTTGCACCGTCTCCTTGCCCAGGTAGTGGTCGATGCGGAACACGCTGGATTCGGGGAACACCTTATTGACGATGTCGTTGAGTTCCCGAGCGGATTCCTCATCGTGGCCGAAGGGCTTTTCGATGACAACGCGCCGCCAGCCGTTGTGCTCCGGTCCGAGTTCCGGATCGGCCTTCGCCAGCCCGGAGCGTTCCAGCTGATCGCACACGTTCGCGAAGTAGTCCGGGGGCACGGAAAGGTAGTAAGCCCAGTTGCCTGCGGTGCCGCGCGTCTTGTCGAGCTCTTGGGTCTTTTTCGCCAGGGCGTCGAAGGCTTCGTCGGTAGTGAAGTCGCCCTTGACGAAGAACAGCCCCTCCGCCAAGCGATCCCACACGCTCTGCCGCCACGGGGTGCGTGCGCGGTCCTTCACGGCATCGAGAACTTGGTTCTCGAACTCTTCCTTGGACCAGTCGCGTCGGCCGTAGCCGATGAGGCTGAATCCCGGCGGGAGCAGGCCGCGGTTGGCCAAGTCGTAGATCGCGGGCAGCAGCTTCTTCCGCGCGAGGTCACCGGTCACGCCGAAGATCACAAGGCCACACGGCCCTGCGATCCGTGGCAGCCTCTTATCCAGTTCGTCACGCAGCGGGTTGTTCGACCCGTAGCCGATTTCAGTGGTGGACATAGCAGGCAATTGTTCCTTCAATCCTTAACTCAGTGGCCTGTTCGGCGGTAGTGGCTGGCACGTGGCTGGCACAAGGCAACGCGGGGGAGCGGTTACTCGTGGGCGTCGAGCTGTTCGCTCAGGGTGTCGAGCAGCTCGTTCCAGGAATCCACGAACTTCTCCACGCCCTCGGTTTCCAGGACCTTCCACACATCACCGAGGTCGATGCCGATGGAATCCAGCGCCGCAAACACCTCGTGGGCGGATTCCTCGGTTCCCTCCAGTGCATCGCCGCTGACGGTGCCGTGATCGATCGTGGCATCCAGGGTCTCTTCCGGCATGGTGTTGACCGTGTTGGGACCAGCGAGGTTCGTCACGTACATGGTGTCCGGGTACTCAGGGTTCTTCACCGAGGTCGACGCCCACAGCGGGCGCTGCACATGGGCACCCTGGGTCTCAAGATCCTTCCACTCGGGGTTGTCGAGCAGTGCTTCCTTGAAGGCGGCGTAGGCCAGCTGTGCGTTGGCAACTCCGGCCTTGCCCTTGAGCGCCTTGGCTTCCTCCGTGCCGATGGCGTCCAGTCGCTTGTCGATTTCCGTGTCCACGCGGGAGACGAAGAAGCTGGCGACGGAGTGGATCTTGGTGAGATCGTGGCCGTTATCCTTGGCGAGCTTCATGCCTTCGATGAAGGCATCCATGACCTGGCGGTAGCGCGCCACGGAGAAGATTAGCGTGACGTTGACGCTCACACCGGAGCCAAGCACGTCAGTGATGGCGGGCAGGCACTCTTCGGTGGCCGGGATCTTGATGAGAAGGTTCTCGCGATCCACGGTGCGGGCCAGTTCCCGAGCCTGGGTGACGGTGGCCTCGCGCTCGTTGGCCAGGCGCGGGTCGACTTCGAGGGACACGCGGCCGTCAACTCCGTCGGTGGCTTCGTAGATGGGGGCGAAGACGTCGCAGGCTTCGCGCACGTCGTCGGCAGCCATGTCGAACACTGCGGAGTGTGCTGGGGTTCCCTTATCCGCGAGCTCGCGGAGCTGGTCGTTGTAGGCGTCACCTGCGGACATCGCCTTGGCGAAGATGGCGGGGTTGGTGGTCACACCGACTACGCCCTTGTTGTCGATGACGTCTTTCAGGTTGCCGCTGCGCAGACGATCACGCGAGAGGTCATCCAACCAAACGGAGGTTCCAGCCTGTGACAGCGCACTGATGTTATCGGGAGTGCTCATAATGTCGATCAATCCTTATGCGGTGGTTGGTTGTGGGCCCGCGGCTACTTGCCGAGGGTCTGCTTGGCTGCATCCACCACGGCGTCGGCGGTGATGCCGAATTCGCGGTAGAGGGTCTTGTAGTCGGCCGACGCGCCGTAGTGCTCGAGGGAGATGTTGCGGCCCTTGAAGCCGGTGAACTCGTGCCACGGCATGGCGATTCCGGCTTCGACGGAGACGCGTGCTTCCACAGAGGAAGGCAGAACCGACTCGCGGTAGTCCTCGTCCTGTTCCTTGAACCACTCCATGCACGGCATGGAGACCACGCGGGTGCCGATGCCGTCCTTCTCAAGGGTCTCAGCTGCCTCCACAGCGAGCTGAACCTCGGAGCCGGTGGCGATGAGGATGACCTCTGGGGTGTCGGTGGAGGACTCGACGAGAACGTAGGCGCCGCGGGCAACGCCGTTGGCAGCCTTTTCCTTGGTGCCCTCGAGAACCGGGACGTTCTGGCGGGTGAGAATGAGAGCCTTGGGGCCCTCGGGAGCCTTGAGGGCTTCAACCCACGCCACGGCGGTCTCGTTGGCATCCGCTGGGCGGATCACAGAGAGGTGGGGGATGGCGCGCAGTGCGGCCAAGTGCTCCACCGGCTGGTGAGTCGGGCCGTCTTCACCGAGGCCGATGGAATCGTGGGTCCAGACGTAGTAGACGTCGGACTCCATGAGGGCGCCCAAGCGAACGGCACCGCGAGCGTAATCGGAGAACTGCAGGAAGGTCGCACCGTAGGGGCGGGTGGGGCCGTGCAGTGCGATGCCGTTGAGGATGGCGGTCATGCCGTGCTCACGGATGCCGAAGTGCAGGTTGCGGCCACCGGGCTCGGCGGAGAACTGACGAGTCGAGATGGCTTCGGGGCCGAAGGACGGGGAATCCTTAATGATGGTGTTCGTGGAACCAGCAAGGTCGGCAGAACCGCCCCACAGCTCCGGCAGGGTCTTGCCTAGCGCTTGGAGGGTTGCTTCGGAGGCCTTGCGGGTTGCCAGGGAATCGCCGGCATCCCATGCCGGCAGCTCGGCGTCGAAGCCCTCGGGGAGCTGGCGGGAGTACAGGCGGTCGTAGAGCTTCTTGCCCTCAGGGTTCTTCTCTGCCCAGGCGTCGAAGTCCTTGGTCCACTGTTCGTGGGCCTTAGAGCCACGATCGACGAGCTTGCGGGTGTGCTCAACGACGTAGTCCTCCACGGGGAAGGGCTCGTCGGGGAAGTCCAGTTCAGCCTTGATCCCCTTGATCTCGTCGGCGCCGAGGGCAGAGCCGTGAGAAGCACCGGTGTTCATCTTGTTCGGTGCGGGGTAAGCGATGACGGAACGGAGGCGGATGAAGGTCGGACGGTTGATCTCGGCCTTAGCCTTGGAGATTGCGTCCTCGATACCTTCCACGTCCTCGCCGGTGACCTCGAGGGTCTGCCAACCGTAGGCCTCGTATCGAGCCACGACGTCTTCGGTGAAGGCGATTTCCGTCTGGTCCTCAATGGAGATGCGGTTGTCATCCCAGAAAACGATGAGGTTGCCCAGCTGTTGGGTGCCTGCCAGGGAGGAAGCCTCGCTGGTCACACCCTCCTGGATATCGCCATCGGAAGCGATGACGTAGATGTAGTGATCGAAGGGGGACTCGCCGAGTGGAGTCTCTGGGTCGAACAGCGCGCGCTCGCGGCGGGAGGCCATGGCCATGCCCACGGAGGATGCCAGACCCTGGCCCAGAGGGCCGGTGGTGATCTCTACGCCATCGGTGTGGTGCACTTCGGGGTGGCCCGGGGTTTTGGAACCCCACGTGCGCAAAGCCTTGATGTCATCGAGCTCGAGGCCGAATCCGCCCAGGTACAGCTGGATGTACTGGGTGAGTGACGAGTGGCCGGCGGAGAGCACGAAGCGGTCGCGGCCGACCCACTTGGTGTCCTTGGGGTCGTGGCGCAGGACGCGCTGGTAGAGGGTGTACGCCAGGGGAGCCAGGCTCATGGCGGTGCCGGGGTGGCCGGAGCCAACGTTCTCCACGGCATCGGCGGCGAGAACGCGTGCCAGATCGACCGCCCGGGTGTCCGTATCACTCCAGTCCTCGGGGTAGTTTCGCACGGTCAGCGCGGCCAAATCGGGTGGAAGAGTCACGTTTTCTGCCTTTCTACGGTTCGCTTCACATATCGCTTCAGAGTATTGAGCGCAGTTATATTCGGATACGGCTACCCATAGTAATGCCGTTTGAGACCTTTGTGTTCCACCGACCGGTCATTCCGGATATTGAGGCGAGTCCGATCCGCAGCAGCAGCGGACAAGCGCGTAGAGTTGAAGCCTGTTGAAAAGGTGCCGAGCCACAATCGTGGTCGGCACTGTTGTAGGGGCGTGCCCTTTTTCGGACTATTGCGGTAGCTCAGGTAGCGTAGATGAGACGTTCCGGTGAGGAAGCACGCAAGAAAACGCGAGAAATACGCGAGGACAATGGAGGCGAGTCATCCGGTGAAGACATTCGCTGAGACGGCCAAGGCTTACTTAGCTCTGACCAAACCACGGGTCATTGAGCTACTGCTGGTGGCCACCATTCCTGCCATGCTGCAGGCAGCTCGAGGCGAAGTGCAGATCGGGCTGATTCTCCTCACCCTCGTCGGCGGTTGGATGGGCGCTGGTGCGGCCAACACGTTCAACAACGTGGTCGACCATGATATCGACCAGCTCATGCGCCGCACCCGCCGACGCCCCCTGGCGAAGGACACCGTCTCTGTGCAGCAGGCCCGCATCTTCGCGTGGGTCCTCATGATTGGTTCGGTGCTCTGGCTCGGACTGCTCTGCCACTCGTGGTTGGCCGCAGGCTTCATCCTGCTGACGATCTGGTTCTACGTGTACGTGTACACGAAGTGGCTCAAGCGCCGGACCTGGCAGAACGTGATCTGGGGTGGAGCCGCGGGCTGCATGCCGGTCATCGTGGGCTGGGCCGTGGTCACCGACAACCACGGTGGTGCATTCCACGCAGGATGGTCCTCGTGGATTCAGGCCATCATCCTGTTCATGATCATTTTCTTCTGGACGCCACCGCACACTTGGGCTCTGGGCATGCGCTACCGGGAAGACTACGAGGCAGCCGGTGTGCCGATGATGCCCGTCGTGAAGCCCCCCCTGGAGGTCACTCGGCAGATCTTGGCTTACACCTGGGCCACGGTCATCACGTCACTGTTGCTCGTGCCAGCGGCCAGCTGGATCTACCTGGCTGCTGCAGTGGCATCCGGCGCTTGGTTCATCATCATGGCGCATCGCTTGCACTCGGGCGTGAAGAACGGCACCCCGGTGAAGCCCATGCAGTTGTTCTTCCTCTCGAACAACTACCTCAGCATCCTGTTCGTCGCATTGTCCATCGACGCGGTGCTGGGCTGGTCCACTATCGCATCGCTGTTCTCCTAAGCTTCACTAGAGCTTTCCTAGAGCCCTCCTAGAGAGCTCTTCTGGCCTCTCTCGATCGCGTGCAGAATCTCGCAGGATCCTTCCAATCAACAGCCCCTGGAACATTCTTCACAGAGGTTTCAGGGGCTTCAACGTGCGTGAAAAGCCCTTTCGCTGCCCGAAAGGGGTCGAAAGGGCTCGGATCTACTTGGTGGCGTGCGAGGTTAGTTTGGGTGACACGACCTCGTCTCAGTTATCCGCGCACGCGCGGTTATCGAGCACCGCTAGGCAGTCAGCACAGCCTCACGCTGGCGGTCAGCCTCAGTCGAGCCAGTTAGCTGGGCATTGCCTCCCATGTAACGGGCCTTCAGCGACCACAGGAAGCCCGTGGCGGCCGTGACGATGCCCGAACCAATCACGTGCATTGGAACGGACCAGCGCGGCACGCCCAGCCAGTACTGCATGATGCCCACGGCTGCCTGCAATAGGCAGGCCCCAATGACCCAATACGCGGCCGTCTTAATGCGGTGATCGAGGTTCATAGCGAACACACCTGCCAGTAGACCGATGGTGACTCCCAGGTACAGGTACATGAAACCCGCGTGGATGTGGGCCATGTCGATCAGCGGAACCTGCAAGCGATTTTCAGGCAAGATGGCGGCATCTCCGGCGTGCGGGCCAGCGCCCGTGACCAATGTGCCGGTGAACAGAACGATGGCCAGAGAGGCAGCAGAACCGTTGGTGAGCAGCTGCAGCGGGCGAGGCATCAACGGCTGCATGGAGCCGTCATCCGGCTCGCCGATGCGCACCACCAGTCGTGCGGCAAGGAAGACCAAAAGCATGGATGGCAGGAAGTGCATGGCGACCGTCCACCACATAAGGTCCATGTGCACCGAGATCCCGCCGAGGACAGCTTGGATGATGATGCCGATGCCCTGGAAGAAAGCCAGCCCCAAAATTGCGGGGCGGCGAGCTGCACGGATCACAGCGATAAACACCACCACAGCAGCAGCGGCGACGACAAATGTCAGCAGGCGGTTGCCGAACTCAATGAGTTGGTGGATCCACGGGATCGTACCTGCAGTGGGGAAGAGAGAGCCGGGCTGGCACTGCGGCCAGGTATTACAACCCAGGCCAGAACCGGTCACGCGCACGAGCGAACCGGTAAACGTAATGCCCGTCTGACACGCCAGCAGGATGATGGCAAAGAGTCGCTGCTTCTTCATCGACGGGGCGGTGACGGGGCGGGGGAGGCCGAATTTCGCATCCATCCGGTGCACCCACGCGAAGAATCTCAGGAACACCCGGATGAAGATGTTTTGCTCTTGATCGGCACGCTGAGTCATTTCCTGCAACACAAGTTCCAGCCTAGTGGACAGGGCAACTGAGACGGTAACGGGTTTGCTTGACTGCACAGCAGCGATAAACTCGTAGGGTTGGTCACAGCCAGCCGGACACATTTTCATAGAGCTTTACCTAAGGGGACCCATGACGACCGCGAGTACATGGCGCCGGCTACTCGATGTTCTCGAGAGCGACGTAGGAACGATCCGATCCAGGATTGACAACGCAGAGAACTTTCGGCAGAAACTGCCGATCATCGGTGGGTTGCTCCTCAAGGCGATCGTCACGCTAATCTTCTGCGCAACGTTCGTGCTGGCCTTTGTGCTGCTACTTGGCCAAGAAAACGCCATCGTCGGCGTGGTGGTGCTGCTGGCCGTCATGACGTTCCAGAAGGTGCATTTCGGCTACCAGCAATCCCATGCCGCAGCGTCCATGCTGGTTATCTTCCTCATTTACGCCTTCATCCCGCCCCTGGCGAGCCACGCAGCCCCCGTGGTCGGGGCGTTGTTAATCGCGGCGTCTCTGGGCGTCATCTTATGGCTGGGATGCGATCAGGTGGCTTTCCAGAACCACATAGTGTTGGTTCTGTCCTTCCTACTGCTTTACGGCTACCCCGTCTCGCCGGAAGGCTATTGGCAGCGGGTAGTGGGACTGCTCATCGGTGGCGTGTGGGCGGCCTCAATCCTTTACCGTAAGAACAAGCACCACAGCCTGGACCGCACGCTCGGCGATGTGATCCGAGATGCCGTGCGGTGGAGCCCGGAAAACGAATGGCGGCTCAAGCTCATGATTACCGTGCCGCTGGCTATCTTGTGCGGCCAACTCCTCGGCCTGGACCGGCCGATGTGGATCGGCATCGCTGCGATGTCGGTATTGAGCCCCGATACGGATGTGCGCCCTCGCAAGATGGTCGAAAGGTTTGTGGGCACGGTTATCGGCACGGTGATCTTCTTCGTGGTGATCTCGCTCGTGCCCATCCCGGGCCCGATTCTCGGGATGATCGGTGGTTTCCTCGTGGGCCTCACCACGTCGTATCGCTACCAGACCATCTTCAACAGCCTCGGCGCCCTCAGCGTGGCCCTGGCATTGTTCGGCCCCGTGGGATCGGCCACGGCCCGCATCGCGGATAACGCTTTCGGCATTGTGGCCACGTTCGTGGTGGTGTTCCTCATCGACCGTCTCATCTCGTGGAGCCACACGCTGCGGTCAACGCGGGACACCTCACAGGGCACTGCGTAGGTCGCTGCCCACCCCAAAACCCCACCATTAGGCAGCACAGCACATAGCGAGTAACCGCCGAACGAGAACTCTTATCGGAATTTAGTCGCTATCCATCGTGAAGGAGAAGAACTTCAGCGCCAGCGCCGTGCCCAGCACTGCCCACGCCGCGAGGATCACGATGGCCAAAAGGTTAAACGTCCCGGCCGTCAGCGCCGAGTACAGCGCTTGGGTCAGCGCCACCGAGGGCAACAGCAGCAGCCAGTTGTTCACCACCACGCTCGATTCCGAGGCCATCGTGGCAAATACCGCCGCCCCCATCAGGATGAACCAGATCGTGTTGCTCAGCGCGAGAACCATTTCCGAGCTCAACGTGCCGCCCAGCAGCAGCCCCAAGCTGGTGAACGTCGCCACGCCAATGACCACCACGAGCAGGGCGATGGGAAGCCCAATGCCCTCCGGTCGCCATCCGAGGATCACCGCCGCGATGGATAGGATTGCGATCTGCACGATCACCACCACGCCGACCGCAGCGATCTTTCCGCCGATGAGCGCCCATGTCGGCACACCGGAGGCACCGATGCGCTTCAGTGCTCCGTAGCGGCGATCAAAGGCCACCGCAATGGCCTGGCCGGTGAAACCGGCGCCCATCAGGGCGATAGCCAGGGCCATCGGGAAGATCTGGTTGATGTCCTGGTGCATCCCGCCGAACGGCACCAACGTCAGTGCCACGAGCAAGCCCAGCGGAATCACGAGCGACAGTAGCTGCTGCTCGCCGTGCCGCAGGAACAGCGTGGACTCGATCTTCGCCTGTGCGGCGAGGATCTTGCCACCGGAGGCCAGCTTCGGCCGGGGCGTGAACGTGCCGGGTTCGAAACGATTGCTTGAGGTATTGGACCTTGAAGTGTTGGACACAGAATTCATTAGCGGATCTCCCGTCCGGTGATGGAAAGGAATACGTCCTCCAGCGATTGGCGATCAACGTCGAGCGAGCGCAGCAGTACATCCTGCTCCGCCAACGCCGCAGTGATCTGTGCGATCAGGGTGGGGGTCAGGGTCGACGCCTCCACGGCGTACACCCGCTCCCGGTCCGTGTCGGTAATACTCACGGAATCAGAGCCCATCGATGCGGACCACCGGGCGAGATCCACTGGAGAGGCCGTCGCTACGGTCATGTGGTGCGGGCTGGGGGTTGGCGTCGCCGATGACGAGACCTCCGAGGTATCGGAACCAGACACAGAGGCGCTGGCCTGCGACGGATCGGAGTTCGGGACCTCGATGGTGGCGTTGCCTGAGGTCATTTCCTCGGGCGTTCCGGAGGCGACGAGCGAGCCGCGGTCGATGATGTAGACGTGATCGGCAAGCGCTTCGGCCTCGTCCATGAGGTGCGTGGTGAGCACAACGGCCACGCCATCGCGGCGCAGTGCCGAGACGAGATCCCAGACCGCGAGGCGCGATTGGGCGTCCAGCCCGGCTGTGGGCTCGTCGAGGAACACCAGCTCCGGCCGTCCCACGAGTGTACAGGCGAGGCTCAGGCGCTGCTGCTGACCACCCGAGAGGCGGCGGTAGGGGGTCTTGATGTGCTCGGAGAGCCCGACGGTACGCAGTAGCCAGTCAACGTCCAGTGGCTTTTCTGAATACGACGCCACCAGACGCAGCATCTCGCCCACCCGGACTCCGGGGTAGGCACCGCCGCCCTGCAACATCACGCCGATGCGGGAACGCACCTGATCGGAGTTCTCCACGGGATCCATTCCGAACACGCGGACGGTTCCGGAATCCGGCTTCTGGAAGCCCTCGCACATCTCCACCGTGGTGGTCTTGCCAGCCCCGTTGGGGCCCAGCACCGCGACCACTTCACCAGCGTGAACGGCCAAGCTCAGACCGTTAACGGCGGTCTTGGGGCCAAAGGTCTTGACCACGTTTTCGAGCTGCAACACGATGGGGGCAGCCGGTGGTGTGGGCGATGAAGCGGGAGTTGAATCAGTCACGAATACCCAGTTTAGTTCTTCTCAGCGTTTCGCTGCGGATCGCCTCTGCGAAGTTGGGATGGGTGCGTGCGTAGCGCCAGACTCCCACCATGACGACGGCGAAGATCGCGGCGGCCATGGCGTAGATGTAGAGCACCGTCGACGGCGGCAGCGCAAGCCCCCTGGGGAGGATGAAGAAGCTAAACAAGACTGAGTAGGTCACGGCGGCTACGTGGAAGCCGCGGCGGTTGGCCCACGCGGCGAGGGGAACGATGGCCCACAATAGGTACCAGGGGTGCACGACGGGGAAGAAGATGACGAGGATGAGCATCGCCACACCCAGTGCGCCAACCGGGTGGATGCGGCCTCGGAAGGATGCCCACAGCATGCGCACCACCCAGAACATACCGACAAGCAGGCCGAGTCCCTGGAAGAGGGTCAGGGTGGTGGCCTGATGATCGCCCAGCCCCAGCAGCATGCCCAACGATGCCGAGGCCAGGCCGCTGAGGGTGGCGATGGACATCCACGAGACAATGTCCGCGGCGCCGCCCTGTGAAGAAATCCAGCCGAGCCCAACGCCGGTGAGTAGGGACAAGGCACCGGACGTCACAACGGCCACGGCTCCGGCGAGGGCCGCTGCCTTGCACAGATCCCACAGTGAGCCGCCGAACCAGCGAGCCACGGCCACTCCGGCGAAGCCGAGCCCCATGAAGGCGGTCACCTTAACCAGCCCCGCTCCGGAGATGACCATGAGGCCAACGATGATGAGGAACCATCGGCTGGCCGTGGGGCGCTCGAGGGAATCGGTGCCGCGGAGGACGAGCTCCATGCCGGCGAGGAGGAGGCCAAGCATGATGGCCTCGTTGTGAATGCCGCCGACAAGGTGAAGGATCGCCAGGGGATTGAGCACGCCCAACCACAAAGCGGAGGTGGGGCGCACGCCGCAGCGGCGCGACAGTCGCACGAGAGCCCAGCCGACGAGTGACAGCCCGATGATGGCCACCACGCGGTGGGCGAACACGCCCCAGACGATGGAGTTATTGGTGATCACCGAAATAAGCTCGCCATAGCCCAAGGCCACCGGACCGTAGGGCGCAGGGGAGTGCGCCCACATGAGGGGAACCGACATGGCTAGGGGATCCTCGATACCCAGCAGGTCGACTGGGCCGGCGCTGTAGGGGTCCCACCCGCGGGCGGCGATGGCACCCTGGGCCAGGTAGGAATAAATGTCCTGGGTAAACAGGGGAGGAGTGAACAGGAAGGGGATCACCCAGAGGACATAGACGCGCCACAGGGTTCGTTCGGGGAGCACGCGGTGGTTACCGGCCGAGGAGGGTGCGCACAGCCGCATGAGCAGCAGCCACCCGCATACGAGGAATCCGATGCCCACGAACACTGCCACGCTGGTGGTGTGCAGCATGCGCGCCAGCACGTTCACGCCAGGGACATCCCACAGGGGGTTGTTCACCACGGGGAATGCTCCTGCCCCCACGCCGCCGATCATGATGAGAAGCGAGCCCAGGGTGCCGGAAAACACCGCGATGCGCAGCCGCAGCAGCTGTACCGCGGAAAAGGGCGGTACGGCGGCTGAGCTGAGGGGTCTGTCCTGGTGGAGCAGTGCCGACCGGGATCCCGCTAGCCCGAGGCGCGGCAGCTGGTCCGTGATCGAGGTGAAGAGTCTCGCTCGGCCGCGCCGCGGTGATGGCTGGGTGGTCATGAGAAGGAATTCTATCGTCTCGGATCCTGCGACTGGTACAGGGACAGGCGATGGCGACGGGATTGCGGAACGGAGTGCCGACGGGAATTCAGCGTAGCCTTAGTGGACAAGCGGAATTATTTAAGACACACTCGTGTTGTCTAATCATTGAGGCGCACGCCACAGTGGTGCGTCGCATGCACGACCGTGCAGGGGACTGCAGGAGACTGCAGGAGACTGCAAGAACATGCACGACCGTGCACGACCGTGCACGACCATGCACGACATTGACCTAACGCACACCAGCACAATCCCGGAGGTGACCATGAACGCGCGCACATCGAGTGAACGCGACACGCGGCGCCGGATTTTGCTGCACGTGCTGCGCCACGGCCCCATCAGTGCCACCGATATCAGCGAAGAATTTGGTTTGAGTGCAGCGGGTGTCCGCCGGCACTTGGACAACATCGTCGCGGATGGGCTGGCGGAGGTTGTGGAGGCACCTCGTTCGGGGCAGCGCGGCCGCCCGGCCAAGCTGTTCCGCTTGACCGACGAGGGGCGCGCCCAGTTCGGCCATGATTACGACACGTTAGCCCTGTTGGCGCTGCGCGCCCTGCGCAGCACCGGCGGTGAAGCGGCGGTGGAAGACTTCGCTTCCCAACGCATCCATGACCTGTTGTCCGATCTCCCGCAGGCGGAGGCGGATTTTGAGGATGGGGATGCTGAGGACGTCGAACAAAGAGCCCAAGCAATTGCGGAGGCTCTGACGAAGCGCGGTTACGCTGCCACCGTGGATAACGCCGCTGGCGGCGTGCAGATTTGCCGCCACCATTGCCCAATCCAGGAAGTCGCGCACGAATTCCCCGAACTCTGTGCGGCGGAACACCGGGTGGTTGCGGAGCTGCTCGGTCAACACACCCAACCGTTGGCTACTATTGCCGACGGTAACGGGATTTGCACCACCCACATTCCGCTAACAACTATTCACCCTTCCCCCACGAAGGAAAGCGAAAACTCATGACTCAAGCTGCACAAACACCGCAAACCGATGAGGAGATCATTAACTCCATCGGCGCGTACGGCTACGGCTGGCACGATTCCGACACCGCCGGCGCCTCTGCTCGCCGTGGACTCAGCGAAGATGTCGTCCGCGATATCTCCGCGAAGAAGAACGAGCCGGAATGGATGCTCAAGCGTCGACTCAAGGCCCTCGACATCTTCGATAAGAAGCCTCTGCCCACCTGGGGCGCGAACCTGTCGGACATTGATTTCGACAACATCAAGTACTTCGTCCGCTCCACCGAACAGCAGGCTCAGACGTGGGATGACCTCCCCGAGGACATCAAGAACACGTATGACAAGCTGGGCATCCCGGAGGCTGAGCGTCAGCGCCTCGTCGCCGGTGTTGCTGCCCAGTACGAGTCTGAGGTCGTGTACCACCAGATCCGCGAAGACCTGGAGAGCCAGGGCGTAATCTTCGTCGATACCGACACCGGACTGCGCGAATACCCCGAGTTGTTCGAAGAGTACTTCGGCACGGTGATTCCCGCCGGCGATAACAAGTTCTCCGCCCTCAACACCGCGGTGTGGTCAGGTGGCTCCTTCATCTACGTGCCGAAGGGCGTGCACGTGGACATCCCGCTGCAGGCGTACTTCCGCATCAACACGGAGAACATGGGTCAGTTCGAGCGCACCCTCATCATCGTGGACGAGGATGCCTACGTGCACTACGTCGAGGGCTGCACCGCCCCGATCTACAAGACGGACTCCCTGCACTCCGCCGTGGTGGAGATCATCGTGAAGAAGGGTGGTCGCTGCCGCTACACGACCATTCAGAACTGGTCGAACAACGTCTACAACCTGGTCACCAAGCGCACCAAGTGTGAAGAGGGCGCCACCATGGAATGGGTCGATGGCAACATCGGTTCCAAGGTCACCATGAAGTACCCGGCCGTGTGGATGACCGGCCCGTACGCCAAGGGCGAGGTGCTCTCCGTGGCGTTCGCAGGCGAGGGTCAGTTCCAGGACACCGGCGCGAAGATGGTGCACATGGCGCCGCACACGAGCTCCAACATCGTGTCCAAGTCCGTGGCCCGCTCCGGTGGCCGTGCTGCGTATCGCGGCCTGGTGCAGATCAACAAGGATGCTCACCACTCCGCTTCGAATGTGGAGTGTGACGCCCTGCTGGTCGACTCGATCTCGCGCTCCGATACGTACCCGTACAACGACATCCGCAACGACCATGTGACCTTGGGTCACGAGGCCACTGTTTCTCAGGTGTCCGAGGATCAGCTGTTCTACCTCATGTCGCGCGGCATTGCGGAGGACGAGGCTATGGCCATGATCGTGCGCGGTTTCGTGGAGCCCATCGCCAAGGAGTTGCCGATGGAGTACGCACTTGAGTTGAACCGCCTCATTGAACTGCAGATGGAAGGATCGGTGGGCTAAACCAGATGACCACCCCGCTTACTGAAACCGAAGCCACGATCACGCCGGTGAAGGCCGGAACGGATCATCAGACCAAGGGTGACCGTTTCTCATCCTTCAAGGTCGAGGACTTCTCCGTGCCCCGTGGTAAGGATGAGGATTGGCGATTCACCCCGCTGCGCTCCCTGCGCGGCCTCCACGATGGCTCTGCTCAGCCGGGCCAGCGTGCCGATGTTTCGGTCAATGTTTCTGAATCCGACGCCGCCAGCGTCAGCGTCTCGACGCTCGAGAAGGGTGACGACCGTCTGGGCCGTGCCGGAGCTCCTGTGGATCGCGCTGCCGCCCAGGCATGGGAAGGCACCGAGTCTGCCGACTACGTGCTGGTCAAGAAGGACGCAGTGCTCGAGGACGCGGTCACCATCACCGTGACCGGCCCGGGCGAGGACAAGGTCTCCTACGGCACCCTGGTTGTCGAGCTGGAGGCTCACGCCGAGGCTGTGGTGTTCGTGCGCTACGAGGGTTCGGGTGCACATTCCGACAACGTTGAGTTCATCCTGGGCGATGGCTCCAAGCTGACCACGGTGGTGTTCGAGGACTGGAACCGCGACGCGGTTCACCTGTCCAACTCCCACATTCAGGTCGGCCGCGATGCCACGGTGCGCCACACCTACGCCTGCTTCGGCGGCGAGATTGTGCGCTCTGTTCCGCACGTGCGCTACACGGCTCCCGGCGGCGACGCCGAACTGCTGGGCCTGTACTTCGCCGATGCCGGCCAGTACTTCGAGCAGCGTTTGCTGGTGGATCACTCCATCAACAACTGCCGCTCTAACGTCTTGTACAAGGGTGCTTTGCAGGGCGAACCCACGAAGGGTTCGTCGGCTCGCGACGCGCGTACGGCGTGGATCGGCGACGTGCTGATCCGCCCGGAGGCTACCGGCACTGACACGTACGAGAAGAACAACAACCTGCTGCTGACCTCTGGGGCTCGCGCTGATTCCGTGCCCAACTTGGAGATCCAGACCGGCGAAATCGTCGGCGCTGGCCACGCTGCCACGGTTGGTCGTTTCGACGATGAGCAGATGTTCTACCTGCAGTCTCGCGGTATTTCCCGCGCGGAGGCCAAGATGCTCATCGTTCGCGGCTTCTTTACCGACGTCATCCGCCGCATCCCCCTGGAGCGAATCCGGGAGCAGTTGGAAAACAAGGTGGAAGAGGAACTCTCCAACACCGTGCTGTAGCAGCTCGGCTGGAGCAGCACGCTGGCACGCATCATCCCCGCTTGCCCCACGTCACTTTTTGATTAGTAGCTATTAGAGGAAAGTAGCAACACATGAGCACTCTTGAGATTAAGAACCTGCACGCACAGGTTGTTCCCGCAGACGAGAACGAAGAGCCCAAGCCGATCCTGCACGGTGTGAACCTCACCGTGAAGTCCGGCGAGACTCACGCCATCATGGGCCCTAACGGTTCCGGCAAGTCCACCTTGTCCTACGCAATCGCCGGCCACCCCCGCTACGAGGTCACCGAGGGCGAGGTCCTCCTCGACGGTGAGAACCTGCTGGATATGGACGTTGACGAGCGTGCCCGCGCCGGCCTGTTCCTGGCCATGCAGTACCCGACCGAGGTTCCCGGCGTGTCCATGGCGAACTTCCTGCGTTCCGCAGCATCGGCTGTCCGCGGCGAAGCTCCGAAGATCCGCGATTGGGTCAAGGAAGCCCGCGGCGCTATGGAGGAACTGTCCATCGACCCGTCCTTCTCCGAGCGTTCGGTAAACGAGGGCTTCTCCGGTGGTGAGAAGAAGCGCCACGAGGTGCTGCAGCTGGGCATCCTCAAGCCGAAGTTCGCTGTGCTGGACGAGACGGACTCCGGCCTGGACGTCGATGCACTGCGCATCGTCTCCGAGGGCATTAACCGCTACAAGGAGCGCGAGAACGGCGGCATCATCATGATCACCCACTACCAGCGCATCCTGAACTACGTGAAGCCCGACTTCGTGCATGTCTTCTCCGCTGGTCGCGTCGTCGCCTCCGGTGGCCCGGAGCTGGCCGAGCAGCTTGAGTCCGAGGGCTACGAGAAGTTCGTCAAGTAAGCCGGCACGCACGAGCGTGATCGGCACAGTTAACCGCACTATTCAAGGAGATTTGTCCCGTATGAGCACATCATTGGACACCGCTGCGATCAGGAAGGATTTCCCCATCCTGTCCCGCACAGTCCGAGATGGCCGCCCCCTGGTCTACCTGGACTCCGGAGCGACCTCCCAGCGCCCGGTCCACGTCCTCGACGCAGAACGGGACTTCCTGACGAAGCACAACGCGCCCGTGCACCGCGGTGCATACCAGTTGGCCGAGGAGGCCACGGATGCGTACGAGGATGCCCGCGCGGCGATCGCTGCGTTCGTCGGTGCGAACGATCCGGAGATCGTTTTCACGAAGAACGCCACCGAGGCACTGAACGAGGTTGCCTACATTTTGGGCGACGATCGCGCAGGGGAGCTGCAGGTCACGGCAGGCGACGAGATTGTCGTCTCCGAGTTGGAGCACCACGCAAACCTCGTGCCGTGGCAGGAGCTGGCGCGTCGCACCGGTGCCACGCTGAAGTGGTACACGTCCACCGAGGACGGTCGCATTGACCTCGATAGTCTCGAATTGTCGGACAAGACCAAGGTCGTCGCGTTGACCCACCAGTCCAACGTGACCGGTGCCGTTCTCGACGTCCCCGAGGCCGTGCGGCGAGCCCGCGCGGTCGGGGCGACGTTCGTAATGGACGCCTGCCAGTCTGTTCCGCACATGCCCGTGGATTTCCACGAGCTCGACGTTGACTTCGCGGCCTTTTCCGGCCACAAGATGTTGGGTCCGAACGGCGTGGGCGTGCTCTACGGAAAGAGCGCGTTGCTGGATGCACTCCCGCCATTCCTCACCGGTGGATCCATGGTTCAGAAGGTGACTATGGAGGGCACAACGTTCACCGAGGCGCCGCAGCGCTTTGAGGCGGGCACCCAAATGACCTCTCAGGTGGTCGGCCTCGGCGCTGCTGTGAAGTACCTCAACGATCTGGGCATGGACAATGTCAAGGCACATGAGAACGAGCTGACCGCCTACGCTCTCGATCAGCTCAGCGAGATCGAGGGGCTGCGCATCATTGGGCCCACGACAGCTGACGACCGCGGTGCATCGGTGAGCTTCGTGGTGGATGGGATCCACCCCCACGATCTGGGCCAGGTCGTTGACGACGAAGGCGTGTGCATTCGAGTGGGGCACCACTGCGCATGGCCCGTGCACACCTGCATGGGAGTGCAGGCCACGGCTAGGGCCAGCTTCTACGTATACAACGAGCCCGCCGAGGTCGATGCCCTCGTGGCCGCAATTAAGAAGGCGAAGGAGTTCTTCGGCGTGGATTAGGGCGTGACTTACCGCTGGTAGCAGCCGAAAGCGCTCCTGCGTAGCTGCAACCAGTACCAGCCAATCCGCGGCCGGCATGGCCGAACGCGCCAGAGAGAAGAGAAAAACCAATGAGACTTGAACAGATGTACCAGGAAGTGATCCTGGACCACTACAAGCACCCTCAGCACGCCGGCCTGCGAGACCCCTTTGAAGCCGAGGTGCATCACGTCAATACCTCCTGCGGCGACGAGCTCACGCTCCGCGTGCACCTCAGCGACGATAGGAAGACAGTCGAGGACGTGTCCTACGACGCCGTGGGCTGTTCTATCAGCCAGGCCTCCACGTCCGTCATGGCTGAGGAAATCGTTGGCCTTCCCGTGGATGAGGCCTTCGCCAAGCTCGCCGAGTTTGAGCGGATGGTGACCTCCCGCGGGGAAGTCGAGGGCGATGACGAAATCATCGGCGACGGCGTGGCTTTCGCGGGCGTGTCCAAGTACCCCGCCCGCGTGAAGTGCGCGCTGCTCGGGTGGAAAGCCTTCGAAGCCGCTGCTTACGATGCCGGGGCTGAACCCATGCACGGGTCTGCTGACACCGCCAACAACACCGACACCAGCTCCACGACGGGAGACAACAACTCATGACCGAACCCCAAGACGCCACCAATCCCACCAGCCCAGAGCTGGATCCCTCGCCCCTCAACGAGGTTCCCGAACCTCCAAAGGAGCGTTCTCAGCAGGACGTTGAACTCGCCGGCAAGGTAGAGGAATGCCTGCTCGATGTCATCGACCCCGAGCTGGGCATCAACGTTGTTGACCTCGGTTTGGTATACGACGTCTGGATCGAGGGCTCCACCGCCGTTATCAACATGACGCTGACCTCCCCGGCCTGCCCGCTCCAGGACATGCTGGAGGACCAGGCCCAGGGCGCAGTTGTGGGTACCTTGGACGAGATCTCCGAGCTCACCATCAACTGGGTCTGGACCCCGCCGTGGGGCCCCCACATGATCAACGAAGAGGGCCGCGAGCAGCTTCGCTACCTCGGCTTCTCCGTCTAGCGGCGCGCTCTCATCCGCTTCCACACAGCCCTGGCCACCGGCCAGGGCTGTGTCCATAATGGGCGCAAGAACTCGTGGCGAAAGCCCGTATGCGCCCGCAACTGCCACATCGCCTTGGCCACTGCCACGCCATCGTGACCCGTGAGGTACGCGAGCTGAACCGGAGCTGGCAGCCGGAAGAAGCATTCGAAGAATGATCGCAGCGTTTCCTGGTCAGCCCGGGCGATGAGTTCGCCGCCGACCTGACGCAGCACGTACGCTAGCCACCGATTGGTTCGCGCGCACAGACGATTCGCGCACATCAACCCTTCCCGGCGCCCATGCCCGGAAGTGCCGTGGGTGCGCTCGATCATGTCTAGAACGTCATCTGCACCAGTCAAGCTCGCGCCCAAGGAATATCCCGTTGCGGGATGGATCAATCCTCCGGCAGCACCGAAAAAGTCAGGCAGCGCTCCGCGCCTCGTGCCCATGGGAATGCTGACCGCCTCCGTACGCAGCTGGATCCACGGCCCCAAGGCGCGTACCTCTGAGCTGTCCAGTCTCTCGGCCAACCGAGCACGCAGCATATCGACGAGGCGCTGTTGCTCACTGGCGTCCGCAGGGCAATGCGCCGCAAGGATCGTTTCCTCAAACAACCAGCCATCATCGACCTGCTGGACGTAGAGAAAGCTCGGGGGATGGTGGTCGGCACGGCCTCGCCAGTCCATGAAGATGGGTTCGGGGGTGGGATGGCTGGTAGCGTCGGACAAGGAAACAACGACCCCCGCGGCGATCTGCCAGAGTGCAGCGTCCGTGCGCGGGGCGCCGGAGCACGTCACGGTGACGGACGTGCGCGACGAAGCTGGGGCGGGGGAGCGGCGGACCGGAATGTTGGCGCGGCAGAAGGCATTGCGCAGCGCTTCCTTGTTGAGCATCCGGTAGCGAAAACCCAGTTCGCGACGGGTTTCCGCGATAACGGTGAGGGGAGCGGGTGAGTCGAAGAACTCTGCGGCCCATGGCGGGATGTCGGGGTCGACGGCGCCGTAGGTGGCGGGCCAGGGAGGGAGGACGTCGCCATCGGCGATGGCGGGGTCATGGCAAGTCACGTCCCACCCGCGCTCGACGGCTCGTAACGCAAGGCCCACACCGGCGGGCCCCAAACCCGCGATGGCGAGGCGAACGGGGGTGGTCGACGAGGCGCGGGCGGGCTGACGAGGCTCTGGCATAACGCTTTGATTTTACCCCCGAACCTACAGAAGTGTTATTCCGGCTGAGATGGTTTCCGAGGACAACGTTTAGCTGCGAAAATGCTGATAGTTTCCTTAAAGCCTTGGTTAGTACGGGGACTCTATTTACCCCATCTCGACGGAAGTGCACCGCGCTTGAGCTGCGGTGAAGGAGTTTCTTGTTTAACGTCTGTGGTGTCCGTAACAATAGGCGGACAATCGGTGGGATTGCCCGCCACGAGGATGGCAGCGGAGCAGCGGAGGATTCAAGGAGCCCGTTGAGACAGTGGCAACGAGCGGGGGGAATCCACCTGATAGGGTGGATCGTTGTGATTGTGACAAACGACCTTGAAGTGCGTGTGGGGGCACGTACGCTCCTCAACGCTCCGGGCCAGCACCTCAGGGTGCAGCCCGGCGATCGCATTGGATTGGTGGGGCGCAACGGCGCCGGAAAAACTACTACCATGCGCATCCTCGCCGGCGAAGGGGAGCCCTACGGTGGAAGCGTGACCCGCAGTGGAGACATCGGCTATCTGCCGCAGGACTCTAAGGAAGGCGATATCGAGCAGACCGCCCGGGATCGCGTGCTCTCGGCTAGGGGGCTGGATCAGCTGCGCCGCACCATGGATCGCCAGCAGGAGATCATGGAAACCAGCGAAGATGACCGCAAGCGCGATGCCGCGATTATGAAGTACTCGCGGATGGAGGAGAAGTACCACGCGCTTGGTGGATATGAGGCCGACAGTGAGGCGGCCCGCATCTGTAACGCCCTGGGTCTGCCGGATCGCGTGTTGGATCAGCAGCTCAAAACGCTCTCCGGCGGTCAGCGCCGCCGCGTGGAGCTGGCGCAGATCCTCTTTGCCGCAACCGCTGGGTCGGGCCGGTCACAGACCACGCTGTTGCTCGATGAGCCGACGAACCACCTGGATGCCGACTCGATCACGTGGCTGCGGGACTTTCTGAGCAAGCACGATGGTGGCCTGATCATGATCAGCCACGACGTTGAACTGCTCGATGCGGTGTGCAATAAGGTCTGGTTCCTCGACGCCGTGCGTGGCGAGGCCGATGTGTACAACATGGGCTGGAAGAAGTACCTGGACGCCCGGGCCACGGATGAGGCTCGGCGCCGCCGGGAAAAGGCCAATGCGGAGAAGAAGGCCAGCGCGCTGCGGCAGCAGGCCGACAAGCTGGGTGCCAAGGCAACAAAGGCGCGGGCGGCGAAGCAGATGGCGGCCCGTGCCGACCGGATGCTCAACGAGCTCGATGAGGTACGCCAGGAAGATCGCGTGGCGCACATTTCCTTCCCAGAACCGGCTCCGTGTGGCAAGACCCCCATGAACGCCAAGGGTTTGACGAAGATGTACGGCTCTCTGGAAGTCTTTGCTGGTGTGGACTTGGCGATCGACAAGGGGTCGCGCGTGGTGGTTCTGGGCTTCAACGGCGCGGGTAAGACCACGCTACTGAAGCTGTTGGCTGGCGTGGAGCGCACCGATGGCGAAGGCGGCATCGTTACAGGCTACGGCCTCAAGGTGGGATACTTCGCCCAGGAGCACGACACCATTGACGGCGACAAGTCGGTGTGGGAGAACGCCATCTCGGCGTGCCCGGATGCGGGGGAGCAGGACCTGCGCGGTCTCCTGGGCGCGTTCATGTTCTCCGGCGAGCAGCTTAACCAGCCGGCCGGTACTCTCTCCGGTGGCGAGAAAACCCGTCTGGCCTTGGCGACACTGGTCAGTTCCCGGGCCAACGTGCTGCTGCTCGACGAGCCCACGAACAACCTTGATCCGCAATCGCGCGAGCAAGTCCTGGATGCGCTGCGGACCTACACCGGGGCGGTCGTGCTCGTCACGCACGACCCGGGTGCGGTGAAGGCTCTCGAACCGGAGCGAGTCATCGTGTTGCCGGACGGCACCGAGGACCTGTGGAGCGACGACTACATGGAGATCGTCGAGCTGGCCTAGAGGACTCAGAGGGGCCAGAGGGGCCTAGAGGTGGTCCACTCCATATTGGGCCTGTTCCGGCGTGAATCCATCGAAGATCAACTGATCGTAAAGGGCAGCATCGGACATTCCCATGAGTTCGTCGTATTGACGAGCCTTCTTCACGGCCTGCTCGTTCCAGTCAACGGAGATGTTGTTCATCGCGTAGTCGATGGCCTCTTGCGGGTAGCCATCGAAAGCGAGCTGATCGCGCAGCCCCTTATCGGAGAAAGGCATGACGGACAGATAGTTGTTGGCGCTTTCCACGGCGTTGCGCTGTTGGCGACCTGCAGATCCTGATCCGCCGCCCTGGTTAGATGCACCGCCTCGCCCGGATTGAGCCTGGGGATCGTTGAGCATCGGAGCAGTCATGTCCACGGTGGGCTCGGCCTTGCGAATGCCCGGGGTTGGGGAACCATCGCTGGCATCTTCCATCACCCGCTCCCGCGTTGTTGTTGCAGCCGCGGAGGACAGCGTTGCAGACGATGCAGGGGAAGTCGATGCCGACGTAGAGGCCGATGACGCAGTGTCTGCCTTGTCGTTGCCGCCATCGCCTCCGCCGACGATTCCGGCGATGACGAACAGCAGTAGAATTGCGCCTGCTGCGGCGAGGATGATCGTCTTCTTGCTGCGCTTGTTCTGCTGACCGGGCGCTCCCTGGCCGTTGGGCATTCCCTGTCCGTAGGGATTCTGATTGTGAGGTGAAGTCATGGGGTCATGTCCTATCGTGAAAGCTCCTCCCGCCTCCGAGAGGATTGTCAGTAGTGATCCCGCGCTCCATACGTCAACGACAATGGCCGGTGCCGGTCGGCGCCGGTCGGTGCCGTATGAATGCGGTGCCCTTACCGTATTCAGGACATGAGACAACGCGATCCCCGTGTTCGAATTTTTAGTTCGACATCGCGTGCTGATGAGGGACAATAACTGACCCCAGGCCGATCGCTACCCAGCAGCGCGGTCGATCAGCGCTTCCTCCCGGCCAGCGCTGTGCGCCCGGCAGAACTCCACGAACTTACGCGGCAACCCGTTGACAGGGGAGGTGTCGTGACCGTTAAACGCCGCGTACGTCTCCGCCAGCTCATCGGCGCGGCAGTACCCGTCATCCTCGTAGAAGCTCAACCTGCGCTTGATGCGTTCGCCATCCATCTCTGGGTGGAATTGGGTCACCCACACGGTCTGGCCCAGCCGGTAGACCTGCACCGGGCACGTCGGGCCGGTGGCCAGCAGCGTTGCTCCCGCCGGCAACTCCACAACTGAATCCTTGTGCCCCGTCATCACCTTGCTGATCTCCGGCAGATCCCGGGTGAGCTCATCGACCCGCCCCTCGTCCGTCAGCGACATGGTGCTCACACTCGCGCTTTCGGAGAAGGTGGTATCCACCCGTCCACCCAAGTGGTGGGCCAGCATCGACGCTCCGTAGCAGGTGCTAAACACGGGGATTCCACCGTCGACTTGCGAGGCGACGAAATCAACGAGCCGGCGAGTCACCGCATCCTGCCATTCGGGGTCAACGGGCTGGGTGATGGTGAACGGTGAGCCGCCGATGAACACGCCCTTGACGCCGTCGAAAGAACCGATCTCGGCGTCGGGCGTGGACAGCGGCCGCTGATCTAGCTCCTCAGGGGCTAGGCCGCTGAAGTGCAGGAAGTCGTCGTACTCCGCTGCCAATACGTCATCCCCGCGGCGGGGGCACAATAGTACGAAGCTCACACAAACCAACTTAGCAGACCGCTTGGTCTATATTGAAAATTCGCCGGATTTGCCCGGGGCGTGTCGCTCACTCCACCGCCACACCGTCACTACACCGCCACGCCGCCAGCGGCACCCAGCTTCGCCAGCATCTCGCGCCCG
Source organism: Corynebacterium falsenii (assembly GCF_020099275.1). NCBI lineage: Bacteria > Bacillati > Actinomycetota > Actinomycetes > Mycobacteriales > Corynebacteriaceae > Corynebacterium > Corynebacterium falsenii. The sequence continues at coordinate 1,675,280 of NZ_CP083646.1, read as the reverse complement.
CTGCTGAGCTTCTTCTCCTCGAAACCGCGCACACCATCGGCAGCCGCCGCCAGCTCGGTCAACTCGGCCAACCGCTCCTGGCTAGTCATCCGCTTCGCCTGGCTCAGCAACACCGCCCGGTACTGACGCTTCAACTCGCGCTCCAGCACCCGCACCTCGGCGGCGCCGAAGATATCGAGCTTGGTCCCGCGCAACCGCTTCATCTTCGCCAAGCTCCGCAGCGCCGGCTCGGACCACTTGCCGAGACCAATCTTGCGGTTCAGACCCATAGCGCGGAGCAAGGGTGGCTGCAGCATCACCTTCAACCGGGCGGCGACATCCTCGCCGTAGTCCCGGGCCACCTGCGTGGCGAAGCCCTCGTCGAGGGCCAACCGCGCAACCTCATACTCGTCCTTGTACGTGCTCACCTTGTGCAGACCAATCGCGAACTCCCTGGTCAAAGCCACGGAACCGGGCCGCACGCGCCGCTCCTGGCGGTACATCGTGCACACATCGTCGAGGTAGTGGCGGGCATCCTTGGCCGATCCCCACCGCTGCACCTCGTCCATGCGCACGGCAACGAGGTCCACCAGCTCCTCGAATCCAGCCACGTCCGCCGTCGCGCCCGCCGGGCGGTGCTCGCTCTCCAGCGCCGCCGTTACGGTCGCCACGGTGTCCTCCCGTGCAACAATCTCAAGGTCGGAGCCGACTTCTGGCGTCGACGACACAACACCATCAACGAGCTCCGGCGTGGCCACGAGGGCACGACCCCACCGGAATGCCTGAATGTTCTCCGCCACCTTGCGACCATTGGCCTCCAGGGCTTGCTCGATGGCCTCGGCGGAGACGGGCAGCGCACCGGCCTGCACGCTCACGCCGAGCAGGATCATGGTCTGGTACGTCGTCTCGCCGAAAATGGCCTGTGCCAGGCGAATCGCGTCGGTGATCACGGCTCGCCGGGCGTGTTTGCCCAGCGTTCCCGCAATTTCGACGCCACCAGGCCGCGATGCCTTCACGTCCGTACACATCACACCCGTAGGGGTGTCGGCGCTGGATAGGACCGCGGTGGTGCGCTCCGCACTGATCGTCGACGTCGTGGCCGACTCCGCAGCCGTGATTCCGTCCATGGCGATGACCAGATCCGCCCCCGCAGCCGGAACCGCACCGGGCTCGTCGGTCGGGGTCGCGGCGATGCGCACGTCGGAGACTACCGACCCGCCCTTTTGCGCCAGGCCAGTCATGTCATTGCCGCGCACGTAGCGGCCGTCCAGCTGGGCGGCGGTGGCGATCACCGCGGCGAGTGTGAGTACGCCGGTGCCACCTACGCCGGAGATGCGCACGTTCCAACTCTGCGCGCTGGTCAGCTCCGGAAGGGTGACCGGCGGGAGATCCTCGGTGCTCAGTGTGGGAACCTCCCGGTGCGCCGCGCTGGAGGTGTCGTGCAGTTCCACGGTGGTAAACGCCGGGCAATCGCCCTTGAGGCACGTAAAGTCCGAGTTGCACGTGGACTGGTCGATGCGGGTCTTGCGGCCGAACTGCGTGTCCACCGGTTGGACGGAGAGGCAGCCGGACTTCTCGCCACAGTCACCGCAGCCTTCGCAGATGCGCTCGTTGATGATCACGCGGGTAGCACTCCGCTGGGTCTTGCCGCGACTGATGGCACGCCGCTTCTCGGCCGCGCAGTGCTGGTCGTGGATGAGCACGGTCACGCCTTCGGTGGTAGCCAGATCCTTTTGGATTTCGGCAAGCTGGTCGCGGTCTATCACCTCGACGCCACCACCGCGCACCTCGCGCAGAATCTTCTTGGTGCGGGCAACATCATCGGTCGTCACGACGATCCGGGCGGGGTTTTCCGCCTGGACCATGTCCACAAGCCCTGCGAGGCTGGGCTGGCCGACGGGGTCCTGGCCGCCGGTCATAGCGACTGTCCCGTTGTGCAGC